>JBDHWD010000021.1:0-40850 GCA_039810005.1 Thermomicrobiales bacterium | reverse complement strand
GCCCCTATTCATCCAGCGAGGATGAGTACGTCGTGCTGGTCATCTTGGCAAGTGGCGCGAAGCAAGCGCAGGTCACCGTCGAAGCCCGCGACGCAGCCGGCAACACAACGACTGCCTCGACCACTGTCCAATTGCCGTGAGTGCAATGCCCACACCAACGTTTCGAGACACATCGAGAAATTTCCCCGGCGCTCAACTGCATCCAGCGGGTGAGGAGATCTATCACTGCGGCTCAACAAGACACAGCGTGGGCGCGGCAGCCGCGACCAGCTACACGACCTATTGGCGCAGACTGACCGTCTAACCTGCCCCGCCCTGAGCCTCACTCACGGATCAGCGACAGGTCGTTGATCGGGGCTTCAAATTGCGCAGCCAGATGCGCGATAGGACATTCGAAGCACCGCAGCTCACGGCAACCGTTCCGCCCGATCTGATGCAGTCCTTGCACCTCAATCGCGCGCTTGATCGTGAACGGCGCGTCGCCGCAAATCTGCTGCAGTGTCTGCCGGGCTATCGCGTCATCGGGTCGGCCCGGCATCGTATCCCACAGTTCGCCGACCCGCTCCGCCAACTGCTGGTCGCCAACGGCATCAGCAAATGCCGCCAGGAACGGGGCGAAAACGTTCACGGCGATCTGGTCAGCGCGCGACTGCCCCAGGCGCGGGGACGATACTCGAAGCCAGCGCCGCCACGCATCCGGGCGGTCCAGCGGAATACCGACGACTGTCGCAAGCAAGCCATCTGGCGACGACACGCTCAGAAGATCTGAGAACGACATCAGGCGCCGCACCGGATGGTTCGTCGGGCGCACGCGATTCAGTTCCCAGACCGCGGAATCGACGCTGCTCAATCGCATCTCAGCCATGATTCGTGCTCCGGCCGCCTCAACTGCCGCGACGTCTTCAGGCGACAGGTCGGCGGCAGCGGCGTGCTGTGGAGTGAGCGGCAAGAAGCCGCCAACGCCGAGCAACGCGCCGCCAAGTGCAGCGGTCCCCGACGCGGCGGCCTGTTCCAGTACGGGTAGCGGCGCGCGCTCATGGACGGCGGCCATGCCGGCCCGATTCTGCGACAGGCCCAGCGCATCAAGCATTCCCCGCTTGAGCACCTCGCCTGCCGTCTCGTCCTCCAGTGCTTGCCGAAAGGCGAGTCGCTTCGTCGTCAACCTCCGCCAGCCCTCGCGAGCCAGCACTTGATGCACGACGTCCTCCTGCCCTCCCGCGAGCGTCGGCAGGCACGGACGCGATCCTGTCGGGCCCAGTACCACTGTTCGACTATCATCGGTTAGCTGCTCAATCGAAGTCGTCAGGAAATCGCGCAAGCGAACCGTCGGAATGACTCGACCACTCGGTCCGCTCGCTCCGACCGCGTCGCATTCCAGAACGACGTGCAAGGCGACATCGTCGTAGGCGGGATCAGCGTCGTGTCCATGCCGCCACCAGTCAGACGCACGCAGATGCAGCTCAACAGCGCCCCGGACCAGCGTGCCGTCGAGCTCGAGCATCGCATCTCGAAAGTCTGGCCCGTTGGAATACGTCCAGACACCGCGATAGACGACGCGCAGGCGAGCGCCATCGACCGTCCGCATTTCGTCAGCGAACATCCCTTCCTGCCACGCCCGCGACAGGATCGCCTCGGTCAGCCCGCGCTCTTCGCCCATCCGCCTGACCCTCGTCCATTTGGATTCGTCTGCGGCGCAGTCTATCATCCGTTGCTGGCAGACTGGCCGACGAACCTGAGCAAAGGACACAGCGGATTGAATCAGCCATCCAGGACCGCCCTCATCACCGGCGTCACCGGTCAGGACGGCTCCTATCTCGCCGAGCTTCTTCTGGATCAGGGCTACCGCGTCATTGGCATGATGCGCCGCACCAGCACCGAGACCGTCGGGCGTATTGCGCACCTGATGGACCGCATCGAGCTGGTTCACGGCGACCTGCTCGATCAGCTCTCCCTCATCAGCCTCATTCAGGAGTTCCAGCCGGACGAGGTCTACAACCTCGCCGCGCAGTCATTCGTGCCAACCTCCTGGCAACAGCCTGTCCTGACCGGCGAGTTTACCGCGCTCGGCGTCACACGCATGCTCGAAGCAATCCGGCTGGCCAAGCCCGATGCTCGCTTTTACCAGGCGTCGTCGTCGGAGATGTTCGGAAAGGTCCAGGAAGTCCCGCAGACCGAGACAACCCCGTTCTATCCACGCTCGCCGTACGGAGTCTCGAAGGTCTACGGCCACTGGATCACTGTCAACTATCGCGAGTCGTACGACCTGTTCGCGACCTCCGGCATCCTCTTCAACCATGAGAGTCCGCGCCGCGGCCTGGAGTTCGTCACGCGCAAGATCAGCCACGGCGTCGCGCTGATCCGCGAAGGCATGGCAACCACACTCTCGCTGGGCAATCTGGACGCTCAGCGCGATTGGGGGTTCGCCGGAGATTACGTCCGCGCGATGTGGCTCATGCTGCAGCAGGACGAGCCTCAGGACTTCGTCGTCGCCACAGGCCGAACTCACACGGTCCGGCGCCTCTGCGAGATCGCGTTCGACGCAGCCGACCTGAACTGGGAAGACCACGTTGTTATCGACGAGCGCTTCATGCGCCCGGCCGAGGTTGATCTACTGGTCGGCAACCCAGAGAAGGCCAAACAACTGCTCGGCTGGGAACCGGAAGTGTCGTTCGAGGACATGGTCGCCGACATGGTCGCCGCTGACATCGACACCATTCGCAGCCAGCCGCGCGGCATGTGGCCAACCCGCGCCTATTAGCCACAGTCCACAAGATGTCGCGGCAAATCTGCCACGCGAGCGAGGCGACTGTCCCGTGCTAACGTGCATCACGCCGCCGAATCAGGCGCTGTCATCGTCGTGAGGCGACCCGCCGCGCAGGATAATAGCGGCCTCAACGCACCGCCCACGTTCGTGGATGCCGTGAATATGTAGGGGCGTATCGCATACGCCCGGCCGGAAACACGACCATTCATGGCTGAGCTCAAACACCGTGGCTGCCCATCGGAACGGGTCTGAATCGAGACAGGCATACGCGATACGCCCCTACATTTTGGTGCCGACGTGATTGCGCTGCGCCAAAGTTGCCATCAGCCCAGCGCGAGCGTCGTCTCGCGCCGATGACAGCGCCAGCGCTGTCCCTACGAAGGCAAAGGTGAAATCTTCCCGCCTGACAGACTCACTGCGGTCGGATCCTCAATGGTTTTCCTGCACCATCATGTCCGAACCGACAGCCGACCTCTTGTCCTGCAGTCTTGAGTGGGTTGTCAATGTCAAGTCGCCCGATCCGAGAGCCATCCACGTAGCCTGTCATCTCGAACCGCAGTGAGAGATCTCCCACCCGTCCGCCTCAGTCCGGATCAGCAGAGCACCTCGCGGTCGTAACCGACAATGGCTCGATCAGCATTCCGGCATTTCTTTGACTCCTTGACAAAGGCGAACAGCCGTTCTACTATGTACGTACATTTGTTCGGCTCGTTTGTTCTACGCTCAAGGAGTTACCCGAATGTCGCAGCAGATGACCCGCCAGATCGCCCTCATGACCATCTTCGCAACCTGCATTCTCGTCGTTGCTCTGCTGGTCGGCTTCGGGCTCGGCGCAAATGCCGACGCCGCGCTCGCGCAGGCCGCTCCGCTCGCCATCATCTGCGGGATCGCCGCCACCATCCTGCTCATCGAGCCGACGCGCTCACGCTAAAGGTCGCCGCCCGACATGACCCACCTCGGTATGGTGAGCGATATGGATGAAACGATCGAAAAGCAACCGATGTTGCCGTATCTATCGGCAGCCGGTAGCGGCTCAACGGGCGCGTCCGTCAACAATGAACTCGACTGCCAGTAGCTAGCGCAACTGCACCTGAATAATCCGCCGGCTCACCCGTGCCGTATATCTGAGTGAACGCGCGCGAAACTCAAGCTCACAACTCCTCAAACGTTCGCCGCATATGGACAACTCTACCCGGACTGTTGAGGTGGGCCATGTCCTTCTGCTGGGCGATCCGCACGTTGCTGCTTTCAGTGCTCGCCCTCCTCCTGATTGGAGCTTGCTCCAACTCCTCTCCCAGCACCACGAGCAGCAGCGCACCAATTGCATCAGTTGTCGCAGAATCAAAAGCCAATCCCACCGCGACGACTACAGCTTCTGACCCGCGCCCAACCGCTGTCGACGGTGAGATCTATACAATCGACATCTCGTCGCAGGAAGATCCACCATCCGAACCTGATGATCTGGTGGCGTTTTCCGACCTCGTCATCTCTGGAGTCGTCGCGGAGTTCCTGGAACCGCAGTGGACAACGGCCAATGGCAAGCGTCCTGGCAACGTGCTTGACAGGGCGGCTCGGCCCGGAACAATCCTCACTCCGGTCATTATTGCGCTTGACCACGAGCCGTACATGGACGTGAGCGCCACATACGACGGCGAGCAGCACATTGTCTTATTCATCGAAGGCGGTACTCGCGATGGAATTACCGTGACGCACAACGGCGAGTTCTTTCAGTACCAAACAGGAGATCGGGTGCTGATTGGCCTGACATCGATCGACAATGACGTTGCCATCGCGGCGTACGGCAACAACCTCGAAGGTCTTGTTCCCGACGGTCATGCTACAGCCTGGCTTCCGACAGCTCGTTACGTCCTGCGCAGCGGCCTCGCTAAGAATGGCCCGCTGATCCTCCATGAGGACGAGTTCTTCACTCAGCTGGAAGCGGCGATTGCGGAACGGAAGACAAGCCCCTAACCGCCTGTCCAGCTTGCAGGCCCGTGGGTCATCAATGCCTACCTTCCGTCCTCGATTTGCCCCATCAATCGCACGACAAAACGCTCGCTCTGTGGCTCAATTGACGATGGTTCGCTGAGCGTGGTAGCGTCAGCGGGGCGTTTTACGGCTCGTATCGGAGCGTGGATCGTGATTCAACGCAAACTCAGACGCGACGATCGCGGCAGGACCAGGAGGCGCTCAGCCTCGCCGTCCCGTGTGGAAGGCACGCTTCTCATCGCTTACTGAGGTATGGAGTTGAAGGAGTCCCGTTTCGATGTCAGACAAGCCCCAGGTCACAAAGACCGTCCTCGCCTATTCCGGCGGTCTTGATACCTCGATCATCATCCCCTGGCTGAAAGAGAATTACGGCGGCGAAGTCGTCGCGTTCGCTGCCGATGTCGGCCAGGAAGCCGAACTCGACGGCCTCGAAGAGAAGGCCATCCAGAGCGGCGCGTCAAAGCTGTACATTGCGGACCTCAAGGAAGAGTTCATCCGGGACTACGCCTTCCCGACGCTGCGAGCCGGTGCGCTGTACGAGCGGAAGTATCTGCTCGGTACCAGCTTCGCCCGGCCGGTCATCGCCGCCCACCAGGTCGCCGTCGCCAAGAAGGAAGGTGCGGATGCGCTCGCCCACGGCTGCACCGGCAAGGGCAACGATCAGGTCCGCTTCGAGCTGACCTATCAGGCGCTGGCACCCGAGATGGCCGTCATTGCGCCGTGGCGCGAGTGGGACATTCACTCCCGCGAGGACGCCATCGAGTACGCCCGCATGCACGAGATTCCCATTCGGCAGTCGAAGGAGAATATCTACTCCCGCGACCGCAACCTCTGGCACTTCTCGCACGAGGGCGGACAGCTGGAAGACCCCTGGCTGGAGCCACCTGCCGATCTCTTCGGCATTACGGTCGCTCCCGAGGACGCGCCCGACACGGCCCAGGAGATCACGATCGGCTTCGAGCAGGGCACGCCGGTTTCGGTCGATGGCCAGCAGCTCGGTCCGGTTGAGATCGTCAACTTGCTGAATGAGCTGGGCGGTAAGCACGGCGTCGGTCGCATCGACCTCGTCGAGAACCGCCTGGTCGGCATGAAGAGCCGCGGCATCTACGAGCAGCCGGGCGCGACGATTCTCTCGATCGCCCACAAGGAGCTTGAGTCGGTCACGCTCGATCGCCAGACCCTGCATTACAAGGATCTCGTCGGCGAGCGCTACGCCGAGCTCGTTTATGACGGCCTCTGGTTCACGCCCCTGCGCGAAGCGATCGACGCCTTCGTCAACGTCACCCAGAAGCGGGTCACCGGCGATGTCCGCGTGAAGCTGTACAAGGGCAACGCGATTATCACCGGCCGTCGCTCGCCATACTCGCTCTACTCCGAGGACTTCGCGACGTTCGGTGCCAGTGCCGATTACGATCACGCGGACGCCGAGGGCTTCATCACCCTGTTCGGTCTACCGCTGAAGATCACCGCGCTCAGCCCGTCGCCGGAGAACGGCAAGAGCTAGCGCTCCAAGCTGACCTGCGCAGAGATGAAAAGAGCCGGACCAGTTGGTCCGGCTCTTTCGCTTGTACCACTATGGCAGTTATCAGGCAGATTACTCGCGCTGGCGCGGGTCAAGCGCGTCGCGCAGACCGTCGCCGATCAGGTTGAACGCCAGCACCGTCAGGAAGATCATGATGCCCGGCGAAATGGCAATGTGCGGGTAGTTGCGCAGGAAGTCGCGGCCATCAGACAGCATGCTGCCCCAGGCCGGCGTCGGTCGCTGAATGCCGAAGCCCAGGAACGACAGCGACGCCTCCAGCAGGATGACGATGCCGACCGACAGACTGGCAAGCACGATGACCGGCCCCAGCACGGACGGGACAATGTGGCGGAAGATCACGCGCCGGTCGGTCGCGCCAGCCGTTCGAGCGGCAAGGACAAACTCGCGCTCACGCAAGCTCAGCACATCGGCGCGGACAACGCGGGCATACGACGCCCAGGATGTCATGCCGATCACGATCACGACGGTCCAGAGGCTCGGGCCAAGGACAGCCGCCAGCGTAATCAGCAAGATCAGCAACGGGAACGCCAGAATCGCATCAACAACGCGCGAGAGCAACGAATCGACCGTGCCGCCAAAGTAGCCGGCTACCGCACCAACGGTGATGCCGATCAGCAGCGAAATCGAGGTTGCAGCCAGTGCGACCACGAAGGCAACACGGGTCCCGCGAATGAGGCGGCTGAGAATATCCCGGCCGAGGTCATCCTGGCCAAGCGGATGCGACCAGCTCGGCCCCGCGCCGCGTTCTGCCGGAGCGATTGCCGTATAGCTATAGGGCTCAAACACCCCCGGGATGATTGCGATCACACCGAGGATCGCAATAAACACGAGGGCAACCACGCCCGGCTTGAAGCGCTTGAATCGGCGCCACGATCGCGAGAACTCGCTGCGGCGGTTCTTCTCAGCGTCGCGAGCTCCGGCCTGCTCCAGGGTTTCATTCGAGGAAGTTGTCGTCTCCATAATCCTTACCCCAGCTCGCTTCCTACTTCGTCAACCGGATACGCGGGTCAATGACCGCGTAGAGCAGATCCGTCAAAATGTTGGCGAGTAGGACGAACACCGTAAGCAGGACGACAATAGCCTGCACAACCTGGAAGTCGAAGCGATTGACTGAGTCGAGGAACAACGACCCAAGACCCGGCCAGGCGAAGATCGACTCAACCACGACCGAGCCGCTGATGAGAAAGCCGGCACGCACACCGAGGATCGTGATGATCGGCAGCAGCGCATTCCGCACCGCATGACCGACGATCACCGCGTACTCGGAGAGACCCTTTGATCGCGCCGTCTTCACGTAGTCCTGCTCGAGCACCTCAAGCATCGTCCCACGCATCATGCGCGTCAACAGCGCCAGCTCATTCAGCGCCAGTGCGAACACTGGCAATATGTACGCTTTCCAGCCGCTCGAACCGAACGGCGGTAGCCAGCCTAATTTCAATGAGAAGAAGATGATCGACATGAGCGCCACCCAGAAGACGGGCAACGCAACGCCGGCGCTCGCGATAACCATGACGGCTGAGTCGTAAACGGAGTAGCGCTTGATTGCAGCCAGCATGCCGGCCGGAATCGAAATGATGATCGCAATGATATAGGCGATGACGTTCAGCTTCAGCGTTGGGATCGCGGCATCGAAGATCATGCCGCTCACCGGCGAGCCTCGTCGTACGATCGACTCGCCAAGGTCACCCGAAACGAAGTTCTTCAGCCAGGTGAAGTACTGCTCATACCAGGGACGATCCATGCCCCACTTGTGCAGAATCGCCGCCCGTTGCTCGGCCGACATCTGCACGTTGCCCTCGCCGAGCATCAGGTCAATTGGATCGCCGGGCGCTGCCTGGAGAATCGCAAATGCGAAGAACGTGATGATGAAGACCACCACGACCCCCTGCAGCAATCGACGAATGATGTAACTAACCATCGCGGCTTGTTCCAGTTCCGGTTAACTCGGAAGACCGCCGGGGTCGCGTGCAGCGACCCCGACAGCCAACCGGTGAGATCAGATCAGGCCTCGTCGATCCACATCTTCCAGGCAGTGTTATAGACCTGGCTACCCGAGAGCAGCGGCTCCTCAGGCAGGCCCTTCACACGCTTGGTGAAGAAGACGAACCAGTCCCAATACTGCACGTACAGGATTGGCACATCTTCGCAGAAGATCTCCTGAACGCGCTTGTAGATGACCTTGCGCTTCTCCGGATCCGGCTCAGCCAGGCCGTCCTCAAGAAGCTTGTCCATCTCTGGGTTGGAGTAGTGCGTGCCAAGCGATACACCGGACCAGTCGGAATGCATGACTGCGGTAGCATCCGGGTCGCCGCCAGACCCGCCCCAGGTCCAGTTGTGCATACCCATCTGGAGCTTGTTGGAGCGCACGTCTTCAGTCATGGCGGTCGATTCGACGATGTCGAACTTTCCGCCGACTTGGGTGACCCACTGCTGGAACGCCTCAACGATCGGGCGGCGAGCCTGGTCGCCGGAGATCATGCCGCACTGCCACTGCAGCTTCACGCCATCCTTCTCGCGGATGCCGTCGCTGCCCATGGTCCAGCCGGCCTCGTCCAGCATCTGGTTGGCCTTGTCCGGGTCGTAGTCGTACTTGGCCACGTCGGTGTCGTCGTGATAGTAGGCGACAGCCGGCGAGAGGTTCGTGGTGGCCTTCACCGCCAGCCCACGCCAGATGTCGTTCACGATCGTATCGCGGTCAAGGGCGTACATCATGGCCTGGCGCACGACCTTGTCCTTGAACTGATCGCTCGTGGTATTGATCTGGAAGTTGTTGCAGGCCGTGCTTGACGTGATCGAGACGTAGAACTTGCCGCTGTCGCGCAGCCGGATGTTGTCATCCGTATTGAGCGACCAGACCGACGAGTCCGCCTCGCCCGTCTCGAGCGCGATGGCGCGCACCGACGGCTCCGGCACGGTGTTCAGGCGATAGCCATCGAGGAGCGGGCGACCACGGAAGTGGTCCTCGAACGCCTCGAGCTCGACGAACGACGCAGGATCATACGCCTTCAGCTTGAATGGGCCAGTGCCAACCGGGTTCGTGCTGTACTGCTCGTCACCGATAGGCTCGTGGACGTGCTTCGGCACGATGAATGCCGAAGCGCCTTGCGTCAGGAATGCCGCATTCGGCGACTTCAGATTGATCACGACTGTCAGATCGTCCGGCGCTTCGACCGTGTCGATTGAGACAAAGTCGCTACCAGTCGTCATCGCGTTTTCCGGGTTACCGTAGTAATCGATGGTGTAGAGAACGTCCTCGGCAGAGAACGTCTCACCATCGTGGAATTTGACATCCGGGTGCAGCTTGAAGGTGTAGACCAGGCCGTCGTCGCTGATCTCGTAGGAGTCAGCCAGCGTCGGCTGGTACTCGAACCACGGGTCCATCTCAAGCATCGCGTTGTGGATCTGCGTGATGCAGGCCCAGTTCACCGTTGGGCCGATGTAGTCCGGGCTGAGGCCGTCAACGCCCTCGTGACCCATGACGACGAGCACGCCGCCCTGCTTGCCTTCGCTGGCACCACCGGATGGCTCTTCGGTCGCCTCGGGCGAGGACGCCTCAGTCGCCTCGCCTGCCGGCTCTTCAGTCGCCTCCGCTGCGGGCTCCTCTGTCGCCGCACCAGCGCTCGAATCGGTGGTTGGTTCAGCCGCATCAGCGGTCGTCGCTGTTGCTGCTGGAGTGTCTTCATCGTCGTCGCCACCGCAGGCGGTGAGCACCGAGCCGGCCAGCGGCAGCGCAGCGCCCATGACAACGGCTCGTTTCAGGAATCCGCGGCGCGAAGTCGGTCCCACGCGCTCCAGCAGATCAGACATGCGTGTTAGTCGATCCACGAAATTTCACCCCTCCTGAGAATGTCCAACGGTTCGTCTCGTTCGGTTGCCCCTTCTCATGGCACAACCGAGATGAGATTGACTGCCGGGCACCTCCCCTCTGCCGCCCCCAAAATCAGTGGAAATCTACCCTACGTTCGCCCTCAGAGTGCGTCGAAATCATGCCGTCATAATCTGATGACAGCAAGTTCCCCATCGACCACAACCTGTGTACCAAATGGCTCACAGAGCTTCTGGAACCGGTTGAGGATACCAGTTGCAACCTCACCTGTTGCAAGCCGAGGCCGTCCTCGCTGATGCGTTGCCTGACCGAGCCCTAGCCAAACTGGATAGATCGTAATCTCCTTGAGAGTCGAGCCTTCCCAGTTACAAACCGGGACGATGGTTTCCCAATACCGCTGATCAGCCGGGAACCCCTTCGTATCGCCCTCCGAGCGCTGGGCATACACCTGACCTGGCGTCGTCGTCGGATCAATCCGGAACGTCTCATACGAGTCAGACGGCAGCTTGTAGGTCAACTCGTTCTGGCCGACGAAATTGCCGAGGCTATAGAAGACCGGCTTGCCATCAATAATCTCAAGCCCGCGCAGCAGGTGCGGTCCGTGTCCAACGACGACATCCGCACCGGCGGAGATCACGCTGCGCGCGAACTCCCGGATGAAGTCGGCCGGTTCCTCCTTGGTCTTGCCTTGCTCGTGCGCATGAATGCTCGCGACAACCAGATCAGATCGACCGGCGGCTTCCGCAACCCAGGCGCAGATCTCATCAAGATCGCGCTGGTTTGGCGCCGTCTCAATACGAGTGGAATCCCCCGCCCGGAAGTTGGCATCAAGGAACGGCAGGATGTCCTCAGACGGCGGCGGGAAGCCGAACCCCAGCCGAATGCGATCCAGGCGACGTTCCTCAAGCCCAAGGTTAGTGACAACGCGACGCAGCGCCTCCAGGTCCTCGTCTGGAACGATATACGTCGTAGAATAGCGCAGCGGGTTGATTCCGGGACGCCCCGGCATGTCAGGCCGCTGGACGCTCGCCTGCTGTCCCTTGCCGAATGTTGAGGCGCAGGCGATCAGCCCGACCGATCCGGCGCTCGTGTCGAGATAGGCGGGCATGCGCGCCTCGCCGAGGTTGCGCCCAATGCCTGCCCAGACAACGCCGTGCGCGTTGAGGATGTCGATCGTGGTGAGCAGACCGGTCACGCCATAGTTCAGGCTATGGTTATTCGGCATCGCGAACAGATTGATCCCGGCAGCGACTAGCTCGTCAATCACCCACTCATGCGCGCCCAGATGCGACCCGCCGCTATCCTCGACCGGATAGCCCTCAAAATTGTTCGGCAGTGATTCGAGATTGGTAAAGGACACGTCACTCTCGCGGAGAACCTGCAGCAACGCTTGCGTCGGCTCGTCCTCATAGACGCTGATGCTGCGAGCGATCAGGCTATCGCCCGTGAGCGCCATCCGAAGCGTCTGTTGTTCGGTCATCCAGCCTCTTCCCCTCGGTCTGGCTGCTGATCCTATGCGGAATTATCGGCCTGTAAGGCCGTGTCACACCCTCCGCAGCCCCGTCCAGCAGCACAAAAAAGCCTGGGGTTGCGGAGCTTGCAACCCCAGGCAGGAGACAATAAACGGGATGTCAGGCTTCGTCAATCCACAGCTTGTAAGCAGTGTTGTAGATCTGGCTACCGGCCAGTAGCGGATCCTCCGGCAGACCCTGTACCCGCTTGGTGAAGAAGACGAACCAGTCCCAGAACTGGATATACAGGATCGGCACGTCTTCGCAGAAGATCTCCTGAACGCGCTTGTAGATCACCTTCCGCTTTTCAGGGTCTGGCTCAGCGAGGCCATCTTCGAGCAGCTGATCCATCTCCGGGTTTGAGTAGTAGGTACCGACCGTCGGCCCAGACCAGTCCGAGTGCAGGACAGCGGTCGCATCCGGGTCACCGCCGTCGCCGCCGTACGTCCAGTTGTAGAGCGCCATCTGGTTCTTGTGCTCACGCACCGAGCCGATGATGTCGGTGGTCTCGATGATGTCCATCTTGCAACCGGCCTGGCTCACCCACTGCTGGACAGCTTCGGCAATCGGTCGCCGCGCCTGGTCGCCAGAAATGATGCCGCAGTTCCACTGTAGTTTGATGCCATCCTTCTCGCGGATGCCATCGCCGCCGACGGTCCAGCCGGCCTCGTCGAGCAACTGCGCAGCCTTTTCGACGTCAAACTCATACTTGGCCACATCGGTGTCATCGTGATAGTACGCCAGCGCCGGCGACAGGTTTGTGGTCGCCTTGACGGCCAATCCGCGCCAGATGTCGTTCACGATCGAGTCACGGTCGACCGCATGCATCAGCGCCTGACGGACAGCCTTGTCCTTGAATTGGTCGGACGTGCAGTCCATCGGCATGTGATTCACGGCCGTGCTGGACGTGATTGACGTCCAGTACTCACCGCTGTCTCGCAGACGGATGTTGTCATCCGTGCTCAGTGACCAGACCGATGAGTCGGCCTCGCCGGTTTCCAGCGCGATGGCGCGCACCGACGGCTCCGGCACAGTATTCAGCCGGTAGGCGTCCAGATATGGCCGACCACGGAAGTGGTCATCAAACGCGACCATCTCAACATGCGAGGCCGGGTCGTACTCCGACAGCTTGAAGGCGCCTGTACCAACCGGCTGGCGGCTGTACTCCTCGTCGCCAATCGGCTCGTGGATGTGCTTGGGAACGATGAATCCGGATGCACCCTGCGTCAGGAAGGCCGCGTTTGGCGACTTCAGGTTGATCACGACTGTGAGATCGTCCGGTGCTTCCACCGAATCAATCGAGATGAAGTTGCTGCCGGTCGTCATCGCGTTGTCCGGGTCAGCGTAATACTCGAGCGTGTACTTCACATCCGCCGACGAGAAGATCTCGCCGTCATGGAACGGCACGTCCGGGTGGAGCTTGAACGTGTAAACCATGCCGTCGTCGTTGATCTCGTACGAGTCGGCCAGGACCGGCTGATACTCGAACCACGCGTCCATTTCGACCAGCGCATTGTGAATCTGCGTAATACAAGCCCAGTTGACCGTCGGGCCAATGTAGTCCGGGCTGAGGCCATCGACACCTTCGTGGCCCATCACGACCAGCTTGCCGCCCTGCTTCGGCTCTCCCGCGCTCCCGCCTACAGGAGCAGTCGCCTCCGACGCTTCGCCGGTCGGTGATGCTTCCGGCTCCTTCGTCGCTTCGGCTCCGGCACCGCCGGATGAATCAGGTGTGGCTTCCGACGTGGCTTCGCCGCCGCTCGAAGCGGCTGTTGGCTCGCTGGCAGCGGTCGTCGACGTCGCCTCGTCATCGTCGCCACCGCAGGCACTCAGAATCGAGCCAGCCACCGGTAGCGCCGCACCCATCACGATGGCGCGCTTCAGAAAGCCGCGACGCGAGGTTGGCCCCACGCGATCCAGCAGATCAGACATACGTGTCAAACGATCCAAGTCTTCTTACCCCTCATGCAATAGGCCAGTCCTGTGACATCGCCTCAACCCACGTTCAGCGCCCGATGCGGGCGCGCACGCTCTTCGCGCCGATCGCATCCTGATGTCCGTCACGATCCACCTGCGACTCCAATGTGTTCGCTGGTGGATCGCCGATTTTGCGCGTGCCGCCGGTGTTGACAACCGGTGCTGACCGCCAACATTCACGCGCTCAACGCGCCTCTGCAGCGCGAGTGAACTTCGACATCATCACACAAAAAAGCCTGGGGTGCGTGGCCGCATCCCCAGGCGATAAACCAAAGGCGTTTCGCTTACCCCTCGTCGATCCACATCTTCCAGGCAGTGTTGTAGATCTGGCTGCCGGAGAGCAGCGGCTCTTCAGGCAAGCCCTTCACGCGTGTGGTGAAGAAGACAAACCAGTCCCAGAACTGGATGTAGAGAATCGGCACATCTTCGCAGAAGATTTGCTGGACCTGCTTGTAGATGGCCTTGCGCTTGTCCGGATCCGGCTCTGCCAGGCCGTCCTCAAGCAGCTTATCCATCTCCGGGTTGGAGTAATAGGTGCCGACGGTTGGCCCCGACCAATCCGAATGGAGCGTCGATGATGGGTCCGGGTCGCCACCTGAGCCGCCGTATGTCCAGTTGTAGAGGCTCATCTGATTGACGTGATCGCGCATCGACTGGATGTTGCTCGTCGACTCAACGATCTCCATCTTGCAGCCAATCTGGCTGAACCACTGCTGGGCAGCTTCAGCGATCGGCCGGCGTGCCTGGTCGCCGGAAATCAACGCCAACGACCATTCGAGCCGGACGCCGTCCTTCTCGCGAATGCCGTCAGATCCAACGGTCCAGCCTGCCTCGTCGAGCAGCTGCCCAGCCTTGTCGAGATCGTAGTCGTAGGTCACGACATCGCTGTCATCATGATAGAAGGCCAGCGCCGGCGAGAAGTTCGTCGTCGCCTTGACGGCCAATCCGCGCCAGATGTCGTTCACGATCGAGTCCCGATCGACTGCATGCATCAGCGCCTGACGCACCGCCTTGTCCTTGAATTGGTCGGACGTGCAGTCCATCGGCATATGGTTCACGGCTGTGCTGGACGTGATCGACGTCCAGTACTCGCCGCTGTCGCGCAGGCGGATGTTGTCGTCCGTGCTCAGTGACCACACCGACGAGTCGGCCTCGCCAGTCTCGAGCGCGATGGCACGCACCGACGGCTCCGGCACCGTGTTCAGCCGGTAGGCGTCCAGATACGGTCGCCCACGGAAGTGGTCTTCGAACGCGACCATCTCCACGTGCGAGGCCGGATCGTAATCCGACAGCTTGAATGGGCCGGTGCCAACCGGCTGGCGGCTGTACTCCTCGTCGCCGATCGGCTCGTGGATGTGCTTCGGCACAATAAACGCCGCAGCACCTTGCGTCAGGAAGGCTGCGTTCGGCGACTTCAGGTTGATCACGATCGTCAGGTCATCCGGGGCTTCGACGGAGTCGATCGAGACAAAGTCACTACCGGTCGTCATCGCGTTGTCCGGATTGCCGTAATAATCCATTGTGTACTTGACGTCCGCCGAGGAGAACATCTCACCGTCATGGAACGGCACGTCAGGGTGCAGCTTGAATGTGTAGACCAAACCGTCATCGCTGATCTCATACGAGTCAGCGAGCGTTGGCTGGTACTGGAACCAGGGATCCATTTCGACCAGCGCGTTGTGGATCTGCGTGATGCAGGCCCAGTTGACGGTCGGTCCGGTGTAGTCCGGGCTGAGACCATCAACGCCCTCGTGGCCCATGACGATCAGCTTGCCACCCTGCTTGCCCTCGCCGGAGCCGCTCGCAGGCGCGGTAGCTTCGTTCCCTTCGGCCGTCGGTGACGCTTCCTCCTCAGCTGGCTCGGTGGCCTCCGCCGTAGGCGATGCGCTGCCGCCGCCGGCCGGCTTCGGTGTCGGAATGGTCGTCCGCGCCGGCATCGTTGAGGTTGCCTGCACTTCGCCGCTGTCGGAAGAATCTGAAGAGTCGTCATCGCCGCCGCAGGCACTGAGGATCGATCCCACAACTGGCAACGATGCACTCATGACGACCGCCCTCTTGAGGAATGATCGCCGCGAAGATGGCTGAATGCCCTGCAACAGGTCCTCAAATCTCGACATTCGATCCATCGAATCTCTCTCCCTGCTTTGAGTCTCGTCCAGGCTGACGTATGTATCGCATCTTCCGACTCGCCGCAACTGGCTCAAAGCGACATCAGGGATGCACCCCTGAATGAACGAATGACAGGCCGACCGCCCGCGCCGTCACGGGATCTAGCGGCGACTCGAGGTTCACGCCTATGAAGCCATTGAGGCAATGCCGTCGAACACGCGCAGGATAGCACGAAACCGCAGTCACGCACAGGATGCGGCATCGAGGTTTTTGCTAGTCGACCGCCGGATCCGGCGAGCGACCGTCGAGCCGCATCCAGCCGCGCATGCGCTCGCTGATGCGTTCGATCGGCTCGTCAACAATCTGGACGGTGACGAGCGACCAGGTCCCCCGATCGGTGCGATAGACAGCCCGGGTGCCCCGCCGATCAAGAAACGCGAACAGGTCGCCATACTGCAGTTGGAACCAGTTATGGCTCAAGCGGGCGAGGTTCTGACCTTTCGCGCCATCAGGCGTCAGTTCGACAGCATGCAGATACAGCGGGTGATACGTGCCGTCGATCTCTTCACTATCGATGTAGATCTCGCGCGCAACGACGAGTCCCGGATGATCGAGAACCATATCGGTGACGACCTGAAAGTACTCCGGATAGCGCGCTGACTTCTCGCGCGGCGTCAGCTTCCCGTCGTCGCTGCTGGTGAATCCGGGATCGGGGATATGGCTCAACATGGCGTCGATCGCACCATCAGGGTCGTCGCGCAGCATCTGCCCGAGCTTCAGCCGGATCTTGCCGCCCGGCGTCGTCAGATGCGGACCATCATCCTCGCTGATCATCAGCATGCCGAACTCATTGGCCGGTTGAAATGCGAATGCCTTGCCGGAGAATCGACGGCTGATGACAAAGCGATCCCAGCCATTCTCGGGATGGAACACCGGAATGACATCAATCCCCGAGGAGAGGAAACGGCTGGCGACGATCTCGTTTGCGACAACCCAGGCCAGCGCGAACGCCAAGCGGTCCGGCGTCGCGGTGATGAACGTTTCCGGCGTGATGTCCGGTCCCATCCGGGTCTGCGGCAGTTCGGCGTAATTCCTGATCGCAACGTCGACGCGATCCCGGATTGATGTGGTTGTCGTCACGTAGTCGCCCTCGTTTAATTGCGTCATCACGCGGTTGCTCAGTAGTCTCAACTCCGGCGGAGTCTACCAGAGCGCCCGAAGCCTCAGTCTGGTAGCCGGAACCGAAGCGCGCTAGCCGTCACCGGCTGATCGTATGGCTCGGCGTCCTCGGCGAGCGTCGCACCCGACGCGACCAACCCTTCGATCGTCATCGCCGACAGCATGCTGGCGATCCGCGCAGCATCAGGCCGGTCAGCGCCATCCGGCATCAGCTGCTCGATCTCCGCAACCGTAACGCCGTGTCCATCGGCGTTCCGCAGGATGTCCAGGATCCTTCCGCGCACGTAGCGGTTCGTCGTCTCGAAGCGTGGCTCCGGCGCGGCCTTCCGCCGCGGCTGCTCCGCCAGAGCTTGAGCGATGGTTGGACGCGCGCGGCAGACTGATGCAAGCGGGCAGATGTCGCAGCGCACAGTCCGCGCACGGCAGATAGTCGCCCCAAGCTCCATCAGCGCCTGATTCCACATATAGCCATCCCCGGCCGGCACAACCTCCTGCGCAGCCTGCTCCAGCATGCGCGGAGTCATCTGCGGCTCAGGAACTTCCGGTCCTGCAATCACACGATGGAGCACGCGTCGGATGTTGGTATCGACGAAGCCAACGTCTTGCATATAAGCAAAGCAGGCGATCGCACCAGCCGTGTAGGCACCGATCCCCGGTAGCTTCTTCAGCTCGTCAACGCTCTCCGGCAGCGTCCCGTCGTACAGCTCCATCACGGCGCGCGCCGTCCGATGCAGCCCGAGCGCTCGGCGGTTATAGCCAAGCCCGGCCCACGTCCGGATCACCTCGCTCGGCGGGGCGTCCGCAAGGGCGGCGATATCGGGAAACAGCAGCAGAAACTCGTGATACTTCGGTATAACCCGCTCGACCTGTGTCTGCTGCAGCATGACCTCGGATACGAGAATGCGGTACGGATCGTGTGTCTCGCGCCAGGGCAGCTTGCGGTGCGCGGAGCGGTACCAGGACAGCAGGCGCTGTCGAACGGAATCGTCGTGAAACGGCGTCACATTCATGCTTCAAGTGTACTGTCGCCGAACAATCTCGGACGATCGGTTATGATGCCCCTCCAGCTCGCCGATGGACGAGAAGGGATCAGTTCATGAGCTCAAACAAGCGGCTGCGCGTCGGCCTCATTGGCGCAGGCACGATTGCGTTCAGTGCGCATCTCCCGGCAATTCGACGCCTGCGCGATCAGGTCGAGCTTGTCGCCGTCGCTGACGTTCGCGCTGAAAACGCCGAACGTGCAGCCAGAGAGTTCGGCGCGCAACATTACTACACCGACTATCACGAGCTTCTGGCTCGCGACGACCTCGACATGGTCGATATCTGCACGCCCGAGTTCCTCCACGCCGAACAGACTGAAGCCGCTGCTGCCGCCGGATTGCACGTCTTCTGCGAGAAGCCGATGGCGGCGACCGTTGAAGAGGCCGACCGCATGATCGCCGCCTGCACGCGAGCCGACGTCCGATTGATGATCGGCCACTCACGCCGCTTCACCGGCCGCTATCAACAGATCCGCGCCGCAATCGACCGCGGCGACATCGGCGAAGTGCGTTACGTCCGCGAGAACGAGCGCCGCCCGCGCGCGATGTACGACAGCCTCAACCTCGGGACCGGCTATTGGAACCCTGAGGCCGAGCGCCCCTGGCTCACAATGGCGCGCTACTCGCAGGGCGCAGCGCTAACCAATGCGGTCCACGAAACTGACCTCGCCCGCTGGTTCGTTGGCAGCCAGCCTGTTTCCGTCTTCGCCGAGGCCCGCATTACGGAGGAGGGCGCAGAGGTCCCCGACATGCTCTCCTACACCATCACCTTTGAGAACGGCGCGGTGGCCGCCGCTGAGGTCGTGAACCAGCTTCCGCGCGGCTATCCCTACTTCCATATGATGGAAGTCCTGGGCACCAACGGCCGCATCCGGGCCACCGACCCGCTCATGGCACCGCTCACCGTCGCCGATAATGACGGATTGTCGCAGCCGCTGAATTTCGACACGCTCCTGCACGTCGATTCCGCGTACGCGACCGAGCTTGCCGGATTCATTAAGGCGATCAGGGAGGACGGCCCGCTGCCGATGCCGGCTGAAGAGGCCCGCGGAGCGATTGAGCTATCCGTCGCCGCCGTCCGCTCGAGCCAGACAGGTCGCGCGGTCTCGCTCCCGCTGATCTCAGAGGATAACGAGGTGTCGCATGAGTCAGCCTGACAACTGGACGATTCTCGGCGACACCAGCATCGCCAACCTGCTGCGCACTGCCGCTGCGTTCGTCGACGCCGACCGCCCCATGACGATCACGACCGATACAGCCGACACCACGCCAGACGCGATCGGGGTGGGTCCATCGGTCTACGCATCGTCCGTCCAGAATATCGTTCCCTACTTCAATGCCTTTGAAGCCATTGATGACATCCAGCAGGCCATCGCCGACGGCTCAGTCGGCAAGGTCTACGGCTGTTATGCCAGCATGCGTGTGCCGCGAGGTACATCGTCGGACGCGCTTATGGCTGGTGCCGTTGGGCCGATCCTCGCCGTCTGCCGCGACCTGCTGCCCCAGCCGGTCACGCGCGCCTGGGCACGCCGTGCCTCGCTCTTTGCACCAGACGACGCCTTGTTCATCACACTCCGCCTGGCCGACGAAACGATCGTGACCATCGAGGCATTGGCCTCCGGTGCCGCCTCATCGCGCGAAATCCTGATTGAGGTCACCGGCTCAGAGCGAGTGCTACGCGCCGAACCAACTGCGCAAGGTATCCGCGTCGAGCCACTCGGACGCGAACCCATGATCTGGCCGTGGTGGGAAGACCTGGCTGAGCGCTTCCTCGCCCTCGTCAACCGCCGCGCAGCGACGCAGCAATGGCTGAGTGGCGACGACCTGCGAGCAGTCTGGGACGCAATCCAACATTCTGCCGACACCGGCAATCCAGTCGACGTGACGCAACACGCATGAGAGGCAGGTAACACGCTCAGGAGTGCTGCCAGCGCTGAGGAGCCGAACTGCTGGTTCGACGGCCACTCCTACCCAAGTTCATCCTGCGTGGCGCGTCAACGCCAGATTGCCTGTCCCGACGGAGCGCAAGCCAGTGCCCAACCCAGTCATCTTGAGCCGCTGCGACAAATCTCCCCCTGGTCGGCCGCGTTCGAACATTCAGGGACGTTGGCCGCTGCGGCTCAATGGCTCGTCAGCGCCAGACTGCCGCAGCGACAGCATCCCATGATCTCCGCGTGCGCACTCGATCGGACAGCCTACGCGAATTACTATCGTGAACAGCTTCTCGACCGTCTGGCCTTGATGGCCCTCGCCGCATGAGCGCCCATTACAGAGTGTCCGTCAACCTCACCGCAGCCACTACTCAGCCAGAAACTCGCTCACCAGTTCCAGGGCCTGCTTCACATGCCGCGGATCACCGCTATCGAGCCAGTTCACACCATGAAACCGCCGGAACCACGTCTCCTGATGGCGCACGTACGAGTGCACCATCACCTGTGTCTGTCGGATCGCCTCATCGAGCGCCATCGAGCCTTCCAGCACCGCAAGCGCCTCGCGATAGCCGTGCGCGCTCATCGAAGGCGTCGTCGCCGTGACTCCCTGATCCCGCAGCTGTCGCACCTCGTCCAGCCAGCCGGCCGCGTGCATCGCGCCAACGCGCCGGTCGATGCGCGCGTACAGCGCCTCGCGATCCTGCCGCAGGCCGAGTAGCAGGAACTGCCACGGCGGCGGCTCGCTCTCGCTCACCTCGCTCATCGGTCGGCCCAGCACCTCGTACACCTCAAGCGCCCGGATCATGCGCCGCCGATTGGCCGGTCCGATCCGTTCCGCCGATCTCGGGTCGACCGCGCAAAGCCGCTCGAATAGCACCTCGGTCTGCTCCACATCGAGGCGCGCTCGTAGCGCATCGTCCGGCGGCACTGGCGGCGGACGCCAGCCCTCGATGAGCCCGCGGAGATACTGCGGTGTCCCCCCGGTGACGAACGGCACATGCCCGCGGCTCGCGACATTCTCGATCGCCGCGTAGGCAAGATCGAGAAACGCACCGAGTGAAAACGGTTCGGTCGGGTCGAGGATGTCGATCAGGTGGTGGGCCACGCGGGCGCGTTCTTCAGCAGATGGCTTTGCGGTGCCGATATCCATTCCGCGGTAGAAATAGCGCGAGTCGGCATTGACAACCTCGCCACCGACCGATTCCGCCAGACGCAGCGCCAGGTCGGTCTTGCCGGTCGCCGTCGCGCCGAGGACAACGACCACCCGCAACCCCGGCGTCAGGTTCCGTTCATTGCCCCTGTCGGCACGGATTGCTAGACTATTGCGGCCTGACCCCATGAGTTCGCGCTCATTCCTGATCCTGACTGGCTGACCGCGCGACTACCCCTGAAACTGGACGTGCATGTGACACCTCGCATCCGGCAGATCGTCGTTATCGGCTCGGTAGTTGTCCTCGCGTTAGCCATCATCTTTGTTACCCAGCTCATCCTTGTCCGTGCGCTGGATAGCGCCGCCGACTCAACCGGAGACAGCGTCTACTTCACCGTCGAGACTGATGAGTCGGTCGATTCTATCGCCGACCGCCTTGAGGATGCCGGACTCATCCGCTCGCCAACCTACTTCCGCTTCCGCGTGCGGATCGCGGGCCTCGGCGGCGACATCATCGCCGGACGCTACCGCATCGACCCAGCAATGTCGACGACACAGATCATCCATCTGATCACCTCTCGGGACGCCGCGCTCGCCCAGGAGATTCAGGTTCGGTTCATCGAAGGCTGGCGCACCGAGCAGTACGCGGCGGCGCTCGTCGATGCCGGCGTCATTCCGTCTGCCGACGCCTTCATGGCCGCCACCCGCGAGCAGCGCTGGAACGATGAGTTCTCGTTCCTGCACACCCGCCCCAGCGGTGTCGCCCTGGAAGGCTACCTGTTTCCAGATACCTACAACTTCCGTGTCGATTCGGATCCCGAGGATATCCTGACCACCCTGCTCACAACGTTCCAGGAACGCGTCGGCCCCGAGAGCATCACTGAAACCGAACAGATGGGCATCACGCTCCATCAGGTCATCACCATTGCGTCGATTGTCGAGCGTGAAGCGGTGCTACCTGAGGAGCGCCCGATCATCGCATCGGTCTACTACAACCGCCTTCGCGAGGGCATGCCGCTGCAGGCCGACCCGACCGTGCAGTACGAGCTCGGTGAATCTGGCAACTGGTGGCCGGAGCTGACGCCGGAAGACATTCAGCAGAATGGCCGCTACAACACCTACCTCAACCCTGATCTGCCACCCGGCCCGATCTGCAACCCCAGCCTTGCTTCAATTGAAGCGGCGCTACGGCCAGCGCAAACCGATTACCTGTTCTTCGTCGCCCGTGGAGACGGATCGCACGCCTTTGCGACCACCGCCGAAGAGCATCAGCGCAATGTTGATGAGTACGTGAGAGGGCAGTAAGCCTGTGTCAGATGTTCAACGTGTCGGTCTGATTGGCGACCCGGTCGAACACTCGCTCTCCCCGGCGTTCCAGCAACCAGCGTTCGATGCTCTCGGCATTGCGGTCCGCTACGAACTCTGGCCAACTCCGGCTGCCGAGCTCGCCGACCGCTTCGCCGGTCTCCGCGCCGGTCGGGCCCTCGGCGCAAACGTCACCGTGCCTCACAAGGAGGCCGCGTTCGCTGCGATGGACGACTTGAGTGACCGCGCCCGCCGAGCCGGAGCCGTCAACACGATCATCCCTCGATCCGGGACGCTCTATGGCGACAACACTGACATTCACGGATTCCTCGTCCCGCTCGTTGAGCGCGGAACGGACTTCGCCACGCTTGATGCCGTCGTCCTCGGCGCTGGCGGCGCGGCGCGCGGCATCGTCGTCGCCCTGCTCAACGCTGGCGTTCGCACCGTCCACGTCGTCAATCGCACGGTGGAGCGTGCTGAGCGCCTGGCTGCCGAGCTCGACGACGCGCGCATCATTCCGGCGTCACATGTCGACGCAGCGTCGGCCGTCGCATCCACAGGCCTGATCGTCAACGCTACGTCCATTGGCTGGCAGGGAAACGCGCTGCCTCTCGACAAAGCCGCGCTGCGCGCCGCGCCGCAATCGGCACTCGCGTATGACCTGACCTACCGGGAAACCCCGTTCCTCCGCGCCGCCCGCGATGCTGGCCTGCCAACGCTGGACGGACTGCCGATGCTCGTCCACCAGGGCGCGAAGTCGTTCGAGCTGTGGACCGGGAAGCATGCACCAGTTGAGGTCATGTGGGAGGCTGCTGTTGCCGCCCGCGCAGCCCGCGGCGCTTAACGCCCGAGAACCCCAGCCACCATCGCGCCGGCCAGGGTGCAGACTCCGTTGACGACGTCGTTGTTCAGACCAGCAACCCCGCCAACGTGCTCGGTCACCGATCCGCAGCGATGAACCTTCGACTCGGTTGCGATATCGCAGGCAGCGCAATAGCGTTTCTCCTGCACCGTCTCGCCCAAAACGCTGTCCACGAGCGTCCCAGCTATGCCTCCAGCAACGACAGCGAGACTCTGGCGCACGGCGGTGCGGTCGCGGCGACCTCCGTCCAGATGCACCAACCCGATGAGCGCAGCGCCCAGCACTGCGCCAACCGTGCCGCGCCGCGTCACAGCGCCGGACGTCCCCGCCGGCGCAACAGACCGCGCAAGCAGCATGCGTGGCGGAGTTGCCGATGTCCTGCCAATCTCGGTCGCCCAGGTGTCAGCTGTGGCAGCCGCCAGCGATCCGGCCGCCAGGGTCACTCCGTTACGCCGCGAGAGCAACGACACGCATGCCGCAACTCCGCCATTCGCCACCACCTGCACGGCGTCGCGCCGACTCCCGCGCGCTACCTCATCAACATCATTCCGACGCTGCGACAGCAGGCTCGCGGACAGGAAAAATGCGCCGAGCAGGGCTGCACCACGCCACCCTGTCCGCCAGAGAATCGCGCTTCCAACGCCGCAGGCGGCCAGGGCTCCGTCATTCGAGAGCGCGCCGGCTTGTCGCCCCGCTGCGCTGATTGCCGCAGATAGAGCGACCGCCGCGATTGGCCGAAGCCCCATCTGCTGCTATCCCTTCGGCTGCCGCGGGCGCTTCATCAGTAGATACTCATCCTCGCGCACCTCGAAGATCCAGCCTTCGACTTCCGCCAGAGCCGGCGAGCTGATCTCGGAGTAGTGGATCAGTACCGTGTGGCCATCGACCTCTTCCTCGTCGGAAGAATGCAGTGCGAACGGATGTCGTGGGCTTCCGACCACCATTCGCGGGCCACCAACCCGCTCAACCGCCTCGGTAATCAACCGTAGCGCTTCGGCCTCATCCAGCATGTCGCCTCCCCTGCCGCAATCCGGTCGCTCAATAGCGCAATGCTATACTCTCGACGGCCCCGTAGCTCAGCGGTAGAGCAGTGGACTTTTAATCCATGGGTCCTGGGTTCGAATCCCAGCGGGGTCACGCCGGTCAGCCGGTCATCCAGCCTCTTCCACGCAGGAATCCAACGTTTGTGAGCGGCCGGCACTGAGTGGGCCGCATGTTGCCGTGCCGGAATGCCGGAGGTAGCCATGGAAATACCAATCCAGATAGCAATCGCCGACTACCTTCGGGATCTGGCCCGCTGGCGCGAAGGACGCGCCGAAGAATACGACCGCGACCCGCGCAATCTGCGTTCGGCGGCTGGCTTATACGAGCTGGCTGACTATGTCCAGTCATTACCGGACGATGATCCACGCCTCGACAGGCTGACACGCCTGGCGGTCCAAGGCGCACGATTCGAGCCGGGCCAGCAGGCGCATTTCGCGATGGCTCGCTTCCGATTTCACGAGGAGCATGCCACGGTCAGTGCCTTCCTCGATCACGTCGTTGAGCTTCAGGAGCGCGACGCCAGCGAGGATGGCAACTTCGGCGGGCGCTTCGCCGAAGGGGACGAGCCGTGGCACCGTCGCGAACCATCCTGAACCCGTGAACCATGTGCGATTCGGCCATCACTGCTTCCAGCACTTCCCGAAACGGCAGTCCGCGCTACAATGCGACGGTTCAGTCCGGATCGGAGAGACGATTTCGGGCAGCCAGACCGACCGGATGTAAACGGCAAATGTGAGGAGCACATACGATGGCTCGACCGGTGGATGCTCTCGATCGAGCAATCATTAAGCGATTACAGGTTGACGGGCGCATGTCGAGCGCCGAGATTGCCCGACAGCTCGGCGTCGCCGAGCGAACAGTTCGTGCCCGAATTGATCGGCTGGTCGGCGATAACGTCATTCGCCTCGTCGCTTCAATCGTTCCTTCAACCGTAGGGTATGCCGTAACCGCAGACGTATTCCTGGAGGTCGAAGCCGGCCTCATTCAGAGCGTCGCTGCGCTCATCTCCGAGAAGCCGGAGGTCGGCTACATCGGCCTGACAACCGGTGATCGAGATATCAGCCTGCAAATTCACGCCGAATCGGTCGAGCAACTCTACGACTTCGTGACGAACGAGCTCGGCACGATGCCGGGCGTCGTCAGGACAAACACGTTCATCATCCCGAAAATCCTGAAGACGCACTTTGATTTCGTCGGACCGGGCATGCGGATCGACGAGGAGCTTGAGCGGTCGGACTCAGCCACCGCGCATGGCAACGGTCGCTAATTCGGCAGAACCTGCAAGAGGAAGAGGTTGAACGTATGACATTGAGCAACGCAATCACGGTATCGCCGGAGCTTGATGCCTGGCTGCGCGAGACACGTCGCATGATCCACGTCAATCCGGAGCTGCTCTGCGAAGAGGTCGCCACCTCCGAGCTGGTGCAGAAGCACCTGACCGAGGTCGGCGTATCGTTCCGCAAGGGCGTCGGCGGCGATGGTCGACCTTTGTACATGAAGCCGGAGCTAATCAAGCGCGCGGGCATCAAGACCTTCCCGACCACCGGCGGCACTGGTGTCCTCGCCGAGGTCCGCGGCACCCGCGGTGCTGGCCCCGGCAAGTGCGTCCTCCTGCGTGCCGACATGGACGCGCTGCCGATGGACGAGCTGAACGACGTTGAATACAAGTCCCAGAATCCCGGCAAGATGCACGCCTGCGGCCACGACCTCCACACGACGATCCTGATGGGTGTCGCCGAGGTGTTGCAGTCGATGACTGACAAGTTCGATGGCACAGTCAAGCTGATGTTCCAGCCCGGTGAAGAAGGCGCCGGCGGCGCAGTCGCGATGATCCACGACGGCATTCTCGAGGATCCTCCGGTTGACGCCGCGTTCGCCCTGCACGTTTCGACCGAGCATCCGGCTGGCGAAGTCTCGATGGGCCCCGGCCCGCACGCAGCAGCGGCAGATTCGATCGAGATCAACGTCACCGGCAAGGGCGGGCACGCTGCGTTCCCGCACACCACCGTCGACGCCACGCTGGTCGCGGCGCAGATCCTCGTCGCTCTCCAGACACTGGTGAGCCGCGAGGTAGATCCAATCCAGACCGCCGTCGTCAGCATCAGCACCCTGCACGCCGGCACCGCCGGCAACGTCATCCCGCAGACTGCGCAGATGACAGGCACCGTCCGCACCTATGATCCGGCGCTCCGCGACATGATCGAACAGCGCATGGGCGAGATGATCCCGGCGATTGCCTCTGGCTTCCGCGCCGAGGCCGAGCTGATCTATCTGCGCGGCTATCCGGCAATGGTTAACGACCCGGCCATGACGCAGTTCGCCATGGAGACCTGTGAGGAGCTGCTCGGCGACGACAAGGTCCACGTGAGCGCCCCGATGATGGCCGGCGAGGACTTCGCCTATGTCACAGAGCGTGTCCCCGGCTGCATGATCTCGCTCGGCGTGCGCAACGAAGAGCGCGGCATGATCTATCCACCACATCATCCCCGCTTCGATGCCGACGAAGACGCGCTCGCAGTCGGCGTTCGCGTCCTCTCAGCGATCGCGCTGCGCTATCTCGGCGCGGACATCTAGCACCTCGACAACGCAGGGCACGATAGCCGTCGTGCCCTGCGTCACAAGTTATTCAGTCTGAAATCCGCTACACTGACAACGCGTCGTAGCATTCGTTGCCACACCACGGGCCGGTTGCATCTGCTTCCGACCCTTTCGGTGTAACCGTCGGTCAGGTATCGCGGGCAGAACGGACACCTGGAATGTTGCTGTACTTCGCCATAGCGCTGGTTGGCGCGCTGTTTCTGATTCTGTCAGTCGTGCTTGGCGAAGTGCTCGACTTTGGCGGCGACCACGCAGACGGTTTCGATGGCGATGCCCACCCGCTCTCGGGCAAGACCATCGCCGTGGCACTCACCGCATTCGGCGCGACCGGGATGATCACCACCCAATACGGCTGGAGCGCGATGATGAGCGCGATTACCAGCGCGGTTGCGGCGCTCCTGCTTGGCGCTGTGGCCTGGTGGATCATCACCTCGCTCTATCGCTCGACCGCCTCAACTGACGTGCGAATGTCATCACTCGTCGGGCGTCGTGGTCAGATCACAGTCCACATCCCGGCCGGTGACGTCGGCGAAGTGCTCGTCACCGGCGCAGATAGCACCCGGCATCTCATCGCACGCTCGCGCGACGGATTGGCGATTCCAACCGGCACCGCCGTCCGCGTCGTCGAGACGATCGGCAGCGCAGTGCTGGTCGAACGAGTCGACCCATCGACGCCCCCGCCAATTGAGGACAGGAGCAGCTAATGGATTTTGTTGTCGTCACACTTGGGGTTCTGTTCGTCCTTGCCGCCCTTGTCGGCCTGGTCGTGCTGGTCAACTCCAACATCATCAAAGTGCCACCCAGCACCGTCGCGATCTTCTCTGGTCGCAAGCGCACCATAGCGAACCCCGAAACGGGCGAAAAGCAGACTGTTGGCTACCGTATCGTCAAGGGTGGTTCGAGCGTCCGCATCCCGATCCTCGAGCGCGTCGACTATCTGTCGCTCAACGTCATCACGATCCCGCTCAAGATCCAGTCTGCCTACACAAAGGAAGGCGTGCCCGTCGCGGTCGACGCCGTTGCGAACGTCAAGATCGGTGGCGACGACTATTCGATTGGGAACGCGATCGAGCGCTTCCTCGGCATGCCGCAAGACCAGATCCGCAATGTGATCTTCCAGACGATGGAAGGCCACCTCCGCTCGATCCTCGGCACGCTCACGGTCGAAGAAATCAATACTGACCGTCAGGCGTTCGCCCAGCGCATGACCGCCGAATCAGCCCAGGACCTGCGTCGCATGGGCATCGACATCGACGTGCTGACAATTCAGCAGATCACCGACCCAAATGGCTACCTCGACGCTCTTGGTCAGCGCCGAACGGCAGAGGTCAAGCGCGACGCCGAAATCGGTCGCGCCGAAGCTGAACGAGACGCCCGCACCCGCTCCGCGCTAGCCATGCAGCTGGCCGCGACCGCCGAAGCCCAGGCCGATGCCGAGACAGCTTCGGCGCAGCGCGATACGAACGTCGCCAAGGCCGGCTTTGACGCAGCCGTCCAGGCCGAACGCTCCCGCGCATCGCAGGCCGGTCCACAGGCCGAGGCTGAGGCCCAGCGCCAGGTCGTCATCGCGCAGCAGCAGGTCGAGCTGGCCCGCACCGAGGCTGCTATCGCCGTCCAGGAGATGGAAGTCAAGCGCAAGGAACGCGAGCTCGAAGCGACCGTCCTCAAGCAGGCCGACGCCGAGCGACAGGCCACAATCGTCACCGCCGAAGGTGCCAAGCAGGCTGCCATCCTGCAAGCAGAGGGCGAGCGGCAGGCGATCGTCACTCGCGCTGAAGCACAATCACGAGAGCGCGAGCTGCTTGGTACTGGTGAAGCAGCCCGCATCCGCCAGGAAGGCTTTGCCGACGCCGAGGCCAAGAAGGCACTTGCCGAGGCCACCCAGGCTGAGCTCACCGCCGAGGCCGAAGGCGCGCGTGCCAAATTGCTGGCTGAAGCCGAAGGCCGTCGCGCAGCACTGCTCGCTGAGGCCGAAGGTAAGCGCCAGATGGCCGACGCGCTCAACGCCTACCAGGCTACCGCCATGCAGCTGCTGATGTACCAGGCCTTTATCGACCAGCTCCCCAAGATCGTCGAAGCCGCCGCGATGCCGCTCTCGACGATCGATCGCGTTGTCGTTATCGACGGTGGCAGCGGCGCAAATGGCGACGCCTCGGGCGCGCTCGGCCGCTACGCCGGCGAGCTGCCACTCATCGTCGAGCGCATGACCGAGAGCTTTGCTGCGGTCACGGGCGTCGATCTCAAACAGGTGTTCGCCGATCGCGTGGGCGCAGAGCCGGAGGGCGACACCCGCACCGTCATCGATCCGAATGCCGATACCGACAGGGCCTCCTGACACGAATGAGGCGGGACGCGCTGCGTAATCAGCGGCGCGTCCCGCCCCTCGTCAATCGACTTCGAGGATCATCTCAATCTCGACCGGAATGTTGTTCGGCAGGCCGGCCATGCCAACTGCCGACCGTGCATGACGCCCGTTTTCGCCGAAGATCTCGACCATCAGATCCGAGAATCCGTTGATGACCTTCGGTTGCTCCCCGAACCCCGGCGCTGAGTTCACCATCCCCAGCACCTTGACGATGCGCTTGATGCGATTCAGATCGCCGAGCGCTTCCTTTGCTGACCCGAGCAGGTTCAGGGCCACAATCCGGGCCGCGTCATAGGCTTCTTCAACGGATACATCCGTTGGAACTTGCCCGACGTAGGCTGGTTTGCCATCTCTTGTCGGCCCCGAGCCGGAGAGATAGAGCAGATTGCCAACCTGGACATAACGAACGTAATTCGCGATCGGAGATGGAGACTCCGGAACCTCAAGGCCAAGCTCTGCGATGCGCGCTTCGATTGACATGAATACCCCTGTCCCAATGGCGATCGTCAACGCCGCAATCTTCGCCGACGCCCGGTATCCTTGGCAATCGTCTTGCGCGAGAGCGGAAAGGCTATCTCTATCGGATGCCACATTACGCCTGATATGGGAATGAGCACGATGCCGAATCATCTACGACACTATCGTCGGATACCGAACCGCCGGATGGCGCCAGAGATCAGTCCAGCCCGGCCTTTGGTCGTAATGCCAACTTACAACGAGGCTGACAATATCCGCGAAATGCTGCCGCAGATCATGTCGTATCGCCAGTTCGAGGTTCTCGTCGTTGACGACAACTCACAGGACGGCACACGGGAAACCGTTCGCGCGGCAATGCGCGCCTATCCAGGCCGCATTCACATGATTGAACGCGAAGGCAAGCTCGGCCTCGGCACGGCCTATATCGCCGGTTTCCGTTGGGCGCTGCGCCGGAACTACACGCACATTTTCGAGATGGACGCCGATTTCTCGCATCATCCCGCAACATTGCCGCGCATGCTCCAGGCCAGTCGCCACGCCGATCTGGTACTCGGTTCGCGCTACGTGCCAGGTGGACGCACGGTCAACTGGTCACCGATCCGCAAGGTCATTTCGCGTGGAGGTTCGCTCTACGCCCGCACGATTCTGGGCCTCCCGATTCGTGACCTGACCGGCGGCTTCAAGTGCTTCCGTCGCCATGTGCTGGAATCGATCGACCTCGAAAGCATCGACTCGACCGGCTACGCATTCCAGATCGAGCTCACCTACCGCGCCGCGCTCTCCGGCTTCCGGCTCGTTGAGATACCCATCACCTTCGCAGAACGCCTGCACGGCTCATCGAAAATGAGCTCGACCATATTCTTCGAAGCCATGTACCGCGTGCTGCAATTGCGGCTGGAAGGACGTCCCGTCAGCGCACCTCGCGACACGTCCCTCGGCGTTCCGGCTGACTAGTGCCGGTGCCTCATTTTTGCGGCCCCGGGCGCGGTGTGACAGCTTGGGCGCGAGGTGCGGTTCTTGTCGTGTGGCGATTGCCATGCATTGTGGTCGTGATGCCAAACTGGCGTACGCAACACGCCGCTGCCGGGCATGCTTGTCGCCCGCTTCTGCGGCAGGTGCTCCGGGCAAGCAGTGCCGAACCGTCTCCGCACAACCAGCCAACCTCCATGCCAATCCACGTCCATCTGACGCCGGCGCTCCTGAATGGCATAGTCTGATCTGAAACGGTCGTCGCCCAGCCGGCATCAACTGCGCCCGCCTCCGAGAATGGAGCAACCAACTGAAGATCACGTTCTTCGTCAACAGCATCATTGGTTATGTCGATAATCCGGCTGCCCTGTATACGCGCTCGCTTGCCAACAGCCTGGCCGTGCTGGGAAACGACATTCGCGTCGTCGAGCCGCGCCAGAGCGAGCCGCTGGCCCGGACGCTGCGCGCTGTTGGCGCGGACGCATCCCGTCATCTCTACAAGCGCTTCCCCTTGCTGCAATACAGCACGTACGAGCCGCGCTCAGGAGCGCAACTGCTGGAGTGGATTACGCGCGAGATTTCGTTGATCGATCTCGCCATCGTCGTTCAGGGCGCGGACACAGAGTTGACGCGCTGGGCCGCCAACATCTCGCGCGACGGTCTGACACGCGCATTCCTCGCCTGGCAGCCAGACGCACTGCCCCCCGAGCAGATCACCGAGCTTGAGCTCAACCGATTCGACGTCGTCTGCGGTCCGTCACAGGTGGGAGATCTGCCGTGGATCGAGGTACATCCGACACTTGCTGAGCAGGACATCGACGGTGCGACCGACCTCACACGCGCCGCGCTCATCAATGGGCACCACGCTGATCCCATCGAAGCCGCTGCCGAATTCGTGCGCTCGCTGAATACCGCGCTCACCTGAGCGCCGCCTAGTCAGGCTTCGTCGCGAGCCACGCTTCGAACTGTTCGTTGACCTGCTCCTGGTGCTTGAACCACCAGTCAAAGTTCACGATGAATTGCAGCGCGCGATTCTCCGGGAACGACGGCGATTGGCGCGCAGCCTGCTCGTCCATCAAATCGAACGCATGGACGTTAACCGGCCCGAACGGCGCAAGCTGCGCGAAAGCCGCGCACACTTCAGGGCGTGTCGCGAAGTTGATGAAGTCCATGGCAACGTCGCGGTTCTGGCTGCCCTTCGGAATGACCCAGGCGTCGCCGGACAGCGCTCCACCGTTCCACTGAATCTCGACCGGCACACCATCCTGACGCACCCGCTCGATCCGGGAGTGCCACGCCGCCACCATGTCGATGTCACCCGAGTTCAGGAGCTGCGCCGGTTGCGCTCCCTGCTCCCACCACAGCGTGATTGCCTCTCGGATCCGATCAAGCGAGGCAAAGGCGCGATCGACATCGATCGGGTAGAGATCGCCGATCGCTACCCCGTCGGCAATCAGGGCGAACTCCAGCGTCGTCTGCGCCTGGCGATGCAGGCCCCGCGTGCCCGGCCAGCGCGAGAGGTTCCAGAAGTCATCCCAGCCATTTGGCGGCGCGATGTCGGGCCAGCGGTCACTCGGATAGGCCAGAACTGTCGAATAGTAGGCCGAGCCGATGGCGTGATCGAACCGAATCCCCTGGTCAATACCCGACGTCTGGATGACGTTGTAGTCCAGTTCCTCAAGCATCCCCAGGTTTGCCAGCGGCAGCACATCCTCGAGCAGGACATCACAGACATCCCACGAGACATTACCTGATTCGACCTGATTCTTGAGCGCGACGATGTCGGACTCGGAAACCGTTACCTTCGCCCCAGTCAGGCGTTGGAACGGCTCAACGATGGCGCGCTGCTGTGCATCCTGATACTCGCCACCCCAGCTTGTCATCGTGATCTCGCGCTCGGCCCAGATCGTCGGGTTGTCATACCCTTCGACCGCCACCACCAGCTCGTCTACCGGCACTTCGGTCGGCGTTGCCGTCGGCGTGGGGCCCGCAACGGTCGGAGTCGTCTCTCCGCGGCATGCGCCAAGCAGGCCGGCCCCTGTCAGGAGGCCGGCCATGCGCAGGATGGCTCGCCGGGAGTGTTGCCGGCGCAGTGCGGTTTGCCATCCGCCCGCCGACGTCACCCGCCGTCATCCTCGTGCTCGGGCGGTTGCTGAGCGTCGTCGCCACCGACTAGCCGGCCACGGATCGACCCGACCGTCCGAGCGACAAGACTGCCAAGCTCGACCGCCTCGCGCCCGACAAACTCACGCCAGTAGGAGTTCATCTGTCCCATCTGGCGGAACTTGCGGTAGCGCTCCGAAGCGAGCTTGCGTCCGCTCGCGCCCTGAATCTCAGCCAGCGCCGCGACGAGTGCATCGCGCACCAGCGCCGCTGCCAGATCGGGATCGGTGTGCGCCCCGCCAGTCGGCTCGCGAATCAGATCGTCGGCAACGCCAAGCCGTTTGCAATCGGCAGCAGTGATCTTCAGGCGCTCGGCCACTTCCGGTGCGCGGCTCACATCGCGATACAGAATCGCCGCAGCCCCTTCCGGCGCGATCACCGAGTAGATCGCTCGCTCCTGCATCAGCACGCGATCGGCAACGCCAAGCGCCAGGGCACCACCGCTGCCGCCTTCGCCAATAATGACCGACACGATTGGCACGGGCAGAGCGCTCATCTCCGCCAGGCACTCACTGAGCGCCGCTGCCAGCCCGCGTTCCTCCGACTCGATGCCGAGGAATGCACCAGGCGTATCGATGAATGTGACCAGCGGGCAGCGCAGCCGCTCCGCTAGCCGCATCATCCGCAGCGCTTTACGGTAGCCCTCCGGCAGCGCCTGGCCGCCGCGCCGCTCCGGCTCACCATGACCGCGCTCCAGGCCAACGAGCACGACGCCACGACCCGCGATCTCGCCAAGCCCGGCCACAACCGCGCCATCATCGCCATAGACACGGTCGCCGTGCAGCTCTACAAATTGCGGGCTGATGCGCTGAATGTAATCCAGCGTCGTCGGCCGGTCAGGATGACGAGCGATCTGCACGGCGTCCCACGCCGGCTGCTCGCCAGAATCTGGTGGCAGCGTCCGCGGCGTCGTGGCCGACACGCGCGCGTCGGCTGCCAGCAATCGCAGCGTCATCGCCAGCGTATTGCGCAGGCGCGGTCGCTCAACAATGTCGTCGACGAAGCCACGATCGAACAGGAACTCGGCGCTATGCGAACGCCGCACGTCCTCGTCGCTGCCGTCCTTGGACACGCCCTTGATCACGCGCGGACCAGCGAAGCCAATCAGTGCCTCGGGTTCGGCAAAGATGATGTCGCCCTGCGACGCGAACGACGCATAGCCGCCGCCGGTCGTCGGGTTGGTCAGGACGGAGATGTATGGCACATGAGCGTCGTGAGCGCGCCGCGCGGCTGCCGCCGTCTTTGCCATCTGCACCAGGCTGAGCATGCCCTCCTGCATGCGGGCGCCACCGCTGGCCGTCACCGTCACAATCGGGACCTTGCGCTCAATGGCAAGCTCGAACGCCTGCGCGACCTTCTCGCCGACGACCGAACCCATGCTGCCGCCCAGGAAGCCGAAGTCCAGAATCGCGATTACCACCTCACGGCCCTGAATCGTCCCGCGCCCGGTCACGACCGCTTCGGACAGTCCGGTCTTATCGCGTGCGCGTTGGACGCGATCGCTGTACGGCTCCAGATCGGCGAACCCGAGCGGGTCGACCGAGACAAGCCGGGCGTTGGTCTCCTCAAATGTGCTAGTGTCGAGCAGTGATTCGATGCGCTGCATCGCGGAAATCGGCGCATGAAAGCCGCAGTCCGGGCATACCCGATACCGCCGCCACAGGTCAGCATCGCCGATGCTCGCTTGACATCGCGGACATTGCTCAATTGCTGCCTCGTCGACTTTGGCCGTCGATTCGGATGCCACACTCATTCACTCACCTCATGCATCTGGCTCACCGCTAGCGCCGATCTTATCAGAGATGTTGGCGCTACTTTCGGAGGGTAATCGTCCCGGTATTCGATTATGTGCAACTCAGGTACCAACAGCGGTGAGGCGCGTGCTACAGCCGTCGCCGTAGCTGGCGAACGCGGTCAATATCGACCGGGTTGGCGACAATGCCATCCGTCTTCAACCACGAGCCAACGATGACGCCTTCGGCTGGTGGCACGCAGTCAGCAACGTTCTCGGCCGTGACGCCGGAGCCGACGTAGACCGGCGCTTCGGATGCGCCTGCCGCCTCGCGGACATCGTCGGGACTCGCCGCAGCACCGGTCGCGCTGCCAGTCACGATGATGGCATCGGCCAGCCCGCGCTCGACTGCATCGGCTACAGCATCAGCCATGCGCTGTGGCCCGAGCGCGACAGCATGCTTCACCAGCACATCGGCGTAGATCTTCACCTGCTCCGCGCCGAGAGCGCGGCGCAATCGCAGCGTTTCGGCGGCCTGCCCCTCGATCAATCCCTGATCGGTCAGCATCGCGCCGGTGTGGACGTTGACGCGCACAAATTCCGCGCCGCAGGCAACCGCGATCGAGAGCGCGGCCGCCGCGTCGTTGCGCAGCACATTCACGCCCATCTCCACCGGGATATCTCCACGCAGTTCCCGACAGATCACGGCCATCGCGGCCACCGTGATCGGCGGAACAGAACCAGCAAAGAACGGCGCGTCGTTGAAGTTCTCAACGATCACACCATCCGCGCCACCTTCGACGAGCGCTAACGTGTCGCTCCTCGCCAACGCCACACAGGCGTCCAGGTCCAGGCGTGCGCGAGGACTGCCTGGCAACGCCGGTAAATGCACGACGCCGATCAGCTTCGGCATGGCTCAGGTCGTGCTCAGATAGCCGAGGACAAATGCCCAGGCAGAAACGACCAGCATGATCCCGGCAAAAAACAGATAACCGCCACGGTCGCGTCTGGCGCGCTTTGATTTGACGATGAGCTTCGTCCACAGGAGTGTGAGTGCGGTGACCAGCGCGGCACCGGACAACCCAAAGTAGACCATCCCCGGCCCCTTCTTCCGTCGATGTCGCCACCGGGTATTATAGCGTCTGGCCCGATGAACGGGCCGGGAGATTGCTGTGGACACCGGTGACCCGCGCTTCAGCCTGTCAGAGCTCGAAGAATCGAGCGGGCTGAACGAGCGCACCATCCGCTACTACATCGCGCAGGGTCTGATGCCTCCGGCTATGGGTCGGGGGCGATCACGCTACTACACGCCCGAGCATCTGCAAATTCTGACGCAAATCGCAGCATTCCGCGACCAGCGACTCAGCATCGAGGAGATACGCACCCGGCTGGAGCAGACTGCCGCACCACCGGAGCTTGACAGCGATCGTTGGCAGCGCGTGCGATTACGGCCTGACCTGGAGCTACACATCCGCGAGGATGCGCCAGCCGGCGTCCGTGAGCTGGCGGCGCGTATCGCCGCGCTCAGCGCGAGCTGGTTCGGTGACGACGAGCACGAGTAACCCCACCCCACCCCGCGTACAATTCCCGCTGGTGCACAATCGCGTTTCGGTCTGGTAGGAACACAATCGTGAGCGACTCCGAGCATTATCAGGCACTTGCGTCGATTACTGAAATATTCAACGCCGCCGGCTTCTACGCCTATCGGACGCTCGACGATCAGAACCGCTGGTCGGTCGCCGTTGACATCGAAGAAGGCCATATCGACGTTCGCATCGGCCCGGACGGCTTCGATCTCGACGTCTGGGCGACGTCCCCCGGCCTCTTCGTTGACGAGGAAGACCCGCGTCGCCAACGGGCGCTAGAGCGTCTGGCCCGCATCTCTATTCCCGGCATCCGCCGCGGCTTCCTTGAAGAGAACCAGACGCTCGAATGGAGCGATCTGGAGCAGGGGCTCTCGCTTCGATCATCCTTTGGCGTTGCGTTCTCGGGAGCAGCGCAGCTGCCGCGCCTGGCAATCGAACAGTTGGGCGAATTGAACCAGCACCTGCGCTTTATCGAGCGGCGCATTGGCTAGTCGCGCGAATGACGAGACGAGGATTACGGACGTGACACCTTCGTTGGAGCAATGGCAGCGGGCGATTCGCATTGCCCGGCGTCTTGAGCCGGCCGATACCTGCCTGCGCGGCGGGCAGGTGCTCAACGTCTTCAGCGGCGAGCTGGAACGCGCCGACGTTGCGATCGCCGACGGCCGGATCGTTGGCGTTGGAGACTACCCGGACGCCAACACCACCATCGACGTGCAAGGTGCCATCGTCGCACCGTCGTTCATTGACGGCCACATCCACACCGAGAGCTCGCTGCTCTGGATCACGCAGTTCGCGCGGGCCGTCGTCCCTCACGGCACTGGCGCGATCGTCACTGACCCGCACGAGATCGTGAACGTCGCTGGTCTCGCCGGGTTCGAAGCACTCGTCAATGCCTCTCGCAATCTCCCGATCGACATCCATTTCACCGTGCCGTCCTGCGTGCCGGCCAGCCCGCACGAGACGTCCGGCGCTGTGATGACCGCCGACCTGATTGCCGCCGCCCTGCAAAACGACGCCACAGTCGGCCTCGGCGAGCTGATGAGCTTCCCCGGCGTTCTGGCTGGCGACCCTGACATTCACGAGCGCTTGCGCGTCTCCGACGGCCACCTTCGCGATGGCCACGCGCCCGGCCTGCTCGGCCACGATCTGGACGCCTATGCTCTTTCCGGCATCACCAGCGACCACGAATCTGCCGCACTCGAAGAGGGCCGCGAGAAGCTACGGCGCGGCATCTTCCTGATGCTCCGCGAAGGCTCCAGCGCGCGCAATGCGCTCGATCTCCTACCGCTGGTCAACGACACCACCTGGCCGCGCTGCTGCTTCGCCAGCGATGATCGCGATTGCGCGATGCTCCTCAGCGATGGCCACATGAATGCCACGCTTCGCAAGGTCGTCGCTGCTGGTCTTGATCCGATCCGCGCGATCCAGATGTGCACGATCACAACCGCAACCTACTGGCGGCTGGACCGCATTGGCGCGATCGCGCCCGGCTACTGGGCTAATCTGGTAATCCTCAACGACCTCACCGACTTTGGCATCGACCGTGTCTACTACCGTGGCAACGTCGTCGCCGAGCAGGGTACGGCACGCTTTGAGGTCGAAACCAGCATCCCGGACGAGCTGCGCAACACGGTCCATCTTCCGCACATGACGGTCGATGATCTGCGCCTCCCAGCATCGAGCGGGACACAGGCAGTCGGCGCAATCGACGGCCAGATCGTGACCGAGCTACGCACAGTAGAGCCCACTATCGACGGCGACGAGGCGCTCATCGACATCGACCGCGACCTGCTGAAGCTCGTCTGTGTTGAGCGCCACGGCAAGACAGGCGGCGTCGGAGTCGGCTACGTGCACGGCTTCGGCCTGCGCTCCGGCGCACTGGCCTCGTCGATCGCACACGACGCGCACAACATCGTCGCCGTCGGCACCAACGACGCCGACATTCTCGCCGCCATCACCGCGATTGGCGAAACACAGGGCGGTCTGGCAATCGTGCAGGATGGCATCCTGATTGATCGTCTGCCGCTGCCCGTCGCAGGCATTCTCAGCGATCAACCGCTGGAAACGGCCGCCGAAATCTACGAACGGCTGGAGCAACGCGCACGCGACCTCGGCTCGACGCTCCATTCGCCGTTCGGCCTGCTGGCGTTCATGGCCCTGTCGGTCATCCCGTCCGCTCGCGTCACCGATCAGGGGTTCCTCGTCGTATGAGTGCCGAGCCCGTAACAGACGAACAAGACACCGACCGCACCGCCGAAGTCGATCGACTGCTCATCCAGTCGATTGGCCGCTGGGGACTCATCACAGCCGCGCTGCTGATCGTCTTCGATACGCTGGTGCTACTCGGCTATCCGTTCCCCGGTTCAATGGAAACAGCGCGCAGGGTTGTGTATACAGTCGCCGCTGTTATCCTGTTGAGCGCGGTAGCCTGGATCACATTCCTCGGTTATCGGCTGGTCACATTGCGTGTCGCGACGGCACGCCGACAGGTCTACCCCGTCTTCCTCCCGATCACAGTCCTGTTTGCCAGCATAATCGGGTTCCTGTTGATGACCGTACCCAAATGATCTGCTGTGGCTGAAACGGAAGTGGGGGAGATGAGCGAGACTTCTTCGTCATCGGGTGTGGCGCTGTCGTTCGATGTCGGCGGTACATTCACCGATTTCGTCGCGATCGACACGTCCAGCGGCGCGATTGCTGCTCGTCACAAGGTGCTAACGAATGCTCGCTATCCTGCTCGCGGCGTCGTCCGTGGCTGGCAAGAAATAGCCGCTGCCGGGCTGGACGCCTCGGCGGTCGGATTTGCCGTCCATTCGACGACGCTAGTGACGAACTCACTGATCGAGCGCAAGGGTGCCCGGACTGCCCTGCTCACGACTCGCGGCTTTCGTGACATCCTGGAGCTGGCCCGCGAGCAGCTCTATGACATCTACGACCTCTTCGCTCCGCCGCCCGAACCGCTGATCGACCGCCCACTCCGCCTGGAGATCAACGAGCGCGTCGACGCCGGAGGCACAGTCCTGCTCGCTCCCGACCAGCAATCCATCGACGGTGCCGTCAACGCGCTGCGCGCCGCGAACGTCGAATCGGTCGCGATCGTCTTCCTCCACGCCTACCAGAATCCGGACAACGAACGCGCCGTCGCGGCCGCGATCAGAGCCGCGCTGCCGGATATCACCATTTCGCTGTCGTCCGACATCGCTCCCATCGCTGGTGAGTACGAGCGCACATCGACGACTGCCGCCGACGCCTTCACCAAGCCACTTGTCCAGCGCTACGTCGGCGAGCTGGAGCAGTCGCTTACCGAATCCGGCATCCCGGCCGCGCTCTACCTGATGCTCTCGTCCGGCGAAATTGCCTCGGCTCCGACCGCCACAGCTCGCCCAATCCGCCTGCTCGAATCCGGACCGGCTGCAGGTGCCATCGCCGCCGCCTACTTCGGTCGGCTCGCCGGATACGACGACGTCCTGTCGCTCGACATGGGCGGCACGACGGCGAAAGCCTGCGTTGTCGAAGGCGGCCGCCCCGAACTGGCGCAACTCCTGGAAGTCGCCCGCGTCCGGCGCTTCATGAAGGGCTCAGGTCTGCCGGTCGTCACGCCCGTCGTTGACCTGATCGAGATCGGCGCCGGTGGCGGATCGATCGCCCGCAAGGACGAGCTCGGTCTGCTGAAAGTTGGCCCCGACTCCGCCGGCGCCGATCCGGGCCCAGCCTGCTACGGTCTGGGCGGCACGCTCCCGACTGTTTCTGATGCCAACCTCGTCCTCGGCTATCTCAACCCCGGCTACTTTCTCGGCGGCTCAATCCCCCTGCGTCCTGACCACGCGCGCGACGCCGTCGCCGCTCTCGCAACCGAGCTTGATCTATCGGTCGAAGCAACCGCATGGGGCATCCACCGCGTCGTCAACGAGAACATGGCTGCCGCTGCACGCGTCCACATCATCGAGCGCAATCGCGACCCGCGCTCGTTGGCGACGATCGCTTTCGGCGGGGCCGGACCGGCCCACGCTGCCGCAGTCGCCCGCATCCTCGGCAGCCCGACCGTCATCTTTCCGCCCGGTGCCGGCGTGGCATCTGCCTTCGGCGCGCTCGTCGCTCCGATCGCCTTCACCGCCGGTCGTACCTTCATGACGGCGCTCGACAGCGCAGACTGGGACGCCGTCGCTGACGTCTACGCCGAGCTTGAGGCGACCGCATCAGAAGAGCTGGCCCGCGCCGGCGTCGCAGCCGACGACATCCGCTACCAACGCTGGGCCGAGATGCGGCTGGAAGGGCAATACCACGAGATCGCCGTCGATCTTCCGGCTGGTCGACTGGATGCCACCAGCGTCCCGGCCATCCGCTCCGCGTTTGACGCCGCCTACCAGCAGCAATACGGCCGCATCCTCGAAGGCTTGCCAATCGAGGTCCTGCACTGGCGCTTGTCCGCCATCGGCCCTGAGCAGCAAGTCGGCGCAGCGACGCAGCCGCTGGGCGACTCCAATGCAGTATCCGCGCTCAAGGGCAACCGCCCCGTCTGGTTCGACGACCGCTACTACGACACGCCGATCTACGACCGCGATCTGCTCCAGCCCGGCATGCGCGTCGTCGGCCCGGCTGTCCTGGAGGAACGCGAGGCAACGATCGTCATTGGCCCCGGCGACGACGCCCGGGTCGATGAGCATCTCGCCATCATCACGACGATTGCACCGGCTGGAGGAGCACGATGACCGTCCGACCGACAACAC
>JBDHWD010000020.1:0-42714 GCA_039810005.1 Thermomicrobiales bacterium | reverse complement strand
GTCGAGGCAGTCGTTGTGTTGCCGGCTGCGTCGCGGGCTTCGACGGTGACCTGCGCTTGCTTCGCGCCACTTGCCAAGATGACCAGCACGACGTACTCATCCTCGCTGGATGAATAGGGGCCATAGATGGTTGCGGATTCGGCAGTAAGAGTGAAATCTGCGATGCCGGTGTCGTCCGAAGCGCTGAAGCGGATTGTCGGGGTAGAGCGGGTTGCCTCGGTGGTTGCGGTGAGGTCGATGGTCGGGGCGACGGTGTCGATGCCGAGCACGCGCCACACTTCGTCGGCGATTGCTTGATGGCCGGCGTTGTTCGGATGGACATCAATTGGCCAGAGTGTGTAGTCGGAAATGTGGCCAGCGAAGACGCCGGAGACATCGGCGACCGTGGCGTGTGCGTCGGATGCGGATTGCTGAATGACAGCATTGAATTGCTGTACCCACCAGGCATCTGACTGAACTTCGTTCGGATCGCCGTTCGTCAGATCGTAATAGGTGGTCACGACGATCGGCGTGTCAGGGCCGACGAGGTTGCGAATCTCGGTGAGGAGCGTGGGGTATGACGCGCTGAACTCGTCGAGCTGCGTCTGGCGCGCGCTGGAGTCGGCACCCTGCGCTTTGAGCATCTCATTGCCGCCGAGCGAGAGCGTGATCGCGATGATGGGTGCATTCGAGCTGGTCAACTGAGTCAGCAGATCCTGTAGTTGCGTCAATTGCCCGTTTTCCCTGAACGAGTCCACCGTCTCGCCGTTGCGGCTCAGGTTGTGGAGCGTGATTTCGGACCTGGCATGGCGGGAGATCAGGTCGTGGACGAGCGGGACGTAGCCGCGCGTTCGGGGCAAGCTGGCGCCGGTGCCGACGGCAATCGAGTCGCCGAGCGCGATGTACACGCCGCCCGACGCGGCGCTGCGGGCGGCGTCGCCGGCGGGGGTGAGCAGGGACGCCAACAGGAGCGTGACTGCGAGCAGAATCGTTCGGTTGATCACTGCGCAATCAACGTTCGGATAACTGCTGCGTTGTCGGTCAGAAGGCGGCGTTCCGCCTCTGTGGGCAGGCTCGATGTCAGCTCGTCGAGGGAAGCTGCGCTCTCAGCGTGCGACGATGCGGTGGCCAGAAAGTACAGCGTGCGTTCGTAGCCGCTTTCGGCGATGCCGCCCCAGCCGGCGATTGCGGCGTCGACCTCCAGTTCGTCGCGCACGGCCCGCAGCGCTGTTGCGGTAGCGGATTCGGTTGGGACGATGGAGGCTCGCGGGAGGGATGGTGCTTCAGATGCGCTCGTCACCACGATACCCGATCCAGGCGCGACGACGATTACGCCGAGATGCGTGATTGGCGCGCTCTTCCGCGCGCCGATGATGATCTCGACTTCGGCGCGGATCCGTGCATAGGTCGAAGGCAGCAGCTCCGGCATGACCTTCGTGTCGCCAATGATCGGCATGAAGTTCGCATCGCCGTTCCAGCGCGGGACGACATGGGCGTGCAAATGGTCAGCGATACCCGCGCCGGCGACCGCGCCGAGGTTCATGCCGATATTGAAGCCATCGCAGCCGAGCGCGCGCCGCGATGCTTCGGTGGCGACGGCGGCCAGCTCGAACAACTCGGCTCGGGTGGCGGCGGGCAGATTCTCAAACTCCGAAATGTGCTCGTTTGGCACAACCATCGAGTGGCCGGAGTTGTACGGGTACAGATTCAGGATCATGAACGCGTTCTCGCCACGATGAATGATGAGCGACTTGCGGTCATCAGCCGCAGCGAGTGCGTTGCAGAAGACGCAGCCGGGCTGCTTTGCGCCACCAATGTATGTCATGCGCCAGGGACTCCAGAGGCGCTCCATGCGATATCCTCCGATGAGACGACTGCAGGATCGCCGCGCAGATCGTAGCAGAAGCCCGACCGGTGGCGCAGTTCTGCTGCCGCGCAAATGAATGAGGTAAGCGTACGTTCGCACGGGATGAGCCGGGGTGTGTCAGGGACATATGCTATACTGCCTCGTTGGACGCCACCGAGCCCGGCCCGGTTGACAAGGTTACGCGAAGGTAGACGTGGCGAGCGGACGGCTTGACAGAGGGACACTGATCTCCTTGGCGGTGAACCCGGCCCGCACCCAGCGGACGGTCGCAGACTCGCCATATTGGCTGGTCGTTCTGGCTCGGATTATCTCCGATGCCGCGCTCGTCTTCCTGGGCTTCTATGTGGCGTACTGGTTGCGCTATTCGATGCACGTCGGTGGCGAGGTGCTGCCGTGGGCGCATCAGCCATTCTCTTTCTTCCGCTCCAAAGCCATCATGCTCGTCCTCCTGATCGTCGCGATCTTCCACATTCGGAAGATCTACCGGCAGCCGCGCTGGACGACATTCCTTGATGAGGCCATCTCTATTGCCAACGGCGTTACGACGGCGATGGCGCTCGTTGTCCTGTATTCGTTCCTGCAGCGTTTCTATCCGTCGCGTTTGCTCTTCATCTATGCCTGGCTGCTGATCATTGCGCTGCTTGTCGGCAAGCGGCTGCTGCTGCGCTTTGCGCGTGAGCGTCTCTGGATGCGCGGGATCGGCGTCGACAAGGTCCTGATCATCGGCGCGGGTCGCGCTGGAGAGCGGCTGATGCAGTGGCTGCTCAGCCAGCCGCGCCTCGGGTATCAGGTGGTCGGGTTCGTCGATGAGGTCCCGCCGCCGGACGGCTGGGCGATTGCGACCGATCGCCGCGTCGTGCGGCCACGCTACCTGGGCGTCGAGAGTGACGTCGGCGCACTGGTTCGCGAGCACGGCATTGATGAGGTAATCATCGCGCTGCCGACGACGTCGCAAGCCCGGATCATGACGATCGTCAATCAGTGCCGTGCGGCCGAGGTCGAGTTCAAGCTCGTGCCGGATCTGTTTGAGCTGGCGATGGATCGGGTGAACATCCACGATGTCGCCGGATTGCCGCTGATCGCGCTGAAGCCAGCTGAGATCGCGGGATTCAATTATGCGATCAAGCGCGCGATCGATCTGCTTGTCTCCACGCTCGTGCTGGTGGTTGGCGCGATTCCGATGGCGCTCATTGTGCTGGCGATACGGATTGATTCGCCGGGGCCAGTCCTGTTCAGGCAGGTGAGGGTGGGACGCAACGGACGCCACTTTATCTGCTACAAGTTCCGCACGATGGTGCGCAACGCCGAGCAGCTGCAGTCCGAGCTGCAGAAGGCGCACAACGTCGACAGCCGATTGACGAAGCTCAAGGAGGACCCGCGGCGAACGCGCGTGGGCAAGATCCTGCGTCGGACGAGCCTCGATGAGCTGCCGCAATTCTTCAACGTTCTGAAGGGCGAGATGAGCGTCGTCGGGCCACGACCACCGGTGCCCGCCGAAGTGGCCGACTACGACGAGTGGCATCTTGGCCGGCTGCTGGTCACTCCCGGTCTGACCGGTCTGTGGCAAGTGTCGGGTCGCAGTAACCTGACATTCGACGAGATGGTGCGGCTGGACCTGTATTACGCGGAGAACTGGTCGCCGTGGCTGGATATCACGATCATGCTGCGTACGATTCCAGCCATCCTGACTGCCCGTGGCGCATACTAGCGGCATGATGTCGCAGCTTATCGAACAGCCAACTACGAGTCCTGCGCTCGGGCGCTTGCCGGAGCGCACTGTCCTCGTGCACGACTACCTGAATCAGTACGGCGGGGCCGAGCGGCTGCTGGAGGTGATTCACGCCCTCGCGCCGTCTGCGCCGGTGTATACGTCAATCTATGACGCGGATCGGATGCCTGCCCTGTATCGATCGTGGGACATCCGATCGACCTGGATGAATCGGCTTCCCGGCGTTTCGGCGTCCCATCAGCGATACCTGCCGGTCTACCCGCTGGCATTCGAGCGGCTGAGCCTGCCGGATTGCGATGTAGTGGTGTCGTCATCGAGCGCATTTGCCAAGGCGGTGCGGCCGCCGAAAGGCGCTGCCCACGTTGCATACATTCATTCCCCGATGCGATTTGCCTGGAACCTGGACGCCTACGTGCAGCGCGAGCAGATGTCGCAACCCATGCGGCAGGGGCTGCGTCCGGTAATGGCGGCCATGCGCGCCTGGGATAGGCGCACGAGTGGGCGAGTGGATCGCTTCGTCGCGAACTCATCGGCGGTTCGCGATCGAATACGCGATTTCTGGGGGCGAGACGCCGATGTTGTGTTCCCGCCAGTTGACACCGAACGATTCGGTCCGGTAAGTGACGAGCTGGTCGAAGACTACTTCCTGATGGTGTCCCGACTGGTGCCGTACAAGCGCTTCGATCTGGCGATCGACGCATTCAACACACTTGGTCTGCCGTTGAAGATCGCCGGCAGTGGGCGGGACAGACAAGCCCTGGAGCGCAGGGCCGGTCCTACGGTTCAATTCCTCGGTCATGTGAGTGACGATGAGCTGGCTCGGCTGTATGCGCGTGCTCGCGCAGTCGTATTCATGTCGGAGGACGACTTCGGTATTGCGCAGGTCGAGGCGCAGGCTGCCGGACGACCGGTGATCGCGCTCGGCGCGGGCGGGGCGCTCGACACCGTCATTGACGGCGTCACCGGCGTTCATGTCGCTGAGCAGACAACCGAAAGCCTGATTGAGGCCGTTCGTCGGTTCGAGGGGCTGAGCTTCTCGACGAGGCGCAATGTGGAGCATGCTCAGCAATTCTCAACGCAACGATTTGCGGACGAGCTGGTGCGCATCGTCGCGGAAACGCGGGAGGCGAAAACGTGGAGTTGAGTGTCTACCTGCGTGCGCTGCGCAGGCGCTGGCCGATTGTGCTTGGCGTGCCATTGCTGGCGATCCTGATTGCGCTCGCGCAGCTCGCTCTCTGGACGCCTACCTACTCGACCATCGTTCGCGCACGTGTCATCTATCAGGACAATCAGCCACCAACGAGTGACTTTGAGTACGGCGGCTTCTACACGTTCGGCGCGAGCGAGTACAACATCGACGACCTTGTAGAGGTCGTGAGAGGAAATGTCTTTGCCGGCGCTGTGGCTGAGCGACTGGACGCAGCCGGCGTGAACATGTCGGCTGGCGACGTTGGTACGTCGATCAGTAGCGATCGAACCCATCGCATTCTGTCGGTGCATGTCGCTTCGAAGGATCAGGGTCGGGCTGTCGAGATCGCCAGAGCCGTGGCGGATGAGCTTGAGCTGGACGCGACGGCGTACCTCGGCCTCGACAAGCTGGAGTCAAAGGCGCTGATCGATATCATCGACCGTCCGACGGATGCAACGCCGGATACGAGTCGAATGCTGTTGCTGCTGGCGATGCAGGTCGTTGCTGGGCTCGGCGCCGGCGTGCTGATCGCGTTTCTCGTCGATTACCTCGATGATTCATTGCGCGATGCTGAGACGGTTGAGGCAGTGCTTGGCGTGCCGCACCTGGCGACGATCCCGAACGGTCCGCGCCGATGATGCGGCCGGAAGAAATCGCTGTCGCTATCCTCCGGCGGTCGTGGATCATCGTGCTTGCGGCCGTCGTCGCCGCTCTGGTCACCTTCGTCGGGACCGGTGGCGAGACGAAGACGTACACCGTCAATGCGCGCTTGATGGCAATAGCCGACCCACCCGATTACTGGGTCGACCTGTATGCGAAGAACCGCCTGGCGTCCTATCGCGACATCATCAGTAGTTGGGCGTTCATCAGCGCTGCGATGGAGAACGCCGACAGTGACATTTCTCCGGATGTCGCGGCATCAGGGCTGTCAGTCAGCCACAATCCGGATGCGAATGTCGTGCAAATCACGGTAAACGATACCGATCCGCAACGCGCGGCGGATATCGCCAACGCACTGGCCGATGAATTCGTCCGACGCAGCGTTGAGATGAATGACGCGCTGCTGGCGCGACCGCGGGTGGAGAACCAGACCCGGCCCGAGACCGTGACGATTGTGAAGCTCGATACGCCGAGTGCGCCATCGACGCCGAATGCGTCACGCAGGGGAGTGTCCACTGCTGCCGGTGGGCTGGCTGGAGCGCTGGCGGGGGCGTGCATCGTCTTCCTGCTGGTCTATCGCGACGATACATTGAAGAATCGCACCGACCTCGAGCGCCACCTCGGGCTGCCGTTGCTGGCAACGGTTCGAGAAGATCGGCGGCAGTGATGAAGGAGAAGCCATTGGCGACCGGTTCAGCGTCTGAGACTGCGCACCAAATCGTCGACGAGGCGTTTCGGACGTTGCGCTCGACCGTGAAGTTCGCGTCGGGCGAACGTGCGGTCCGGTCTGTGCTGGTCGTTGACGTCGATACCTCCTCGACAAGTGACGTCGCGCGGCGGCTGGCCGAGTCGTTTGTGCAGGCCGGTGATCGCTGCGCGTATGTCGAGACTGATGGGCGGGGCGCAGGAGCCGAACCCGGATTTGCTGACCTCGTCGCCGGCAAGCCGCTGCCTGAAAAATATCAGCAGGCAGGGGGCGCCGGGCTGGTTGTCGTGCCGGCCGGTCGGGCAGCGGGCGGAGACCATCTGGCGAGTGCCGGTGCCGATCGCGCGCTGGCCACGCTCGCTGACCAGTTTGATCTGGTCGTCCTGTCGTGTGCGCCGCTGCCGCGCTATGCCGATGCGCTGGCGCTCGCTCCGCGGGTCGATGGCGTCATCATGGTCGTCGCTTCGGGGACGACGCGGCGTCCCAAGGCGATTGATGCTCGCGATGCATTGCAGCGGGTCGGCGCAAACATCCTTGGGGTTGTGCTGGCGGAGGGCAAGCGCGGGCTGTTCAGCCGCTAGCCATTGCGTTCCACATCTGCATCGCGTGCCGCCGATGTCGTGCTAGACTGACGCCACAGGTTCAATGCGTTCCGAACGAGATGTGCGTCCGCAGCGGGGGGAGATTGCGCGTGCTCGCCACCGTGCTCAGTTGTGCCACGATCGGCCTCGAAGGCGTACTCGTCCAGGTTGAGGTAGCCGCAGCATCGCCGCACGGCAACCCGGGCATCGTCATCGTTGGCCTGCCGGACGCCGCTGTGCAGGAATCACGTGAGCGGGTGCGTGCGGCCATCCGCAGCAGTGGCGGGCGGATTCCGAGCGGGCGGATCATCGTCAACCTGGCTCCGGCTGACATCCGCAAAGAGGGACCGGCCTACGATCTGCCGATCGCGGTTGGGCTGCTCATGTCCAGCCGTGCGCTGGTCGCCGATCTCTCGGACGCCATCATCGTTGGCGAGCTTTCGCTCGATGGCGCGGTCCGACACACGACTGGCATCCTGCCGATGGTTGCGCTGGCCGCGCGTGAGGGCGTCCGGCGTGCGTTTGTGCCGCTGGATGATGCCGACGAAGCGGCGCTGGTTGAGGGGATCGACGTCTATCCGGTCGATTCGCTCTCTGGGCTCGTGAAGCACCTGGAAGGTAGCGCGCCGATTCCGCCGTATCGCGGGGTGCCGATCGACCTGGATTCGTTCGAGATCAGCGCACCGGACTTCTCGGTCGTGCGCGGACAGGAGCATGTCAAGCGCGGGCTTGAAGTGGCGGCTGCTGGCGGGCACAACGTCCTGCTCTCCGGCCCTCCGGGCACCGGTAAGACGTTGCTGGCGCGGTCGATGCCGTCAATCCTGCCGCGGCTGGAACGCGACGAAGCGATTGAGGTGACGAAGCTGTTCTCGGTGGCCGGGATGCTTCCAAGCGGGCAGCCGATGGTCAGGGAGCGCCCGTTTCGCGCACCGCACCACACAGTGTCGTACGCCGGTCTGGTCGGCGGTGGTCGCTTCCCACGGCCCGGCGAGATCAGCCTGGCGCATCGTGGGGTGCTCTTCCTCGACGAGCTGCCCGAGTTTGGCCAAAACGTCCTGGAGGTGCTGCGGCAGCCGCTGGAGGATCGCATCGTGACGATCTCGCGGGCCAGCGGAGCGATCACCTACCCGGCATCCTTCATGCTGGTGGCGGCGATGAACCCCTGCCCATGCGGCTACAACGGCGATCCCGAGCGCGAATGCACCTGCTCAGCCGGCTCGATCGCACGCTACCAGAAGCGCATATCCGGGCCGTTGCTCGATCGAATCGACATCCATCTGGACGTTCCGCGAGTCGAATACGAGAAGCTGTCCGATCAGCGTGCCGGTGAATCGTCAGCGACGATCCGCGCGCGTGTTGAGCAGGCTCGTGAGCGGCAGCGTATGCGGTTCAGCGACCTCGGCATTCGATCGAACTCCGATATGGGCGCGCGCGAAGTGCAGCAACACTGCCGTCTCGATGGCCCCAGCGATACGTTGATGAGCACGGCGATGCGTCAATTGCAGCTGTCGGCTCGCTCGTATCATCGGATTCTGAAGCTGGCTCGCACGATCGCTGACCTGGCTGGAGATGACGACATTCGCTCGCATCATCTTGCCGAGGCGTTGCAGTATCGACCGAAGATCATGACACCGTAGCGAGGAGACTGGCGTAAGCATGCCCCTGATGCGCCGCTGAGCGGCTGCGACCAGGGGCATGTGTATGCGCGCTGCTAGGCGTGCTCGGGAGAGTTCACGTCCTCGTGGGGTGTGGGGCCGGCGTCGGAGAGGCCGGACTCGCTGAATCGGCGCAGGACGCGGACAGTCAGATCGTTGTCGCAGAGGATCTGGCACGAGAGACGCGTGTTTTCACCAAGCTCCTTCTCGCGCGCCAGGCGCACGCGTTCGCGCTCGGTCATCTGGCCGGCATCGCCTTCGAGGACTTCGACGCGACAGGTCGTGCATTTGGCGAGCCCGCCGCAGCGGTGCAGGATGTCGACGTCGTTGTCCATAAGCTCCAGGACCAGCCGCCGGCCGGGGGTTGCCTGAAACGTCGTAATCCCCTCCGCTTCAATCCGTGGCATTGATATCCCTTTCCTACCATCTGTCTCGGAAGTCGTGTGCGTCTGCCCATCCGACGCACCTGTCCCATTATCCACAGATCCTCGTCAGGCGTTGACGATGATGTTGGCGGCGATGCCGAAGTGGTCAGAGGCAGTCAGGCGATCGTCGTCGTCTGCGACTCGATCGAACGTGATCCAGGCGTCGAGGACACTGATCTCGCGGCTGACGAAGATGTAGTCGATGACCTTATCGTCTTCCTGACCCCAGGTGCGGCTTAGCGGTGATGGGACGGTGACATTCGGCTCCTGCCCGTGAACAGCGGCGTAGGCCGATTTCATTTCGGAAGCGAGCAGCCTGATGGCCGGCTCGTCCGGGACGGCGTTGAGATCGCCGACGACGACGTGTGGCCGGCCAGAACGCGCGCGAATGTGACGCATGATGATCTCAATCTGCCCCAGGCGCTCGTCGGCTGCCTCGGCTGCGTGGCTCAGATGGGTGTTGTAGAAGTCGAGCAAGGTGCCATCGTCGAGCGCGAGCGAGATGCGCTGGGCAACGCGGTCGCCGCTACGCAGGTCAATCTTAGACGCCTCGATGACTGGTAGTTCGGTCAGCACGCCAATGCCCTCCCAGAAGCGCCGGAGCCCGGTCTTCCAGGCAGGATAGAGGTGATACGGGGAGCCGTCGGATTCGGCATTGGCAGCACGCTGGATCATGCGAGATTGCAGCGATGGTCGTCGAAGCTCCTGCAGTCCGAGAATGTCTGGGCCAAGCTCCGAAAGCTGCTCAAACAGCAGACTGCGGCGCTCGGACCAGCGGTCGGATGTGTTACGCAGGTTCAGCGTGCCGACGCGAACCTGTTGATGTTCGATCATGCCTGCCATTCCGCGCTGCGAGTCCGTCCCGAATCTCCATCATACAGGTGAACGCCGTTTGCGCTGCGCTGCAAGGCGAGACCGCTCATTACATACCTATCACTTGACACCGTGAATACGCAGGATTAGTATCGCAACACGAGACAATTCGTGGCAGACCTCCTCGTTGTCTTTGTCACCCCCGGATCTGCCTCACATCGCCACCGCCACGTGCTTCCGCGCCGCGCTTCGCGGAGCGCCTGTTGTGCGCGCTCTCGAAGCAGAATGTAAGGGTGCAGAATGGATGTTCCTCGTTTTGACGAGTTGACTCGTACGCTCGGACAGACGACGTCACGTCGTCAGGTTTTGAAGGGCGTGGCTGCAGCGGTTGTTGGTGGTGCACTCGCCGGACTTGGTATCGGTGACTCCAAACAAGCAGAGGCATTTGGCGAAAACACTTGTAATGGCGTTCCCTATGATCCGGCACACCAGTGCTGCGAGCCGTCGGGCATTCAGCAGCGCTATCCGATCAGGGATATTGAAGCGTGCCCCGATCGAGTGCCACATCCTGGTTACACGGCGACCTCGAACGGCTGCGGGCCGGAGAATGGCTTCTTCAAATACGTCGTTCCGAACCGACTCGGGCCGCTACGCAACATCGATTTCACCCCAGCGTGTAACGGCCACGACATCTGCTATGGGACCTGCAATTCTGACAAGAGTTCGTGCGACCAGCACTTCTTCCTTGACATGTCAAAGGCATGTGCGAACGCGTATCCGAACGATACGTGGTATGGACGGTACATGGTCTACAGCTGCGTGGCGCTGGCCAGGCTGTATTACACGGCGGTGTCCAGCACGCGAACCGGTACGTCGGCCTACGCGACTGCCCAGCGTGATGCCTGCGATTGCTGTCCTGTTTGCGAAGACTGCGATGGTCCGACCGACAAGTGCTGCGATTCGCAATGCGTTGATGTTTCCAACGACGCGGAGAACTGCGGTGATTGTGGCACTTCCTGCCGGGCGGATCAGATCTGCGCAGATTCGACATGCCAGTGTCCGTCGGGCGAGACGGAGTGCAACGGTGTCTGTGTCGATCTGAACTCGGACCCCGCCAACTGTGGGGCTTGCGGGAATGCCTGCACTTCCGGAGCGTCCTGCTTCGATGGAATCTGTGGCTGCCCACCGGCGATGACGCGCTGCGATGGTCAGTGCGTCGATCTCACCGGCAACCACGACCACTGTGGCAGCTGCGATACCGCATGCTCCTCCTGCGAAGAGTGTGTCGACGGTACGTGCCAGCCGATGGATTGCGATAACGCCTGCCTGGCCTGTCAGGACGGGGAGTGCGTTTCAACCTGCGGCGCGGGCCTGCAGTGCTGCGACGACGGAACCTGTAAGGCGCAGTGCAGCGATTGTCCGCTCGATCGGATTTGCGGCGATGTCTGCTGCGACGAGGGTGATGTCTGCTCCGAGGGCACGGACTGCATCCCGAGTGCGTGCGCGACGTGCGCCGATGACGAAATCTGCTGCAACGCGGTTGGGCTCGATGCCAGCGGCGGTGGCGACGGTATGACCTGGCAATGCCGGAAGACGAGCGAATACAAGATCTGCCCGGTTACACCGAGCGCCGGCGTCAGGGGGTTCTACCGTGACGCGTGGATTTGCTGTCCGGTGGATTCGGACTGCTGCGGCGGCAATGGATACCTGTATTCGGTCTGCGGTGGAAGCGACGGCATCTGTTGCCCAGCCGGAACATCAGAATGCGCGTCCATGTGCTGCGACTTTGTCTGGGACGATCGGAATCACACCTGTGGACTCGATGAGGACAACAATCGCGTCTGCAGATAGCGCGACGGCAAGAATACGACTGCTGCTGGCAATCGAGCAGTTGGGGAAACGGGGGTGAGCTGACATGCCGACAATCTTGCTCTTGGCGCGACTGGTGCTGGCGGCCGTGTTTGTCGTCGCTGGGCTAGCGAAGCTGGTTGACCGCGACGGCAGTCGCCGCGCGCTCATCGAGTTCGGCGTGCCGCCACTACTGGCGTTGCCATTTGGTGTTCTGCTTCCAGTTGCGGAACTCATCGTTGCGGTTGGGCTGATCCCCAGAGCGACAGCATCGTGGGCTGCTGTGGGTGCGTTGGCGCTGCTGGCGCTATTCTGCGTCGGTATTGCAGCGAATCTCATGCGGGGCCGTGAGCCGGATTGCCATTGCTTCGGGCAACTGCACTCCGCGCCGGCCGGCCGGCAAACGCTCGTACGGAATGGCCTGTTGGCGATCGTCGCCGGTTTCGTCGTGCTGGAGGGCTGGAGCGATCCGGGTCGCAGTGTGGTTGGCGTTGTAGATTCGCTGTCGGTCGGTCAGGCACTCGTCGCAGCCGCCGGCGTCGTGATGGTCGCGGCAATCGCAATCGAGGGCTGGCTGGTGCTGAATCTGTTGCAGCAGCAAGGGCGGCTGCTGGCGCGGGTCGAGGCGCTGGAGCAAGGTGGCGGAACGCAGGCGGTCGCGCCGAAGGTGCAGCAGGCCGGATTGCCGATTGGCAGCGCAGCCCCCGAATTCCAGCTTCGTGGGCTGCATGGTGAGACGCTGACGCTGGCGGCGTTGCGGGCAGCCGCAAAGCCGGTGATGCTCGTCTTCTCCGATCCTGGTTGCGGTCCGTGCAACGCGCTGATGCCGGAAATTGGAGACTGGCAGCGGGACAAGTCGCTAGCGCTGACGGTCGCCCTGGTGAGCCGCGGCGGCGCTGAGGCGAATCGGGCGAAGAGTGCCGAGCATGGCCTGACGAACGTGCTGCTGCAAGACGAACGCGAAGTCGCCGAGGCATATCTGTCACGCGGGACGCCCGCAGCGGTCATCGTTTGGCCTGACGGAACGATCGGTAGCAGTCTGGCGCAGGGCGCGGGCAACATCCGCGATCTGGTTGCTACGATGACCGATCAGCAACCGACCGCCGACGTTGTCGCAACCAATGGACACAAGCCGCAATCGCCGACTCCTGCCGGCGTTGGTTTGGTCGCACCCGAAGTCCGCTTGCCGGGGCTCGATGGATCAACCGTAGACCTGGCGGACTTTCGTGGGCGTGAGACGCTGGTGCTGTTCTGGAACCCGCGCTGCGGATTCTGCCAGCGCATGCTCGACGACCTTCGTGAGTGGGAGCGTTCTGCACCGGCGAATGCGCCGCAGCTCTTCGTCGTTTCGACCGGATCGGCGGAGCAGAACGGGGCTCAGAGGCTGCAGGCGACGATCGCGCTGGATGAGGGCTTCCAGACTGGGCGACGCTTCGGAGCGGGCGGCACGCCGTCGGCTGTGCTCGTCGACGCCCAGGGTCGGATTGCATCTGAGGTGGCGGTTGGTGCACCGTCCGTCATGGCGCTCGCAAACCGCGACGCAGTCGAATCGCACTGATTCTGCGAGCGCGTTTTGCGCGTGTCTGGCGTGGCAGTTTTGACCGATCGGCACGATCCTTGCACTCGTCCCCATTGACTGAAAGGGGACGACCTTGGTTGAGCTGGGATACGCGCTATCTTCTGAAGAGCACACGCCAAACGATCTGGTCGATTTCGCCAGGCGTGCCGAGGAAACCGGCTTCACGTTTGCGATGATTTCGGACCACTTCCATCCGTGGATCGACAAGCAGGGCAACAGCCCGTTTGTCTGGAGTGTGCTGGGTGCGATCGCGCGCGAGACATCGCGCATTCGGGTTGGCACCGGTGTGACCTGCCCGACAATCCGTATTCACCCTGCAATCATCGCGCAGTCGGCCGCGACGGTCGCGACGATGATGCCGGGCAGGTTCTTCCTTGGACTCGGCACGGGCGAGAATCTGAATGAGCACATCGTTGGGGAACGCTGGCCTTCCGCGAACGAGCGTCGCTACATGCTCGAGGACGCTGTCGCGCTGATTCGGGAACTCTGGCAGGGCGGCCTGCAGAGCTACGACGGGCTCTACTTCCAGGCAGTCGATGCTCGGATCTACACGCTACCGGACGATCCAATTGACATCATGATCGCAGCGGCCGGACCGCAATCTGCCGAGCTCGCTGGTCGCGTGAGCGATGGGCTAATCACAACGGCTGCTGACGCCGACTTGCGGAAAGCCTTCGAAGAGGCCGGCGGAGCCGGTAAGCCACGGTTGACGCAGTACTCATGTTGCTGGGCTGAAAGCGAAGAAGAGGCGAAGCAGACGGCGCTGGAGATCTGGCCGCTGGCTGCGATCGTCGGTGACATGCAGCAGGAGCTGCCGTTGCCGAGGCACTTCGAGCAGGCGGCGGCGCTGGTGACAGCTGATGATGTGGCGAAGAACATCGTCTGTGGGCCCGATCCAGCCCCGCACCTCGAGAAGATCCATGAGGCAGTGGACGCCGGGTTCACCCACGTCTATGTCCATCAGCTCGGCCACGATCAGGAAGGGTTCTTCCGCTTCTTCGAGAAGGAGATCATGCCGAACGTCTGATGCGGGCCGTTTTCATCAGGTCTCAAGTACGTTCATGACGGCGTCTGCGTATTGCCGGGACGACCTTGAAGATCCCGGAGCCGGAAGCGAGCCATCAAGATACGCGTCAAGCACTCCGGGATGGATGTAGCACTTTCGACAGACGGCGGCCGTGTTGCCGAGGTGCTCCGCCACCTCGGCGATCGCCGCCACGATGTTGCGGCGCGCTTCCGTCTCGGTTTCGAACGCGTCCATTTTTGAGAGGGATCGCGCGGCCATAACAGTTGCGGCCCAGGTGCGGAAGTCTTTGGCGGTGAAGTCGTCGCCCGCGATGTCGCGCAGGTAATCGTTGACGTCGTGCGACGAGACGGCGTGGCGGTTGCCGTCGTCGTCGAGATACTGAAACAGCAGCTGGCCGGGCAGCTCACGGATGCGCTTCACGATTGACGAGACGCGCCGGTCGGTCACTTCAACCTCATGATGCTGGCCGCTCTTACCGCGGAACGAGAAGCGAATCTGGCTGCCGCTAACGTCGACGTGGCGATTACGGAGGGTTGTCAGACCATAGGAGCCATTCTCAGCTGCGTACTCGTCGTTTCCGATGCGGATCAGCGATTTCTCCAGCAGCAGGACGACAGTCGCCAGAATCTTCTCGCGCGGCAGGCCGGGCAACGACAGGTGCTTCGCGACCGCCTTGTGTATACGGGGGAGCGCCTGGTTGAACGCGACGACGCGGTCAAACTTGTTGGCGTCTCGTGCTTCGCGCCAACTCGGATGGTAGCGATATTGCTTGCGGCCTTTCGCATCGCGGCCGGTCGCCTGGAGGTGGCCGTTCGGCAACACGCAGATCCAGACATCGTCCCAGGCAGGCGGAATGGCAAGCTTGCGAATGCGATCGAGGGTTTCCGTATCGGAGATGGGGTTGTCATCCGGGCCGATGTAGCGAAAGCCACGTCCATGTCGCCGCCGGAGGATTCCCGGCATACAATCGTTCACGTAGCGCAGGCCGGCAGAACGGGCCGCATCACGAGCATCCTGGGTCGCTGCTTGCGTCATGGCGGTCTGCTTGCTTTCTGTACCTGATTGCGAAATCCGCCGATCGTGACCAATTGTGCGCCGATTCGGCAGAGTAGAAGTACGCAAACGCGTTGCCAGCGATATTGACGGGCACAATTCCGGCGTCTAGCCTAGAGAACGTTGTGGGCCCAGGTTCGGGAAACCTTTACCGTGTGTAGGTTTGTCTCCCCTGCGGCCGGAATACGGATCGCCGACCGGCTCAATCCGAGGAGGACAGGATGGCGAAAGTCGTCTTCGACCATGTTTCAAAGATGTTCGATTCGGTTACGGCCGTAAACGATCTCAACCTCGATATTGCAGACGGCGAGTTTCTCGTCCTGGTCGGACCGTCGGGTTGTGGCAAGTCGACGGCGCTGCGTTGTCTCGCCGGTCTCGAGGAGATCAGTGCCGGGCGCATCTTCATCGGTGATCGTGACGTAACTTACCTTGATCCAAAGGATCGCGACATCGCGATGGTCTTCCAGAACTATGCGCTGTATCCGCACATGTCAGTGCGAGACAACATGGCATTTGGCCTGAAGCTCAGAAGCACGCCGAAGGATGTCGTCGCAGCGCGAGTTAACGAGGCGGCGCAGATCCTCGGCATCGACCAGCTTCTGGACCGCAAGCCGCGAGCGCTTTCCGGCGGCCAGCGGCAGCGTGTTGCGCTTGGCCGGGCGATCGTTCGCGAGCCGCAATGCTTCCTGATGGACGAACCGCTCTCGAACCTCGACGCGAAGCTGCGCGTTCAGACGCGCGCCGAAATCATCAAGCTACAGAAACGGCTGGGGACGACGACCATCTACGTTACCCACGACCAGACCGAAGCGATGACGATGGGCGACCGCATTGCGGTGATGAACGAGGGCAAGCTGCAGCAGCTCGATACACCGCAGCGGCTGTACGACAATCCGGCTAATCGGTTCGTGGCGACCTTCATCGGCAGCCCGTCAATGAATGTCTTCCCGTCGCAAGTCGTGTCTGTCGATGGCGAGGTATCGGTAGTCGCGGACGGGTTCCGCGTTAGCCTGCCGCCCGAGCGCGCCGAGGGGTTGCGCCCCTATATCGGCAAAGAGGTGCTGTTCGGCATCCGGCCGGAGCATATGCAGGTGCGTGAGTTTGCCGAGACCGTTCATGACGGCAACACCGTGAATCTGATGGTCGAGCTTGTTGAGCCGCTCGGCTCCGAGACGCTTATTCATCTGGCGGGGCCGGGTGGCGAGACGATCGTGTCTCGCGCCGATCCGCGAACTAGAGCCCGACGCGGTGAGGAAGTCGAGATCGTAGTCGATACCTCACAGGTGCACGCCTTCGATCCGGAGACAGAAGAGTCACTGACGTCGCTCGTGGCTGCCGCGACCGCCTAGCGACTGGCGAGACGCTCGACAGCCTGGCGCGTCGGCAGGCCCGGCTCCGCGCCATGCACAGTTGCCGCCGCAGCACCAGCCGCGCAGGCGAAGCGGACGGCATCGGCAGCGTTCTGCCCCTCGATCAGCGCGACGGCCAGCGCCGCACAAAAGGCATCGCCAGCCCCTGTTGCATCGACGGCCCTGACGGCAGGGGGTTGCGTGCTGCCACGCTCGCCGTCGATTGACCAGACAGCGCCACGTGCACCGAGCGTGATGATCGCTCCACGCCGCCCTGCGGCCAGTGCGTCGGTCATTGCTGCCGGATCTAACGTGTTCGGGGCGAGCCCGTGCGCCTCGATTTCGTTTGGCGTAAGGAAGTCGGCAACCGACAAAAGCTCAGGCGTGATCGCGTGGACTGGTGCGGGATTGAGCATCACCGTTGCGTCGGCGCTACGTGCCTGTCGGGCGGCTGCGATTGACGTCGCGATCGGCACCTCGCCCTGCAGCAGCAGGACATCACAGGCCGGGAGATGTTCGACAGCGTCGGGCAGCAGATGATGGTTCGCGCCGGGCGAGTGGACAAATGCAACGTCGCCGTCGGGTGTGACCATTGGAACAGCGACCGAGGTCGGAGCATCGCGCGTGACGACCATGCGAGTTGCGTCGACACCTTCGGCGTCGAGGGCCGCGAGAAACTGGCGACCGAAGTCATCCTGGCCAATAGCGCCGATGAAGGTCACATCTACCCCGAGGCGTGCCAGTGCGACGGCCTGGTCGTAGCCCTTGCCACCGCGATACTGCCCGAACCTGGTCGCGACAACGACATCCCCCGCTTCAGGGCGTCTTGGGACTGCGAAGCTGAGGTCCATTACCAGTGAGCCAACGACTACCGCTCGCACTGTCATCGCGCTGCTGTCCGATACTCAGTCGTCGCGAATGCGCTCGGCGGTAACGTGCAGGCCGGAGGCGAGCTTGCCGCCGTCATAGAGCCGATCTTCGAGATAGGCAAGCCGCCAGGTGACGAGGAACACGCCGCGCGTTGCCAGCTTGACGAGGGGCAGAGGCAGCTTTCCTGATCCACCGGACGCGCGCTCGCGCTGCCAGTAGTCAACGATGTCGTGAACCTGGCCAACGATATGAAATGAATGCTGAACGTTCGTGACTGTGAGGCCAGCACCCCAGACGAGCTGTAACACGTCGCTCTGCTGAAAGCGCTGAATGTGGCCAACGTGGCGTTCCTTCCAGTGGTGGATGGGAATGCGGCGACCCTTGCGGAACGCCCGATAGAGCGTGCCGGGCTGATCCTCCAGCGGGACGAAGAAGTGCAGCACGCCACCATGCTCGAGAACCCGGTGGCATTCGTGGATCATCTGGGCCGGATCGGGAACGTGCTCGAGCAGATCAAAGAAGATGACCGCGCTGAAGCTGGCGTCGTTGAACGGCAGCTGCTGGGCATCGAAGATCAGATAGATTGGCGGACCGCCGACCTGGACAGCTTCCGAGATGGCGACGTGGCTGAGGTCGCCGGCGACGACATCCAGATCGGGCCGCGCGTTGGCCAATGCACGTGCGTAGCGGCCCGCCCCCGCGCCAAGCAGGAGCAGACGGCCCGCGCGATCCCCTAATGCTTCGAGCGCGCGGTCGAGGCGCAGCTCGGCGAGGGAGTGGTCGCCCGGTCGCAGGTCGTCACGGCCCTGGATCGTTGCTGGGTCGTCAACGTCGTAGTGCGTCTCGTCGGCCTCGCTCATCGAGTCGGTGCCTTCGTCGTTCTGGCGCGAAACGCGGCGGCCGCGATGTCGAGCGTCGGCACGATCATCGTCGGCTGAATGCCGAATGTCGCGATATCGGCCTCAGTCGATACGCCAGTGAGCACAAGCATCGTCGGTGTGCCTGCGCTGTTACCGGCCTGAATATCGGTATCGAGCCGATCTCCGATCATGAGAGTCGATTCAGCAGTCGTGCCCATGATGTGCAGGCAGGACTCGATCATGACCGGGCTCGGCTTGCCGATGACGACCGGCTGGACATCGGTCGCAGCGACCAGCGCGGCGACGACAGCGCCGGAGCCGGGGATCAGTCCATCTTCGGTCGGGAAGGTGCGGTCCCCGTTTGTTGCGACATAGTCCGCACCGCCGCGAATCGCGAGACAGGCGATCTTCAATTGCTCGTAGCGCAGGTCGAAGTCAGCCCCCGACACGACCACTTGCGCGTCTCTCTCTGCGGGCTGAAAATAGCCATCGGCAAATACCGCCTGCTGTAGCGCGTCCATTCCCACAACGTAGACGGTTGTCCCGGCCGGGTAGGTATGGCGCAGGTAGTCCGCGGTCGCGATTGCAGACGTAACGATGCGCGACTCAGGCGCGTCGATACCCATCCTGGCGAGCTTTTCGACGTAGTCGCGCTGCGTCTTCGTCGCGTTGTTGGTGGCCATCGACCAGACGACGCCGGCATCCTCCAGCGCAGACAGAAATGCGGGTACCTCCGGAATGAGCGTGTCGCCACGATAAATGACGCCGTCCATGTCGAAAATGCAGCCGGTAATAGATTCTGCCCAGTCCGGTGATTGTGTCGATGTGATTCGGCCTGACTGCTTGCTCTCCAACCAACGACCCCCACAGCTACCCTGAAGCGTCTCCGAATAAAGATCTGCTGGGGCAACGATAGCCGCGCCAGCGCAGCACGACAACTCTATACGCCCTTGCCTGTCTCGCATGTATTATGCGCAGCGGGGACATTCACTTGAAAAAGCCGCGACATAGTCATGCGAGGAGGGGATGATGGACGACGGGCAGGTCCAGCGAATTCTGGACGAAATACATGAGACTGAGGCGATTGAGCTGCTGCAGGCGCTCGTGCGGGACGAAGCATCGGTGAATCCTCCCGGCGATGTGCGCGAGTCGATCCGCATCTGCACCGAGAAGCTGGCGGCGGAAGGGTTCGAGACCGAGATCATCGGTGACCTGGAGCACATGCCCAACCTTCTGGCTACCTTACGACGCGGAAATGGACCGACGCTCCTGTTCAATGCTCACGTCGATGTCGTGCCGACCGGCGACGAGAGCGCCTGGTCGCACCCGCCGTTCGGCGCGGAGGTGGTCGATGGCCGCGTCTATGGCCGTGGCGCTGGGGACGACAAGGCGAGCGTCACTGCGCAGGTGATCGGCGCAATCGCGCTCGCTCGCTCGGGCGTCGATTTCAGCGGCACGCTCATCGTCAATGTCGTGGCCGATGAAGAGACTGGCGGCCGGCATGGCGCGCACTACGTGGCCCACAATATGGCAAATCGGCCCGACTTCGTGATCGTTGGCGAGCAGACGTTGAGCAAGGTGGCGATTGGCGAACGCGGCTTTGCCAGCACACAGGTGACGACACGCGGACGAGCGGCGCACGGCGCGCTGCCGTGGGAAGGCGCGAACGCGATCGAGGGCATGGCGGAGGTCATCGTCGCACTCCGTCGTGAGATGTGGCCGGCCCTCGAGGAGCGGGTGAGTCCATACTTCCACCACTCGTCGGCATCAATCAACATGATCTCCGGTGGCATCAAGCAAAACGTCGTCCCCGACGAATGCACAATCTACATCGACCGCCGCATTCTGCCGGGCGAGGTGCCCGAGGAGGTCGTGCAGGAGATTCGCGAGGTTGCCGAACGGGCAGTTGGCGACTTTCCCGGAGTAACGGTCGAGGTCGTTGGACTCGGCCTGACTGCCGCGACGATGAGCGATCCGGAATCTCCGGCTGTCCGGGCAATGCTCGCCGCGAACGAGCGGCTGGGCCTATCCACGGAACTGACCGGCTTCTCGATGGGTACCGATGGTCGGCATTTCGCCGCCATCGGTATCCCGACGATCATCTATGGACCTGGCGATCCGAAGCTGGCACACATCCCTGACGAATGGGTTGGCGTGGACGAAGTGATGCAAGCCGCACGCGCTTACGCGTTGACCGCGCTTGGTGTCCTCTCGGGAAGCTAGGCGCGCTGTACTGCGCCGCGCGAGACGCGGGCTAGGCTGCCTGCGTCTCGCGCGGTCGGCGGACACGGCGCACGACCGCGAACGCGATTCCGGCGAATGGCGCGACGAACGCCGCCACAATCAGCGTCGTCACGCTGGCGATAACGATCGCCTCGACCGCGCCGCGAGCGTGGTTCCACGCGCGCTCAAGCAGGTTCGCGACGCTGAAGCTATCGCCGCTAAGCGACGCGATCCCCGTTGCTGGCCGCAGCGCAAGAGTTATTGTTGACAGCGCAGTGGCGTTGTCCAGATAGTTCTGTCGGCCCTGAATGCGCTCGATCTGGCCCCGGATGTCCTGAAGTTCCAGCTCCAGCCGGAGAATGTCGTCGATTGACTCTGCACGACTGAGTAGCTCCAGCATGCGGGTCTGTGTTTCGCGCAGCGTACGCAGCTGGCTCTCGTTGTCGATGTACTCTCCGCTGACGTCTTGCGACGAAGACTGCTCGCTATCGACGCGGGTGACCCACGACGCGCTGCGGAGCTGATTCAGCGTGTCTTCGAAGCGGTCTGATGGCACCCGGATGGTGATGTCTGCCTGCATGCTGGAGCCATCGTTGTAGCTGCTGGATGAGAAGACGAATCCGCCCATTGAGGACGCAATCTCGCGGACGGCGACGAGCGATGCGCCGACATCGTTTACCCTGAGCCGGATGTCAGCGTTACGAATGACGTGCTGATCGGATTGCACTGCCAGCGGTTGGCTGGAGTTGGCGTTCTCGGCATCAGCGACGGCCGCTTCTTCACTGCCACCGGCAAGATCAGCGCGTTGCGCGCCCGCGCTGGTAGCTTGCGCAGCGCGGCTACTGTCGTCATCGGCTAGTCCGCCGCACGCGACGAGGATGGACGCGCACAGGACGACGAACAGAACAACGCTGAGAAAACGCGCAGGACGACGTACGACCGAAGCCATGGTTGCCTCCATCTATCACGCACGAATGATTCGAGGTGCTTGTGAAGGTAGACGGCGGCAGGGTGAAAAAGGTTCCCATCGTGCGCCGCATTGCGCCGCGCGAGACTGAAATGTCATGGATGGTGGCGAATGATTGATGGTGAGTCGGGGAGTGTCGGTGGCTGCATTTTCGTCGGAGCGCTTTGCGCGCTGGTACTTCTGGGACTGGGAATCGCTGTCCCACTCGCTGGCGGTACCGACTTCAACGGTCTGCCCAGGGCAATTGGCATTGTCGCGGTCGTCGCGATGTGGGCCATTGCGGTCATTGCTGCGCTACGAAGGCATCGATGGATATGGCTCGCAGTCGTAGTTGCGCTGGGTCCGCTGCCTCTGATCGCGTACAGCGCGTTTTCGACGGACAGCCTGAGCAATCCAGAAGCGTGGGATGCGTTCGATTCAGCGCCGTGGGAAATGTTGGCGTTGATGCTGTCGCCAGTGCCGCTGCTCGTGTACGGCTTGCGGGGCGGAGAGGGAAAGAGCGGTTAGCTAGTCGTCGCCGCGCTCAAGCGAGCGATCGAGGCTGGTCGCGAACCCGAAGACGATGATGAAGAAGATCGGAAAGAGGAGCAACAGCGCGATGAGCCCACCGAACGTCACGGCTGCCTTGATGAACTCCAGGATCGTATCCATCGGTGATCCACACTCCTGATCTTGCGTGGCGTTGCGGCGGTCGGCTCATTGGCCGACCGCCGCTAGTATACCGATTCTCGCGTTCGGTCAGGCGACGATTGCCGCGTTTCCGAGCGCGCTGCTGATTTCCAGCCCGCCCGCGCCGCGCGTGACCGTCACCGTCTCGCCGTCGTGGATTTCGCCGGCCAGCAGCTTCATCGCCAGCGGGTCCAGAATCTCCTTCTGGATGACGCGCTTCAGCGGTCGCGCGCCGAACGTCGGGTCGTAGCCACGGTTGGCGATCAGCTCGCGTGCCTCGGCCGTTATCTGCAGGTCGATACCGCGATCCTTCAGGCGCTGCCGCACCTGTTGCAGCTGGATGTCGACGATCTCCTGAATCTGCTCACGCGTCAGCGGCTTGAAGATCACGATCTCGTCGATGCGGTTCAGAAACTCCGGTCGGAAGTTCGCGTGCAGCGCTTCCATGACTCGTTCGCGCGCCTCGTCCTCGCTCGACGACAGGATGTAGGTCGATCCGAGGTTGCTCGTCATGATGATGACGGTGTTGCGGAAGTCGACCGTGCGTCCCTGACCATCGGTGAGGCGTCCATCGTCCAGCACCTGCAGGAGGATGTTGAAGACCTCCGGATGTGCCTTCTCGATCTCATCGAACAGGACCACCGAGTACGGTCGCCGTCGCACTGCTTCCGAGAGCTGGCCGCCTTCTTCGTAGCCGACGTAACCCGGAGGCGCGCCGATGAGACGCGATACTGCGTGGCGCTCCATGTACTCCGACATGTCAATCCGCACGATGGCCTGATCGTCATCGAACAGAAACTCAGCCAGCGCGCGCGCCAGCTCTGTCTTACCAACGCCGGTCGGGCCGAGGAAGATGAACGAGCCGAGCGGCCGGTTCGGATCGGATAGACCGGCTCGGGCGCGGCGGATCGCGTTGGAGACAACGTTGATCGCCTCGTCCTGACCGACAACGCGGTGGTGCAGGCGCTGCTCCATGTGAACGAGCTTCTCGATCTCGCCCTCAACCAGGCGGCTGACCGGAATGCCGGTCCAGCGAGCGACAACCTCTGCGATGTCGTCGGCCGTCACTTCTTCCTTCACCAGACGCTGCGCGCCATCCTGCTCAGAGACGGCTCTCTCGGCGGCCGCGAGCTCCTGCTCCAGCTCGGTAAGCCGGCCGTACTGCAGCTCGGAGGCTCGGCCGTAATCAGCCTGGCGTTGCGCGCGCTCGATCTCCTGGCGAGTCTGCTCGATCTCCGACTTCAGCGCCGCCAGCTGCTGGATGCCCTCGCGCTCGCGATCCCACTGGGCCATCAGCGCATCGCGCTTCTCCTTGAGGTTGGCCAGCTCAGATTCGAGCTCGGTCAGACGCTTACGGGAGGCGTCGTCCTTCTCCTTGCGGAGTGCTTCGCGCTCGATCTCCAGCTGCATGACGCGGCGATTGATCTCGTCGATCTCGACCGGCATGCTGGTGATTTCCATGCGCAGCCGTGACGCTGCCTCATCAACCAGGTCGATGGCCTTGTCGGGCATGAACCGACCTGTGATGTAGCGATCGGCGAGGACGGCTGCCGACACGAGCGCGCCATCGGTGATGCGCACGTTGTGGTGCACTTCGTAGCGATCGCGCAGGCCACGCAGAATGCTGATCGTGTCCTCGACCGACGGCTCGCCGACATAGACCGGCTGGAAGCGTCGCTCCAGTGCGGCGTCCTTCTCAATGTACTTGCGGTATTCATCGAGCGTCGTCGCGCCGATAGCGTGGAGCTCACCACGCGCCAGCATCGGCTTGAGCATGTTGCTGGCGTCCATCGCACCCTCGGCAGCGCCAGCGCCGACAACGGTGTGCAGCTCGTCGATGAAGACAATGATCTCGCCTTCGGAATCGGCGATCTCCTTCAGGACGGCCTTCAGGCGTTCTTCGAACTCACCGCGGAACTTCGCCCCGGCGATCATGCTGCCCATGTCGAGTGCCATCAGGCGCTTGTCGCGCAGGCCTTCCGGCACGTCGCCGCGGACGATGCGCTGCGCCAGACCTTCGACAATGGCGGTCTTGCCGACGCCCGGCTCGCCGATCAGCACCGGATTGTTCTTGGTGCGGCGGCTCAGAACCTGGATGACGCGCCGAATCTCTTCGTCGCGCCCGATGACCGGGTCGAGCTTTCCGGCGCGGGCAGCTTCGGTCAGATCACGCGCGTACTTTTCAAGCGCTTCATACTGGTTTTCGGGATTCTGGTCGGTGACACGCTGTGAGCCGCGTATCTGCGTGAGCGCTGCCATGACGGCTTCGCGATCGAGACCGCTCTGAGTCAGGATGCGGGTGCCTTCTGCGCGCGAGCCTGCGTCGAGCGTGGCCAGAAGCAGATGCTCTGTGCTGACGTACTCGTCACCAAAGCTACGCGCTTCGTCCTCGGCCTTCTGCAGAACGTTGCGCAGCGTCCCGCTGAGGGTTGGCTGGGCGGAGTACTGCAACTTCGGCGCGCGTTCAAGCACGGCATTGAGCTGCTCGGCGATTTCGGTGGGTGAGCCACCAGCGCGCTCGATGACGCGCGGCACGACGCCACCCTCCTGGGTAACGAGCGCGTAGAGAAGCTGATCCACATCGAGCGTGGCATGCTGCCGACGCTCAGTCTCCTGCTGCGCACGGAGGATCGCCTCCTGCGCCTTCTCAGTAAGTCGTTGCGGATTCATTTGATTACCTCGACTTCCTGTTCATGCGAACCTCTATGGCAACTCGGCCTCGTTGGGCTTCGTCGGAGACTGTCGACGCGCCCATCATGTCGAGGAGTCCATCGAGTACGGTTGAGATTTCATCGTAGTCTTCACGTCGATGGTTACGTAGCCGCTCCTGAAGGTCCCGAATCTGCTCCGTGAGACCGAGCGCAAGCTGAACGCCAGCGAGGTTGATGCCCTGCTCTTCGACAAGGTGCTTCACCTGGCGCAGCCGCTCGATGTCCTCGGTGGAATACAGGCGCAGGTTGCCAGTCGTGCGCGACGGGGCAACGAAGCCCTCCCGCTCGTACTTGCGGAGCGTCTGCGGATGTAGCCGTAAGAGCCTTGACGCGACGCTAATGACGTAGAGCGGCTCGCTCTCTCGCATGCAATCTCCACCAATCTCACAAGGTTCACGCGGTCTTCAGTCGCAACAATGTTGATACGAACTATATCATGTAACTATCTCACTCGCAACAGACGCGCCGGTTCGCGGGCGCAAACATACGCGAAAGCCCGCCTGTATCACGCAGGCGGGCAGAGGAATCGGTGTCCTGTTGAATTGAGTCAGTCGCCGAACGACGGGACGGCAGATGGCTCCGGGACGTGGCGTCGTTGGCGTGCGGGTGGGGGCGGAGCTTCGAATGTGGCGAACGGCGCAGTCATGCCATACGGCGCTGGCGCTGGCACTGATTGAGGCTGGCGGATCGCAGCCGGCTTGGATCGCTTGCGGCGACGTGCTGTCGGCTGCGGATCGCTGGCGCGATTGACGATGAACCCGATCAGAAGCAGGCAGGGCACTGCGGCAAGTGCCATCGCTGCCCAGGCGCCGGGCGTGCGCGACTTCTGGCGCTCGACAGTCGCCGACGAAACGACCTGATCGACGCCGTTGCCAACAACAGTCAGCTCGGCACCAGTTGCTGCGGCATTCGATGGTGGTGGGGCGGCCTGCGCAGGCGTTGCAAGTGCGGTGAAGCCATAATCGAGCAGCATTGATGCGTCCGCGGCCCATCCGCCGGCCGTACTGCCGAGCAGGACAGCGATGATCGTCTTGCCGTTGCGCTGCGCGATCTCCACCAGGCAGTAACCGGCATTGTCGGTGATACCGGTCTTGCCGCCGATCAGTCCCGGGTAGGTGCCAGAGAGCGGATTGGTGGTGAACAACGTGTGTCCGTCGCCGGTGTAGGTTGTCTGGTTAAGTGCCTGACCGAACGCCGGCAGCGACAGGAGCCCGTAGCGCGTGATCGTCGCCAGATCGCGGGCAGTTGTGACGTGCCCGTCGGCGTCGAGCCCGTGCGGGTTCACGAGATGCGTGCTGGTTGCGCCGAGCTCGGCGATGCGCGCGTTGGTGTAGTCGACGAACGGCGAGACTGATGCCGAGTCGACCTGCCCGTTTGTCGCCGCCAGATTACGCGCAATGGTCATTGCCGCGTCGTTGCCACTCGACAACAGCATGCCGGACAGCAGCGTCTGGAACGAATCGGATTCGCCGGCGACGAGGCCCATGCTCGCCTCACCGACGAGGTCGCCGCTGGTAGCGGTCATCTGGCGGTCAAGCGGGGTGATTTCGATTGCAGCGATGGCAGTGAAGATCTTGGTCAGGCTGGCCGGCGGTACCTGTGTGTCGGCATCGTGCTGATAGAGGACTGCGCCGGTTTCGGCGTCGATGACGATGGCGTTTCGTGCGACGAGGGTCGTGTTCGCCGTGGCCGGCTGGGCCACAATGGCGAGCATCATTCCTGCGATCGCTGCGACCATCATCAGTGCGAGCCGGGACATCAGAAACCTCCACCAGAACCCTGAGAAAACGCACAGTGATCGCTCGCGGCAAGCCGAGGTGGTTCGCCGACATTTCACGTTCCGCAGGTCAGTTATGGGACGTTCGTGCCAATGAGTCAGAGTCTACCAGCACCCCTGTACGTACACAAGGGTGCCTGTGCGAGATTGTGGAGGTCGGATTAGCGCGCTCCGCGCCGGGGGAGCTCCATCCGCGGACGCCGCAATTGCGCGCGAATGCGCGCATGAATGAGGTTGCGATCGACTGCGCCGACGATGTGCTCGCCAGCGACAATCAGCGCGACATTGGTCGCCGAGTCGTCGACGAGGTCGAGGATGTCGATCAGCGTCCACTCGCCACCGGCTCGCGGGATATCGTCAAGCGGCGATGCGATTTGACCGACGGTCACCGTGTCCCATGAAATGCGCGGGACGCGGCGGATGTTCTCCAGGCTGACGAGTCCCACGATCGCACCGTCCTGCTGGACGAGGAGTGGGCCACTCTCTACTGACTGCAGGATCTCATCGAGCGCGGCGTCGATCGTCCGTTCGCCGGCAATGCGGCGACTGAACCCAAGCCCGGCTTCATCAACCGTGACTCGGCGGCCCCCCTCACGGAGAAGCGTAAGCGCAAGGCTCTGGCGGGCAGACTGGCTGATCGACCAATAGGCAAACAGGAGCCAGGCGGCGACGACCGACCAGGTATCGCCCAAGGCCAGCAGGAGCAGGCCGGAAAGGACAATGCCGAACCCGATGATCTGGCCATAGATACTGACGATTTGCGTTGCGCTGATGAGATCGTCGGACAGATACCAGAGGAAGGCACGCAGGATTCGGCCACCATCGGTGGGGTAGCCCGGCAGGATCGTGATGACACCCAGCGCGAGGTTGACGACGGAGAGCGCGCCGAGCGCTGTTGCGACAAGGCTGTCTCCCAGCAGCAGCCACCACCCGAATCCGAGCAGCGCACCGATCCCCAGGCTGACTGTAGGGCCGATCGCGGCCACGATCGCATCGTCGGCTGGATTTTCCGGCGGGAACGCCTCGTCAGTCAGCGCGCCCATTGCAGACATCTCGAAGCGATGCAGGCGTGTGCCGCGCCGCCTGGCGACGATGTCGTGGGCGATCTCGTGGCCGAGCAGCGACGCGATCGACCCAATCACGACGAGGGCCGCCGCCGAATACCAGCCGATGAGCTCGGACCTTGTGCCGTCTGGTGTGGTGAGGTTGATGGAGATACCGGCCAAGACCGCCGCGATGCTCAACCAGGTGCGTGGGACGCGCACAGGCACGCCGCGTACCGTCAAGCGGCCCGTGTGCCTGGTCTGTCGACCTTTTCGCGGGTTGGCGGTCATGTACGCTCCCCCGATGGCGCCGGCATCGCCCGGCGCTGAGGGGAAATGCGATCGGATGCGATCGGGCTAGAGTCGCTGGTATTCCTCAAGATCGAGAACGAACACAGTTGCTGCCGCAGTCTGGACCTCGCCGGAATCCTGCGCCTGAGAGCGGCTGCGCGCTTCCTGGCGAATGAGGTCGAGCACGTGATCGACCTGCTCGTCCTGGACACCGATCATGATCGTCGTGTTGCCTCGTCGGAGAAATCCGCCGGTCGAAGCCAGGCGGGTCGCGCGAAAGTCGTTTTCGAGGAGCGCGTCGACGACTGCGTCGGCATCCTCGTTCTGGACAACCGCGATGATCAGCTTCATAACCCGTCCGCCTCGTTTCACCGTCAGCCGGTTCAATATGCCTGAGCCACTATTATAGGTGCCCGCGATTTTCGCGGTCAACGTGGGTGAGATTTACCAGTCATCTGCCGGCGAATCCGTACGCAGCGGATGCTCGTCGAGATAGCTCTGCAGCATGATCGCGGCTGCAATTGCGTCGCGCTGGATGCGCCGATCTCGCGCCCGCTTGCCGGCCTGTTCCAGGGCGCGGTCGGCTATGGCACTCGTGAGCGTCTCATCCCAGAATACGACCGGAACATCCAGCAGCGTTTCGAGCTCGGCGGCCTGTGCGCGGGTGGCGCGCGCCTGAAAGCCCTCGTCGCCGCTGAGGCTGACCGGCAGGCCGACGACAACGCCGTCTGCGGCGACCTCGCGGACTCGCGCTACGATGTCGGCCAGCCCGCCACGCTGCAGATCGACGATGCGATCCGGGCTGGCGATGATACCGGTGTCGTCCGATATGGCGATGCCGATGCGGCGCTCGCCGAGGTCCAGGCCGACGAGCTTACGGCCCGGTCGGGGCGGCCTGGACCTGCGTGGCCGTCGGGGCATGCTCTACCTCAATCGCAATACGTGATGACAGGAGCGGCATGCTGGACCACAGCCAGCCGTTGTTGCGCTCGATCTCTACATCAGCGACACCCGTAATCGCACGCGCTTTGGCGGCGGTGCTATCGACGCTTGCGCCGCTGGAGTCACTGCTGAGTGCATCCAGCGCGGCCTGGTCAACGACACGCTGGGCGCTTGCCTGCGCGACGATCGCATAGCCGCTGGCATCGCTGTCACCGAGAGGCTGCGGCTGGGAAACGTTCACCGAGCTCGCGATGATCTGGCCATCACCGGCGGCGGCTTGCAGGCGGCGGTTCAGCTCCGTTTCGGCCTGCTGCCGCATGGAAGCCGGATCATAGACCTGTGCCGAAATGGTCATTGTTGCGGTCACCTGCAGGGTCGATGCATCGTCACCAACTGCATGGTCGAACTGGAAGGTCGGGTTGCTGCGCTGCTCGCTATCCGGCGCGAGTGTCGCCCCGCTGGTGACTTGCGCAGCTAGCGCCTGTGGCGCGCGGGCGGTCAAGTCGCTTGTCACCGTCTCTTGCAAGGCAGAACGGTCTGCGTCGCTGACGGTCGCGATGCGCTTCATTGTTCCGCCGGCAATCGGCTCGCGGTTCGTGTAGAACACGCCGCTATCCCACTGACCGTAGATCGTCTCTGCCTCAGCATTGCCGTCTGCGCCCGGAGCGGTCGCCTGAACCTCAATCGACGCACTGCCAAAGGTCTGCGAGCCATAAGGGTCTGCAGCGGGAACATCGACATCGGCCGTCGTAGCGTACTCAAAACCATCGGCGGCGTAGGCGATCGTGCCGGCCGGGATGGTCACTGCAACGAGGCTGGGGTTTGTGAGCAGCAGTGTGCCGCTGGCCGTGCCATCCGGTACAAAGCGCTCGCCGGTGGTTGGGATGCTGGCGCTCGCGCTCACGGTGGCTGAGATGGGTTGCGGCGTGAACTGTACGTCAAACGGCTGACCGGCGGAGGCGAGTCCGTAAGTCAGGCGAACCTCAACTGGCTCGACGACGGGAGACACGGCGATCGTTGCCGACGGTGCGACGACGATGAGAATGCCGGCCAGCAGAATCGCGGCGATGAGAACGGCGGCGACGATCACCGCGGCGCGTGGCTTCGCGCGCTTGTGCGTCGCGGCGTCGGCCGGGATGTCGAAGGTGCGCGATGACCACGCCGCCCAGGATGCGTCGAGGTCCCTCGTGCGCTCAGGCACAGGCTGGACCGGCGGCGTGATGACGAACGAGTACGACCCGTCATCCACCTCGTCACCATCGAACGCGACCGATGTGTCCTGCGCGCGCCACGCCGTCTGGACGATATCTGGCGGAGTATCTGACGCGCTCTCCTGTGGAGCGTCGATACGGCGCGTGTAGGCGTCGGCGCGATCAGGGTTTAGCGCCGTCTCCGCCTGCTCGAACGCTTCGGCCTGCGACTCGACGACCGGCAAGCCGACAAGCCGCGCGAGCTCGCGTCGCAGCGGGTCGTCGGTCGTGATGCTTACCTGTATGTCGTACTGACGCGCCCGGACGGCTAGGCGACGGAACTCGCGGGCAGTGAACAGCGTCGTCGCGTGTTCGGGGACGGCGATCGTCAGCTCATGCAGCTCCGCAGACTCGATCAGCCGCTCGACCTCGATGAGGTCGTCGGTCCGGGATACGGTGACATAGTCCGTGTGCCGGGCAGCCATAATTCTCCCCTGTCAGGGAACCGCTGCCCGTGCACACGGCCAAACCGTCTGCGTCTGGTGCAGGGGTTCCTATGCGTTGACCTGACGGCTCACCGCTGCCACAACGGCATTCAGTGCCTCGTCAAGTCGGCTCGCGTCAGTTCCTCCGCCGTTGGCGATCTCGGGGCGTCCGCCACCCCGACCGCCGACGACGGGTGCAATCTCCTGGATGATCTTTCCGGCGCTGATGCCCTTGCCGGTGAGATCCTTCGTGACCATCGCGACGAGCACGGGCTTGGCGTCAATCACGCTGCCGAGCACGATCACGCCCGATCCGAGGCGATCGCGCAGGCGATCGCCGATCTGGAGCATCGTGTCGCGGTCGTCGGCCGACACCCGAGTTGCCAGCACCGCAACGCCGTTCGCGTCGGCAACGCTGCTCAGCATGTCGTCGATATTGGAGGTCGCCGTCGCCACGCGCAGCTCGTCGATCGTGCGTTCGCGCTCACGCAATTCGGCCTGCAAGTTGCGCAGCTCGTTGGCAAGCGATTCCGCAGGCACATGCAGCAGGCGGGCAGCGTCGTTCGCAACCTGCTGGAGCTGCTGCAGATGCTCGAGTGCGGCGCGTCCGGTGAGCGCCTCGATTCGGCGGATGCCCGAGCCAATCGACGCTTCGCTCAGGATGACGATCGGCCCGATCTCCGAGGCCTGGCGCACATGCGTGCCGCCGCAGAGCTCGCGTGAGAATTCGCCAATGGAGACCATTCGGACGACGTCGCCATACTTCTCGCCGAAGAGCGCCATCGCGCCTTTCGCCACCGCTTCGTCGTACGGAACGACTTCCGTCGTCACAGCCTGGTTGCTGAGCAGGATGTCGTTGGCGATCTGGGTCACGCGCTGGATACCCTCCGGACCCAGCGGCGTCGTGCTGGTGAAGTCGAAGCGCAGGCGATCCGGCGCGACGAGCGAACCGGCCTGGTGCGTGTCTTCGCCGAGGATCATGCGCAAGGCGCGATGCAGGACGTGCGTCGCGGTGTGGTTGCGCCGAATCGCGTCGCGTCGCGTCGCATCCACCTGTGCCTGCGCAGTCTGGCCGCGCTGGATGAATCCTTCGCTCACTTCACCGATGTGGACGACAAGCGTCGGTGATGGGCGCTGCGTGTCGTGGACCTGGAAGACGCCCGTCTCGGTCGTGATGACACCCGTGTCGCCGACCTGACCGCCGGATTCGCCATAGAACGGCGTGCGATCCAGCACGATCTCTCCAGCCTGCCCGGCGTCCAGCTGCTCAACTGCGGAATCGTTGCCAAAGATGTCGGCAACAATGCCAGTGGCGCTGGTCACTTCGTAGCCGAGGAAGTCGACGGCAGCAACACGGGCAGCGGCGTATAGCTGGCTGCGGTCGCGCGCTGAATCCGCAAATGTCGCCAGATGCTGGCGGCTGCGCGCGCGCGATTCCTCCAGCGCGGCGCGGAAGCCTTCGTTATCCAGCCCGACACCTGCATCAGCGGCAAGCTCTGCCGTCAGCTCGATCGGGAATCCGTACGTGTCGTAGAGGCGGAAGGCGTCTTCGCCGGAGATCGTCGTGCCCCCGCCCGCGCGCACTTGCTCGACGACGTCACCGAAGCGCGCCATGCCGTTCGCCAGCGTGCGGGAGAATGACTGTTCCTCGTTCGCTACGACGCGTCGAATCGTACCGGCGCGGGAGACCATGTCCGGATAGAACTCACGGTACTTCTCAATGACGGCATCCACGATGTCAACGAGGAATGGCCGCTCGATACCGGCCGTGTGCCCGTGGCGCACTGCGCGGCGCAGGATGCGCCGCAGGACGTAGCCGCGTCCTTCGTTGCCGGGCAGGACGCCATCCATGATCAGGAAGGTTGCGCCGCGAACGTGGTCGCTGATAACACGCAGCGATCGATCGATCCGCTCGTCCGCGCCATACGTGACGCCGGCGATTGCGGCTGCGCGCTCAATCATCGGGCGATGGAGGTCGGTTTCGTACATCGTCGGCGCATCCTGCAGGATGAGCGTGATGCGCTCCAGGCCCATGCCGGTATCGATGTTCTTACGCTCGAGTTCACGGAGCGAACCGTCCGGCTCCTTGAACTGCTCCATGAAGACGAGGTTCCAGAGCTCCATCCAGCGGTCGCAGCGCGGGCAGTTCGGGCCGCAATCTGGCTCGCCGCAGCCGTATTGCGCTCCGCGGTCGGCGTATATCTCGCTGTCCGGCCCGCATGGCCCGGTTTCGCCGACCGGTCCCCAGGTGTTCGAAGGATCTTCGTGAATGCGATCGAGTGGCAGATTGACGACTTCCTGCCAGAGTTGGCGTGCCTCGTCGTCATCGGGGCGGATGGTGACGCGCAGTCGCTCAGGCGCGATGCCGTAGACGTTCGTCAGCAGATCCCAGGCGAAGCGGATTGCTTCGCGCTTGAAGTAATCACCGACCGAGAAATTGCCGAGCATCTCGAAGAATGTGCTGTGACTCTCGTCGCCGACCTCATCGATATCGACCGTCCGGAAGCACTTCTGGATCGAGGTCATGCGGATGGCCGGTGGCTGCTCGATGCCGAGGAAATAGGGCGTCATCTGCTGCATGCCGGCTGTCGTCAGCAGGACGGTTGGGTCGTTGTGTGGGATGAGCGATGACGAGGGCACGTAGAGGTGCCCGTGCTCGGCAAAGAACTCAACGAATTTCTGTCGTATTTCGCGGCTCTGCATGTCGGTTCGGCCTTCTCTCACGATCCGTGGCAATCTCGAACACATAAGTGTATCCGACGCGATACAACGCCGAGACCACCTCCGGATCGAGGTGTACGTACAGTATGCCCGGACGCTGACTGGCGGTCAAGGCTGGCGGGCGTTGCGATTTGGCCGCGAGGGTACAATTCAGGCATGAGTACGCGCTTTGCCGACCGCCTGTCCGCCCTGTCAACTGACCCGGGCGTGTACCTGATGAAGAACGCCGCCGGGGACGTCATCTACGTCGGTAAGGCTGCGTCGCTCCGCTCGCGTGTGCGCTCCTATTTTCAGGAGAGTCGCCACCCGGATCCGAAGACCCGCGAGCTGGTCAGCCACATCGTCGACTTCGATGTCATCCGGACAGACACCGCCAGCGAAGCGCTGATTCTCGAAAACGAGCTGATCAAGCGCTATCAGCCGCGCTACAACGTCCGCCTCAAGGACAACAAGACCTACCCGTACATCAAGATCACGAACGAGGAATGGCCGCGCGTGATCTCGACGCGTCGGATCGTCCAGGACGGCGGCCGCTATTTCGGACCATACACGTCGGCCGGGTCAGTCCACCGGACGCTGGATCTGCTCAATCGCCTGTTCCCGTATCGACCCTGTGACATCACCATCACCGGCGATGCATCGCGACCGTGCCTGTACTTTCACATGGGGCGCTGTCTCGGCCCGTGTATCGGCGCGGCGTCGCCGGAGGAATATGCGGCAGCCATTGAAGGCGCGGCGTTGTTTCTGCAGGGACGCGGCGAAGACCTGCTGCCGGAGATGCGCGCGCGCATGGAGCGCGCGGCCGGAGATCTGGACTTTGAGCGCGCCGCGAAGCTGCGTGACGAGATCTCGGCAATTGAGCACGTCCTGGAGCGCCAGAAAATCGTCTCCAGCAAGGGCGACGACGCCGACGTTATCGCGGTCTACCAATCCCCCGGCGGTGATGCAGTTGTACAGGTCGCGATGATCCGCAACGGCAAGATCCTGGGGTCTGAGCATTTCGTCATGTCCGGCGCTCGCATCGATGACCTTCCTGCGGAGATCATCGCAAGCTTCATCTCGCAGTTCTATTCGGATGCTGCCGTCGTGCCGGCCGAGCTTATCGTTGAGCATTTGCCGGGAGACGACGAGATTCTGCGCGGCTGGCTGGCTGAGAAACGCGGTGCGCGTGTCAGGCTGGTTGTCCCCCAACGCGGCGAGAAGCGACGCCTGGTCGAGATGGTCGCCAAGAGCGCCGCCGAGAACTTCGAGCAGACGCGGCTGCGCTGGCTGAATGACGAGCAGCGCATGACAGCAGCGCTGACCGAGCTGGCCGATTCGCTGGAGCTCTCTGGGCTGCCGCGGCGGATTGAATGTTTCGACATCTCAACGCTGCAGGGTACGAACATGGTCGCTTCGATGGTCGTCTTCGAGGATGGCAAGCCGAAGAAGAGCGACTATCGTCGCTTCTCGATCAAGAGCGTCGACGGCCAGAACGACTTTGCCGCGATGAAGGAGGTCGTTGGACGGCGCTTCCGGCGCCTGGCGACCGAGCCGGACACCGAATCGTGGGCTCGCCAGCCCGACCTGGTCATCATTGATGGCGGCAAGGGGCAGCTCAACGCAGCGATCGAAGCGCTCGAGGAAGTCGGTTTCAGCACCCAGATCGTTGGCCTGGCGAAGGAGAACGAAGAGCTGTTCCTGCCCGGACAATCCTGGCCGGTGGTGCTGGATCGCGACTCGCAGGCGCTCTACCTTGTGCAGCGCGTACGAGACGAAGCGCACCGATTCGCCGTGTCGTTCCACCGTCAGAAGCGCGAGCGTGCGGCCATTCGCTCGGCGCTTGACGATTTGCGCGGCGTCGGGCCGAAGCGCAAGAAGGCGCTGATCCAGGCCTTCGGCAGTGTCAAGCGCATCCGGGAAGCATCTGAAGATGATATCGCTGCCGTTGAGGGAATCGGGCGCGAGCTGGCCCGGCAGATCAAGGCACAACTGTAGAAACGCCAGAGTGGCGGCGGAGGGGTGATGGCTGGCGTTTACGGTGATGGTGCGACTACGCGGGAAGGTGACGATGACCCGCAAATTGATGGCGCAGTCGCCGCGCTCCGGCGCGGCGGCGTGATCGCAATTCCGACCGATACGGTCTACGGCCTTGCTGCGGCGCTGGATCGGCGCGACGCGCTTCGACGGATATATGCAATCAAGGGCCGCTCGGGTGATAAGGCGCTTCCGATCCTCGTCGCAGGGCCAGAAGAGCTGAGCCGTTTTTCTCGGGAGGTCTCGCCCGCCGTGCGGGCGCTTGCAGACGCATTCTGGCCGGGCGCGTTGACGATCGTCGTGCCGGCAACAGCGGATGTGCCGAGCGAAGTGACTCGCGGGGGCGACACGGTCGGGCTGCGGATGCCGGATCATCCCCTGGCGCTGGCCGTCATTCGGGCGGCCGGCGGGGCGCTGGCCGTGACAAGCGCGAATCGGTCGGGCGGGCTTGAGGCACGCACGGCAGAAGAGGTGCACGAACGGCTCGGCAACCGTGTCGCGTTCGTCGTTGATGGTGGACGTTCTGGCGACGGGCCGGCCTCGACGGTCGTCGATGCAACGGTCGTGCCGTTCCGGATTCTGCGGCTCGGAGCGATCGGGCAGGACGACATCCAACGCGCGTTGAGCGCAGTCGGGATCAGCGATAGCGATGCGTAGCCGTCCCGCCCCATATCAGCTGTTGTCGATCCCCCCGGCCCTGGCCTTATCGGTCGCGGCCGGAGTTCTCGCGCTGGCCCTGGGCCTCTATGCACGGCACGCACGGTTATCGGTTCTCGATGTTCCGCTGATCGATAGCGGCGCGCGAATGTTCTTCGTGCTGGCGCTCCTGGCGGCTGCTGGTCTCGGCTGGCAGGTGCATCGCTTCTACGACCGGCGGCCAGTGGGCTACACGCCGTACCCGCCGCTGCCAACTGCCTGGATTCTGCCGTCGATGCTGCTTGTCGCGGCAGCGTTGCTTGTTGCGCGCTATCACACCGCGCCGGTGATCGTGATGGCTGCGGTGGTGGCGGCGTCAGGCACGTTTGCCTCACTCAGCATTCGCGAGGTTGTTGCTGTCGACGATGGCGGCGATAACCCGCTGCTGCTTGTTCATCTCGGCATGAGCGTGGTTGTTGCTTACGTGGTAATTGCAGCACTGCTGCAGTATCAGGCTCGCCTGCTCTTCACAGCCCCCGCGGTCTTCATCGCGTCGGCCTTGATCCTGCTCCAGATTCACGATGGCATCCCTACCTATCCACTGCGTCGGCAAGCGTATGCACTGATTGGCGCGGTTGCTGCCGCCGAGCTGGCCTGGCCGCTGTACTACTGGCCGCCGGCTGGCTGGTGGACTGGCGCGGTGATCGGCAGCGTGCTTGTTGGCTATGCGCTCGTGACACGAGCCAGCCTGCTGAAGCGCCTGAGCCTGATTGCGGCGCTGCAATATGCCGGCCTGACCGTGGCAATGTTCGCCCTAGTTATGGTGATGTCCTGATCGTCTCCAGCCTGATTGAGGTATCGATGAAGAACGACCCGTCCTACGATCGCCTGCTGCTGCTCGATCGGCTTGAAGAGCTGAGAGAGGATATGGAGGAGCTGAACGTTCGCAGCGTCGAAGACCTTGAAGCTCGCATCGCCGAGCTTGAGGCTGAGATCGCCGACGCCGGACGAGTCAATGAGCCTGTTTGACGCCAATCGCCAGGCACATCTGAGTCGCAAAGGTCCGCTCGCGGCACGCATGCGACCGCAGACGCTGGATGAGTACGTGGGCCAGCAGGAAGTCCTGGGCGAGAACAGCGTGCTGCGACGTGCCATTGAGCGCGACCGCCTGTCGTCGATCATCCTCTGGGGACCGCCGGGCGTCGGCAAGACGACGCTCGCGCGCTTGATCGCGACGCAAACGCGCGCCCATTTCATTAGCGTGTCGGCGGTTTCGTCCGGCGTCGCGGACCTCCGCGCTGCGGTCAAAGAGGCGTCGGATCGGCTCGGAATGAACGGGCAGCGCACGCTGCTGTTCATCGACGAGATCCATCGCTTCAACAAGGCACAACAAGACGCGATTCTGCCCTACGTCGAGGACGGCACTGTCATCCTGGTTGGCGCAACAACGGAAAACCCGTCGTTTGAGGTCAACGCTCCGCTGCTGTCGCGTTCTCGTGTCGTCGTGCTCAAGGCGCTGACCGACGACGACATACGCGAGATCGTGCAACGCGCACTGGTCGACACCGAGCGCGGCCTCGGCGCGGAGGGGCTGGCGATCGACGACGACGCACTCGATGCGCTAGTGAATCTCGCAAATGGGGACGCGCGCTTCGCGCTCAATACGCTCGAAATGGCCTCGGTCGGCACCGATGACGACGTGAAGACGATATCTCGTCAGATGGTGATGGACGCAGCGCAGCGGCGGGCTGCGACCTACGATCGTGATGGCGAGGGCCACTTTGACACGATCTCCGCGCTGCACAAGTCGATCCGCGATTCGGATGCTGACGCGTCGCTCTACTGGCTGGCGCGGATGCTCGAGAGCGGCGACGATCCGCTCTATCTGGCTCGGCGACTGATGCGCGTTGCCAGCGAGGATATCGGGTTGGCCGATCCGCAGGCATTGACGCTGGCAGTCGCGGCGCAGCAGGCGGTTCACTTTCTGGGCATGCCTGAGGGTTCGCTGGCTCTGGCCGAGCTGACGGTGTTCCTGGCCCTCGCGCCGAAGAGCAACGCAGTTTATCGCGCATACGGCGCGGCGCGTTCGGATGTCGAGAACACACGCAACGATCCGGTGCCGCTGCATCTGCGCAACGCAGTCACTGGCCTCATGCGCGGGATCGGCTATGGCAAGGACTATGAGTACGCGCACGACCTGAGCGCCGGCATCTCGGCCCAAACGCACCTGCCGGAGAATCTGGCCGGTCGCGAGTATTACGAGCCGACCCAGCGTGGTTACGAAGCACGCCTGGCGGAGCGCCGTGCAAAGATCCGTGAGCTGGTTGAAGAGCTTCGGAAGGAGCAGCAGTGAGCGTCGGACGTCCACGCGTAGGCCGCACAAATCTGGAGATGCGGCCGGTTGTTATCGAAACCGGGATCGTTCGATCAGCCGAAGGTTCGGCGTCGATCGCGTTCGGCGATACCGTCGTGCTCTGCACGGCATCGGTCGAGAACCGTGTGCCGCCCTTTCTGGAGGGTAAGCAACAGGGCTGGGTGACTGCCGAGTATGCCATGCTGCCGCGTTCAACATCGACACGCATCTCGTGGGATCGCTCGATCAACTCCGGGCGCAGTCAGGAGATTTCGCGACTGATTGGGCGCTCGCTGCGTGCAGCGGTCGATATGGGGGCGCTCGGTGAGCGGACGGTCACGATCGACTGCGTCGTGCAGCAGGCCGACGGAGGCACGCGGACGGCGGCGATCACCGGCGGATTCGTGGCGTTGGCTCTGGCTGGACAGCACCTGGTGTCGACCGGCCAGATTCGCTCGCTCCCGCTACGCTCGCCCGTCGCTGCCATCAGCGTTGGCGTCGTCGGTGGCGATGTGCGCGTGGACCTGGACTACAGCGAGGACTCGCGGGCGGCAGTCGACTGCAACGTCGTCATGAACGCCGCCGGTGAGTTTGTGGAGGTTCAGGGATCGGCCGAGGGGCGGCCGTTCTCTCGCGGCCAGCTCGACGAGATGCTGTCTGCGGCGAGCGCGGCGATTGATGCATTGATCGCGCGGCAGCGAGAGGCGATCACAGCCGCGACGCAGTAGCGCCTTCGATGTGTTCCTTGGTTGAAGGGACGCGGCCATCGAGCCGCTCGTCGATGCGCGTGGCGGCATCGAGCGCCCGCGCAAATGCCTTGTAGAGTGCTTCGACCTCATGGTGCGCGTTGCTGCCATAGAGCGTAATGACGTGCATGTTGATACGCGCTTCGCGCGTAAGTGAATCAAAGAAGTGGCGGACGAGGTCAGTCTCCAGTTGGCCGATCATCGGCTGGCTGAACGTGCCATTCTGGACATAATACGAACGACCGCCGCAATCAATGGCGACGTGCGCCAGCGCTTCATCCATCGGTACTGCGACATTGGCAGTGCGCCGAATGCCCTGATGGTCGCCAAGCGCCTGACGGATTGCCTGGCCGAGACAGATGCCGACATCTTCGACAGTGTGGTGGGCATCGACCGCCAGATCGCCATCGGCGTCGACGACGAGATCGAAGAGGCCGTGGCGCGCGAAGAGCGTCAGGAAGTGATCCAGTGCGCCGACACCCGTTCGGATGTCGCTCTGACCGTTGCCATCAAGAAGCAGATCGAGCGCGACGCGGGTTTCTGCTGTCTGGCGTGTGATCCGCCCGCGACGTTCAGACATGCGCGCCGATATTCTGCAGCGCCGTCATCAGACGTGTTGTGTCCTCAGGCCGCCCGACGGTGATGCGCAGGAAATCGCGCAAGACCGGGTCACCGTAGGCGCGCACCATGACCCCTCGATCCGCGAGACGCAGGTGGATATCGTGCGCATCGCCGCGATCGACGTGGCAGAGCAGGAAGTTCGCCTGGCTCGGATACGGCGTCAGCAGATCCTGCCGACGCAACTGGCGCAGTAATCGGCTGCGCTCCGAGCGGATGCGGTCGATCGTCGAGTAGAGATAGTCGACGTCGTCGAGCGAGGCTTCGGCGGCAACCAGTGCCGCGACGTTGACATTGAACGGCGGCTTGACCTTCCAGAGCTGCTCGGCGACGTGCTTCGGGAACACGGCGTAGCCGAGCCGCATGCCGGCCAGACCGGCCCACTTCGAGAAGGTGCGCAGGACGATCAGGTTGTCGAACTCGCCGGTTAGCGGCATGACCGTCTTGCCGGCGAACTCGTAGTAGGCCTCATCAACAACGACGAGTACGCCTGTGTGCAGGAGCCGGACGATGTCCTGCGTCGAGGCGAGATTACCGGTCGGGTTGTTCGGGTTGGTGATGATGACCAGCTTCGTGCGGTCGGTGATGGCAGCAAGCAGGGCGTCGACATCGAGGTCGAACGCCTCGTCGCGCGGCACTTCGACCGCTTTGCCACCGAACAGCTCGGTCCGCGCCCGATAGACGCCGAATGTTGGTGTTGGCAGCACGACTTCGTCACCAGGATCGAGCGTCGTCAGGAAGATGAGGTCGATGATTTCGTCAGAGCCGTTGCTGACAATGATCTTATCGGCGCAGACGCCAGCGTAGGCGGCGATGCGGTCGCGGGTTCGACGCGCCTGGGCATCGGGGTAATAGTGATAGCGATCGAAGCTGGCGAGCGCCTCCTGGACGCGCAGCGAGCAACCATACGGATTCTCGTTGGAGTCCAGCTTGACAATCTGGTCGAGTGGCATGCCCAGCCGTTCGGCAAGATCTTGCGGCGATTCGACCGGATGATATGGACTCAGCTCGTCGATAACTGATCGAACGTGTCTGTGTTGGGCAGGTGGGACGCTCATGATGCTGGCGGTGGCTCCTCTCTGTCGGACTGCGGAAGGGTACTCTCGACATGGGCGAAGGGGCAACTCCGCGGACCGATTTCCCTATACTTTCCCACGAACATCGTTCGGCGGCCAGTGAGGCTGCGTTCTGTCAGGATCATTCTTGAGCTTGCGTCGCATCATCGTCCCCATAGTCATTGTCCTGCTGGTCGTCTCTTCGAGCGCAGCGACCGCCCGTCCTTCTTCGCAGAGCGACGGCGCGCCGCAAAGCGATGCGCTTGTTAGCGATGTCGGCCTGACGGCAGCGGGAGCAATTGCTGTCGATCTGACGACTGGTATCGAGCTATACGCCGTCAATGCCGATGTCAGCCTGCCGCCGGCGAGCACCGCCAAGATCGTGACGGCACTCGTCGCCATCCCACTCCTGGCGACCGACCAGCAAGTGACCGTTCAGGCGAGCGATCTCCTCGATCCGACCGTCTACTCAACTGCCGGCCTGCTTGAAGGAGACGTCGTTACAGTCCACGATCTGCTGTACGGCGTGCTGCTGCCCTCGGGTGGTGACGCCGCCCTGGCGGTCGCCCGGGCTGCCGGTCTGGTGCTTGATCCTGCGTCGTCAGATCCCGTCGCGCGGTTCGTTGACGAAATGAATGCGTTCGCGGTCGCTCATGGCATGACGCAGTCGCATTTCTCCAACCCGGTCGGGATGGACGATCCGGCGAACAACTACGCGTCGGCGCGCGACCTCGTCCGCGCCAGCGAAGCGTTGCTGAACGACCAGCTCCTCATGACGATCGTTGACTCACCCGCCTACACAATGCGAGCTGAGGGACCGAACGCGCGCAATTGGGACATTTACAATTCGAACCAGCTCGTTGCAGAAGACGATGTCTTCGGGATCAAGACCGGCACCGAGGAGGTGGCGGGGCAGTGCCTGATCACCGGTTTCTGGCGCGGCGACAACCGGATCATTACTGTCGTGCTGGGAAGTAGCGACCGCTACGCCGATACGATGCAGATGATGGGCGCCATTGATGCCAACTACCATTGGGCCGCGCTGGGCATCGGCACAACTTCAGCCGGAGCTACGGATGCTCTGGCAGCCGACGGCATGACATTCCAGGTGCGGCGCACGATTCTGATGACGCGCGAGCAGTTTGAGGGCATTACCTGGGAGCTCGAGCGCGAGACAGACACGTCTACGCCGTGGGTCGGGTTCGTCGAATTTTCGACCGGCGGAAGGGTTATTGCGCGGCTACCCGTATACTCCCAAAGTGGTGCGGCAGATGATCTGCATCAGCAGCGAGCGGCCTAGCGGCGGGAGGAACGGGAGCGCATGGAACGACTGCAGCGTGTCATTGCGGCTGCCGGCATTGCATCGAGACGAAAAGCCGAGACGCTCATTGTTGAGGGGCGCGTCCGCGTCGATGGACAGGTGGTCACTGAGCTCGGCACGCGGGTTGATGCCTCGACGCAGAAGATTGAAGTCGACGGGAAAATCATCCCGTCTCAGCGACACCGCTACATCCTGCTGAACAAGCCGCGCGGTTATATCACGACCACCTCCGATGAGCGCGGGCGCAATACGGTCATGGATCTCGTGCAGACCAGCGAGCGCGTCGTGCCGGTAGGTAGGCTGGATCGCCAGACCGAAGGTCTCTTGCTGCTCACAAATGACGGCCTTGTCGCTCACCGCGTGATGCACCCGAGCTACATGATCGACAAAGAGTACGAGGCGCTGCTGGATGGGCATCCCCCGCCTGCGGCGCTGGAGCGGCTTCGTCGCGGCATCGTCGTCGATGGCGAGCGCACGCAGCCGGAGATGGTGCGACCGATTCGCAACGTTGAAGACGGCACCGTTGTGCGCATCATCATCCACGAGGGGCGCAACCGGATTGTGCGTCGGATGTTCGAGGAGATCGGCTATCCGGTGCTGCAGCTCGTGCGGACGCGCATCGGTCCGTTGCAGCTCGGTGAGATGCCGCGCGGCTACTACCGCGATTTGCGCGAGGGCGAGCTGATTCAGCTTCGCGAGGCACTGCACATTACCGACGAAGATATCGAGGCGCAGAAGCAGGCAGCAAATCGTCCGCGAC
>JBDHWD010000019.1:0-43293 GCA_039810005.1 Thermomicrobiales bacterium | reverse complement strand
ATGCTGGTTGCGCTAGCGATTCCGCGGCCGCGGTCGGCGCGGAGATCGATCACGATAATCCGGCGCGTCGATATAGATTGTTGTTGCCAGTTGCCAATCGACGAGTCGGGATCGAATGCGCGGATCGACGCGGTCGAGATCGTTGGTCGTGACAACCATTGGCGCGTGCTCGTTGTAGCGATGGTTGATAATCTGGAACAGCTTCTCGCGCGCCCAGGGCGTGGCATTCTCGGTTCCGAGGTCGTCGAGGATCAGGAGGTCTGCGCCACGGAAGGCGCTGAATCGATCGTCGTACGACGCCTCGGCGTCCGGGCCGAACGTTGTCCGCAGGTAGTCGAGCAGATCCGGAACTACTGCGAAGACTGGCCCCATCTGCAGCTCGTGAAATGCGTAGTTCGCAATTGCGGCCGCGAGGTGCGTCTTGCCACAGCCGTATGGGCCGACCAGCACCAGCCAGCGGTGCGGATGGCGCGCAAATGCGAGCGCCGATTCGAACGCTTCCTGCGCTCCGCGGATCGTCGGGTCAAACGACTCGAAGGTCATATCGCGGAATCCGGACATGTCGCTGAACTGTCGCACCTGGCTCTGCGAGCGCTGCCGGCGCTCCTCAAGCTTGCAGGTGCAGGGCAGCAGGCGGCTGAAATTTGGGCTGTCGACCGACGCATCCATGCGCAGGAAACCGGCGCCCTTACAGATCGGGCAAACCCCCTCGTCGGAAGATGTGTGAGTATTTGCCTCGGAGGTGTTTCTCTCGATTGAGATCCCTCTGAGCAGATCCCCGATCGGCTTCATCGTTTCTGCCCTCCGTCGCCCAGTTCTCCAGGATGCGTTCAATGTAGCGCCAGTTGCGGCGGTTATAACTGACAGCCTCTGCGATTGCGCTCTCAACCCATTCTTCAGGATAGCGCTCCAGCGCGTCGACTAATCGATCGGCAATGATCGGCGTCACGAGTCCGACGTTCTGCTCGTAGATTCCGAATATCGTCGGTCGCTCCAGAACAAGCGTGCCCTTCCAGGGTGTGCTTTGCTCGGGATGGACTCGCTCGGGAACGCGCGCAAGGTGCTGATTCTCGTCGGTGCCGAGCAATAGCCAGTGGACGTTGGCCTCGTCGACCAGTCGCAGAACCATCCCGCGTGCGACGACTCGTTCGAGTGCTTCGTTGAGCCGCTCACCGACGGGGCGGTCCGAGCCATCCGCGCGAGCCCCGTGATTGAGCGTTGCGTCTGCCAGAAGATGCTCTTCAGCCACCGGCTCCCTCGTACCCCCGAGTGTCGCAACGCCGAGCACGATCTTGACATCAAGCGGATTCCAGACGTCGCGAATGAGCCTGGCGAGAATTTGCGCCGGAATGGAAGAGTCGAATCCTCCGGCAATGTCGGACGGCACAGTCGAGTCCTTCTTACAATGGCTTCACTCGGGAGCGATCGTCGTTACAGATCCGGTTCGCGATACATTTCAAGATCCGCGAACCGAGCGGTGCGGTCGAAGAATCTCAAGTGTACCGTGCCGACCGGCCCGTTTCGGTGCTTGGCGATGATGATGTCCGCGATCCCCTTGCGCTCGGTGTCCGGATCGTAGACATCCTCGCGATAGATAAACGCGACGATGTCGGCGTCCTGCTCAATCGAGCCAGACTCACGCAGGTCGGAGAGCATCGGGACGTGCGACTGGCGCGTTTCGACCGCGCGCGAGAGCTGCGCGAGTGCGACGACCGGGACGTTCAGCTCACGCGCCAGCTGCTTCAGCGCGCGCGAAATGGTGGAAATCTCCTGGACACGATTATCGCTGCGACCGCCTGCGGTCATGAGCTGCAGGTAATCGACAATGATAATGTCCAATCCACGCTCGGCGTGGAGTCGCCGTGCTTTCGAGCGCAGGTCCATGATGCTTACCGACGCCGTATCATCGATGTAGATCGCCGCTTCGGACAGCCGACCGAATGCCCGGGTAACACTGGACCACTCGCTGTCGTCGATGTATCCAAGCCGCAGACGGTGTGAGTCGATGCCAGTCTCCATCGCGAGCATGCGTTGGACAATCTGCTCGGCCGACATTTCCAGCACAAACAACCCGACGGTCTTGGCGTGGCGGATCGCCGAGTTGTAGGCGATTCCCAGACCGAGCGACGATTTCCCAACAGCCGGTCTGGCTGCGATGATGATCAGGTCCGACGGCTGCAGGCCACCGGTGATCTTGTCAATGTCGGCATAGCCAGTCGGCACACCGACGATGGTGCCCTTGTTCTGATGGAGCGTGTCGATCCGATCGAAATACTCTTCCAGAACTTCGCCGATCGTTCGGAAGTCTTTCGTGGAGCGACGCTGAGAGACGTTGAAGATGGCCTGCTCGGCTTGATCGATCGCATCTTCGATGTTGAGGGAATCATCGTAACCAATCGATACGACATCAGTCCCGGCGCTGATCAAGCGCCGCAGCGTAGCCGTGCGCTCGACGATGCGACCGTAATACTCGACGTGGACCGACGTTGGCGTTGCCGCGATCAGCTCGGCCAGGTACGTCTCGCCGCCGGTGTCGTCCAGTCGGTTCGTGCGCCGCAGCTCATCGACAAGCGTGATGAGGTCAGTCGGCTCACGACGGTTGTAGAGGTTGATGATCGCTTCGTAGATGACGCCATGCGCCGACCGATAGAAATCGGTCGGCTTGACGTAGGAGGCGATGCGGATGACGGCATCGCGATCGATCAGCAACGACCCCAGCACGGATTGCTCCGCGTCGATATTGTGAGGTGGTAACCGATCGACCGCCTGCACCATGGTGGGCTACTCCGCCTCTTCGACTGCCTCGTCCGTCTCGTCCTCGGCGGCCTCGGCCTCAGGCGCTTCCGCCTCTGGCACGTATTCCGGGTCGAACGCGACGACGGTGATGGTTGGCGTCAGTCGACCAACCAGCCGGACCGTGACCTCGTGCTCACCCAGCGAGCGAATCGGCTCGTCGAGGTCGACCTTCCGTCGGTCGATTTCCTCGCCGACGGCTGCAGCGAGCTTGTCAGCGACGTCAGCCGCCGTGATCGAGCCATAGAGACGACCCTGCTCGCCGGCGCGCACCTGAATCTCGATGCGCGTGCCCTGGATGCGCTCGGACAGACCGCGCAGCTCTTCTTCCTGCTTGGCGATCTTCTTGGCCTCAGCGGCCTGGCGCTCCTCGACCTGCTTGATCGACCCGCGAGTCGCAATCGAGGCGATTCCCTGCGGAATCAGATAGTTCCGCGCATAGCCCGGCGCGACATCCTGAACCGTTCCCGCGTCACCCAACTTGGGGACGTCCTGCATCAAAATGACCTTGACCACGCCCTGCCCTTCCTCACTGTCTGCAACGCGATATTCGTGAATTCACGTGCCGCGCACGCTCGCTCTGCCATGCTCGTGTGCATTATGCGCGCGCCGACATTCGCGTTGCGGACGCGCGACCAACAAGTGTATACCGCCGCAGCGTTACGTCACCACCGCATCATCAGATTCGTTGTCGCGATCGCGAAAAACTTCATAGAGCGCGATTGATCCAGCGACGGCAGCGTTCAGCGACGCGATCTTCCCGGCCATTGGGATAGCAGCGACGATGTCGCACGTCTCGCGGACGAGCCTCCGCAGGCCCGCACCCTCTGAGCCGATGACGATGACGACCGGTGGCTGCATGCTGACTTCGAACAACGAGGAGGCGTCATCATCCCCGGCAAGACCAACGACCCAGAATCCCGCGTCCTTGGCCCGAATGAGCCAACGAGTCAGGTTGACCTCTTGCACAACGTTCAGGTGCTCAACTGCTCCGGCGGACGCATTGACGACAGCGGGAGTGATGGACGCAGCACGGTCGGTTGGTATGACGACGCCGCCAATGCCGGTGATTTCGGCTGTGCGAAGCAACGTCCCGACATTTTGCGGATCGGCGATGCCGTCGAGCGCCAACAGTGCACATCGATCGCTCGCCAGCTCCGCAAGGTTGAGCGCCTCGGCATATGGATATGCCGACGTGAGCAGCACGATACCCTGATGGTTGCCGCTGACCATTGCATCGAGGTCGTTTCGCGGCGTGCGCTTGACCTCGATGCCACGCTCGATTGCGATCTGCACAATCTCATGGACGCGCGCATGCTGCTCGGTGCCATCGCTGATGAGCAGACGCTGGTGCTGGCGGCGATTGGCGAGCAGCGACTCACGGACGGCATTTCTGCCGTACAGCATTTCGTGGTTGCCGCCTGGTCGCCGTCGGCGGCGCTCAGTCCTTGCGCCGCCAGGTCGCTCCGTTGGCCGAGTCCTCAACGATGATCCCTCGTTCCGCTAGTCCATCACGGATTCGGTCGGACAATGCCCATTGCTTCGCCGCTCGCAACTCGTTACGAATCGAGATCAGCAGATCGATGAATGGCGCTGCATCGCCCGATCCATTGTCGGGGCTCACGCCGAGAGGCAGGCCGAGTACACCGGCAAGCTCGACCAGCTTCGCCTGCAGAACGTGCCGCGCCGCGCCTTCGGCACGGTTCGCGCTACGCGCAAGATCGAACAAAACCGACACAGCAACCGGTGTGTTGAAATCATCGTCCATGGCTGTGCGGAAGCGCATCTCAGATTCTGCGGCCGAGCGCTCGGCCTCCGCATCGTTCGCCGACGCGGATGCGTCGTAGCCGCGAACTGCAGTATCGAGGCGCTCGAGTCCGCGTCGCGCGCCTTCGAGGACTTCATCGTTGAACACGAGCGGGTTGCGGTAGATCGACTGCAGGACGAGCAGGCGGAACGCGCGCTCATCACCACGCCGAATCAGCTCCTTGATCGAGACGAGATTGCCGATCGACTTGCTCATCTTCTCGCCGCCGAGCTGCAGCAATCCGTTGTGCATCCAGTAGCGGGCAAACGGACGATTCTCGGGGAACGCCTCCGACTGGGCGATCTCGTTCTCATGGTGCGGAAAGATCAGGTCAGATCCGCCGCCGTGGATGTCGATCGTATTGCCGAGGTGCTCCATGGCCATGACCGAGCACTCAATGTGCCAGCCCGGGCGACCTTCTCCCCACGGACTCTTCCAGGCCGGCTCGCCGGGCTTGGCGGCCTTCCAGAGTGCGAAGTCCATTGGATTCTCTTTGCGCGGATCGATCTCGATTCGCGCTCCGGCCTGCATCTCTTCGAGGTTGCGGTGGCTGAGCTTGCCATAGTCATCGAAGCTGGTCACGCGATAGTTGACATCGCCGCCTTCAACGACATAGGCGTGGCCGTTGTCGATCAGGTCCTGGATCATCTTGATGATGCCGTCGATTTCCTGGGTGGCGCGCGGATAGACCGTTGCCGGCAGCACATTCATCGCCGCAGTTTCATCGAGCCAGTCCTGGATGAGCTGCTCCGACAAAGCCTCGGGCTCTATGCCTAGCTCGGCAGCGCGGTTGATGATCTTGTCATCAACGTCGGTGAAGTTCTGGGCGTGCCGAACTTCGTAGCCGTTCCATTCCAGATAGCGCCTGATGATGTCAAACGCCAGCGCAGACATCGCGTGGCCGATGTGCGCGTCGGAATAGACCGTCGGGCCGCAAACGTACATGCTGACGATACCCGGCTCGATCGTCTCGAACGGCTCCTTGGACTGCGTCATCGTGTTATAGACCATCAGCGTCATGGTAGTTCATGCCTTTCTGGCGTCGTAATGTCACGCAAACAAAACGGGGGCGGCTGCGATGTGCCCTCCCCCGCGGTGTCGAGTCTGGCTTCGTGCCGGTTTCCCGGCAGACCGTCCGCTCGTGTTCAGGAATCTGCGGAACTCTTGACGGTCTCTTTTGCCTCGGATGTCGTCGAAGGTGTTGATGACGTTGAAGAAGACGACCCCGAGCTCGACTGCGACGGGCTATCGGAGGGAGCGTCCTTGCGGCTATCGTTGATGTACCAGCCAGAGCCTTTGAAGATCACTCCGGCGGGGTACACGACGCGCCGCACGCTCGATCCACAGGCCGGACAGTCTCGGATCGGATCGTCAGAGAAGCTCTGGCGAACGTCAAAGCGGTGACCACAACTGTCGCATACATAATCATAGGTGGGCATGGTTACCAGTAGTCCTTCTGTCCCTCTGCCGCGCGCTTCACGGCTGACATCCCATTATAACCTACGATACACCTGCGGTTATTCCAGGTCGACCATGTCTCCCCAGTTTTGCCCGATCGATGACTCGACATCGAGCGGCACCGACAGCTTCGCTGCATCTCGCATTGTTCGGGACACAAGCTCGCGCAACGCTTCGACCTCCGACTCGGGAGTCTCGAACAACAGCTCGTCGTGAACCTGCAGGATCATTCGCGCTCGAAGTGGCGATTCGGCCAGCTCTTTCGCGACATTGATCATCGCAATCTTCATGATGTCGGCCGCCGTCGCCTGTAGAGGCATGTTGATTGCTGCGCGCTCGGCAGCCATGCGCCGCGGACCACCGCCAGCGATGTCCGGCACGTAACGCCGGCGACCGTAGAGCGACGACACATAACCGACTTGCTGAGCTTCGACGAGGGTCTGGGCGAGGTAGGAGCGCACGCCATCGAACTGGCTCATATAGCGCTCGATGAACTGCGTCGCTTCCTGCCGCGACATGCCAGTGTCACGTGACAGACCATACGCCTGCATGCCGTACATGATGCCGAAGTTCACGGTCTTTGCGGTAGCGCGCATGTCCGGCGTAACGTCTTCGAGCGGCACGTTGAATACCTGCGCCGCCGTTGCTCGATGCACATCGACGCCGTTGTTGAACGCGTCCAGCAGGGCGCGATCCTGACTGAAGTGCGCCATGATGCGCAGCTCGACCTGCGAGTAGTCCGATGAAAAGAGCACCGACGGCTCGTCGAACAGCCGTCCCTCAGGCGTGTTGGCGGCGACGAACGCCCGGCGCACCTCACGACCCAGCGGTGAGCGTACAGGGATGTTCTGCAGATTCGGATCGGTCGATGAGAGGCGACCGGTTGCGGCGATGGTCTGGTTGAACGTCGTATGCACACGGCCAGTCTTCGGGTTGACCTGCAGCGGCAGGGCATCGACGTAGGTCGACTTTATCTTCTTGATCGTGCGGTGCTCAAGGATGAGGTCGATAACTTCGTGCGCGCCACGCAGACCCTCGAGTACTTCCTGACCGACTGAATAGCCAGTCTTCGTCCGACGGCCGGACGGAAGGCCAAGCTCCTCAAACAGGATCGTCGCCATCTGGCGGGTTGAGCCCAGATTGAACTCATGCCCAACGAGCGCATAGATGCGCTCCTCAAGGTGCTCAATCTGAGCCGCCATGCTTTCGGAGAGATCTTCGAGTACCGCGACGTCGACCGCGATGCCGTTGCGCTCCATGTCGACCAGAACTGGCACGAGCGGTAGCTCGATCTCCTTCAGGAGCTGCATCTGCTCGCGGTTCGTTAGCTCGGTCTCAAGGATTGGCCGCAAACGCATCGTGCTCTCGACGTCTGCGCCGGCGTAGGGCACGACCTTCTCAAGCGGGACCTTGTCCATCGTGGTCTGATTCCGCCCGGTGCCGATCAATGAGGTGATCTCGGTCATCTCCCATCCGAGATGACGGAACGCCAGATCTTTCAGCCCGATACCGGACTCGCCGAGAAGGTAGGCGGCCAGCATCGTATCGAACTCGATCGTGAAGTCGGGCAGTCCGGCCTGCACCATGACGGTCAGATCGAACTTACCGTGGTGCGTGACGACGCGCGGATGCTCGGCAATAGCCGGAGCGATCGTCGCCTGTATGTCATCCATCGAAGCAGCGATCCCGTCTGGCGAGGCCAGTGGCACGTACCACGCCCGGTCGATCGCCGTCGCGACGGCGATGCCGACCAGGTTCGACAGAATCGGGTGTGTCGAATCGGTCTCGACGTCAACCGAGATTTCGGCTGCCTTGCGAATTTCGGTCGCCAGAGCTTCCAGCTCGGCGCGCGAGGCCGCGACCACAGGCTCGGCAATCTGGCCGGTCGGCTCGGCATCGGCCGGAGCGATCGACTCACGATGCGAATCCGGGAGGCGTGCCATCAGCGAGCGGAACCCGAGCGTGCGAAACAGGTCCAGCACTGCATCGCGGTCGAAGTCGTGGATCGCGCCACGCTCGATATCGAGCTCAACTGGTACGTCGCGGACGATCGTCGCGAGCCGCCGGCATTGCAGCGCCAGCTCCGAGTTCTGCGCCAGCGAGTTTCGCGCACGCGGCGGACTGATCTCGTCAACGTTGGCCAGGATCTCTTCAATCGACGGATACGTTTCTATGAGCGCCTTGGCCGTCTTTTCGCCGATGCCCGGAACTCCCGGGATGTTGTCTGACTTATCACCAACAAGCGCCTTGAACTCGGGCAGCCGCTCGGGGCCGAATCCATAGCGCTCGACGACTGCGTCGCGGTCGAAGACACGGTATTCGCCGAAACGCTGAGCGCCGGGGAGGATGACCGTCGTGTGGTCGTTGACGAGCTGGAGGAGGTCGCTATCGCCAGTCAGCAGGAGTGCCTCGACGCCGGATTCGTTGGCCTGCCGGGCCAGCGTGCCGATCACGTCGTCGGCCTCAAAGCCGTCTACTTCGTAGATCGGGATCTCCAGCGCAGCGATGACCTCGCGGATGCGACTGAGCTGTCCGCGCATCTCGTCCGGCATCGGAGCGCGGTGAGCCTTGTAGTCCGCGAACTCGTCATGACGAAAGGATTTGCCGATATCAAAGGTGATAATCACGTAATCTGGCTCGTGCGAACGCAAGGTATCAAGCAACATGGCCGTAAACCCGTAGGTCGCGTTCGTCAGCTCGCCATCCGGTGCGGTCAGGGTCATCGGCAGGGCATGGAAAGCGCGGAAAGCGAGCCCGTACCCGTCGACGAGCATCAGTCGCTTTCCGTTGAATGACGTCGTTGTCGCGCTCGCTGCCAAATCCGGCTCCTCTCGTGCCAATCGTTCTTCGATTATACGTACACCCCGGAATGCAGGAGTGCTGCGAACCAAGCGCGCCGGGTTGGCGTATCTACTGGTAGATATCGCGCGTACACGGCAGTTTCCGCCTGTACATAATTCTAAGGAGCGTTGCTATACTACCCATGTCGACACTCGCGCCGGATTAGCTGTCATCCACAAGAGGAGTGTCATTCAGCGCCGTTTTCCTCTATACATCTTCTGAGGATCGCAGACATTCCGAGAACCTCACTGTATCTGGCATAGCGTCGCATGTGCAGCCCGCTGCCAGTGTTTTGATACTCGGCACCGCGAGAAGGGACAACGATGGAGTTCGTCGAACAGATTTCCACCGGTGTCAGGCAGAACGTAGAAAGAGTCATTGTCGGCAAAGGGCGCGAGGTTCAGCTGGTCCTCGTCGCACTGCTGAGCCGTGGACACGTCCTGATTGAGGACGTTCCGGGCGTCGGTAAGACCGTGATGGCCAAGGCCATTGCGCGGAGTATTGGATGCACCTTCAAGCGTATCCAGTTCACGCCGGACCTGCTACCGAGCGACGTCACCGGCGTCAGCATCTTCAACCAGCAGCAGGGAACGTTCGAGTATCGGCCCGGACCGATCGTGGCGCAGATTGTCCTCGCCGATGAGATCAATCGCGCGACGCCAAAGACGCAGTCGGCGCTGCTGGAGGCGATGGAGGAAGCACAGATCACCGTCGATGGAGTGACGCATCCGTTGCCGGAGCCGTTCGTCGTGATGGCGACAGAGAACCCGATCGAGTATGAAGGCACCTTCCCGCTGCCGGAAGCGCAGCTCGACCGCTTTCTCGTGCGCTTGTCGCTTGGCTACCCCGGGCGTTCGAGCGAGATTGACGTGCTGACACGGCAGCAGTTCGCGCACCCGCTGGACTCGCTGGAGCAGGTTGTCACGGCAGATGTGCTGAAGCAGGCGCAAACCGAGATTCGCGGCGTTCATGTCGACCCGCTCATCAAGGAGTACATCGTCGATCTGGTGCTGGCGACGCGCGAGCACGATGACATCTATCTCGGCGCCAGCCCCCGCGGGTCGTTGGCGCTCTATACGGCCTCGCGTGCCTGGGCTGCGCTGCAGGGCCGCGACTTCGTCACACCGGACGATGTCAAAGACCTGGCCGTCCCGGCGCTCGCGCATCGTGTCATCGTCAGTCCGGCGGCGCGAATGAAGGGCATCGATTCGCGCGACATTGTCCAGGATCTGCTGTCCGTCGTCCCGGTTCCGGGCGCGCGCGTGTCCGCGCCGCAGGCGCAGGCAACGAGCGGAGGCTGGCGAGCGCGTCGGAACGCGCAATGAACGCGCTCAAGCTCATCATCCTGGCCATCGTTGTCTTTGTGTTTGGCCAGCTGAATCAGTGGAGCATCCTCGACAAGGTTTTCTTTGCCCTCGTCGGCCTGATCGTCGTCGCCTGGTTGTGGGGGCGATTCAGCCTGCGCGGCATCACGCTGACGCGCGAGACGAAGGCGGACAGGGCGCAAGTCGGCCAACCGCTGATGGAACGCATCCGCGTGCAGAACTCCAGCAAGCTGGCCAAGCTGTGGGTGGAGATCACTGACCACTCGGACCTGCCGGGTCATCGTGTATCGCGCGTCCTGAACCTCGGCCCGAACGACGGGCGACGCTGGCGAGTTGAAACAATTTGCTCGCGCCGCGGTCGGTTTCGCATCGGCCCACTGACGATTCGCAGCGGCGATCCGTTTGGCCTCTTTCCAAGCCAGTTGTTCATTCCGGATACTCACGAGCTGCTGGTCTATCCGGCGACTGTTGACCTCAGCGCGTTTGCGCTGCCGGTTGGCGAGCTGCCGGGCGGCTCGGCGATTCAGCGGCGCACGCCGTTCGTGACGCCGAACGCATCGGGTGTGCGTGAGTACTTCCCCGGCGACGCCTTCAACCGCATCTCCTGGTCTGCGACTGCGCGAACCGGAAAGCTGATGGTCAAGGAGTTTGAGCTCGACCCGACCGCTGACATCTGGATCGCGGTCGATCTGCAGGCCAACGTCCATGCAGGTGCAGCGGGACTTGGAGCGCTGCCGTCGCTGAGTGGCGACGAGGTGCCGCTGTCGTTCTGGCTGGATTCGACAGAAGAATATGCTGTGACAGTCGGCGCATCGCTGGCTCACCACTTTCTGTCGCAGAACCGTGCCGTCGGCTTGCTGGCATCGTCGCGGCAGAACGTCGTCATTCCGACCGACCGCGGCGGCCGCCAGATGATTAAGATTCTGGAGCAGTTGGCGGTCATACGCGCTGACGGCGATATGCCTTTCGGCGAGCTCATCATGGCCGAAGGCGGGCAATTCTCACGCAACAGTACTGTCATCTTCGTCACGCCGTCGACGAACGAGGACTGGGTGCAGTCAGTCATCGAGATTGTGAGTCGGCGCGTCCAGTGCGTCGCCGTCATCATTGAGCCGACGACGTTCGGTTCGGGCGAGTCGAGCCTGTTCGTTGTCAGCACGCTGGCGTCTATCGGCGTGCCGACCTATCTGGTGAAGTACGGCGACGACATCAGCCGCGCGTTGGCGACACACTCAGTCGCCCCGGGCGGCAAGGTGCCCCGCCCGTGAGCCGGCTGGCTCGCTATACGGCAATCGTCGTCCTCTTTGCGGCCGGGCTCGGGCTTCTCGCTGTGTACGCGCTGAACATCGACTACTCAGCGCCGGGAGACACCGAGGTTCGAGATGCGGCTGCAGCCGGAGGATTCGGGACTGTCTGCATTGTCGGCGCGTTGCTGCTCATCAGCGGCCGGCTGCGGTCGGCGACGCGTTCGTTTCGGTTTCCGCCAGTATGGCTCGGCGTCGTGGCTCTGGTCCTCGCTGCGCTGGCCGGTGTCGCCGCCGCGCACTGGGACTGGCTTCCGCTCGCTGAACCGTTCATTGCTGTGGTGGCGCTGGCAGGGCTATTCAGTGCGATTGCTCGTTTAGTGACGCGGTGGCCGGGAGCCCAGTCTCTCCAGCGCCGCGATATTGCCCTTGCGACGGTCTGGGGGATGTTCGCGGCGACCGGTATTGCGCTGGTGCTGCAGCTAGCGTTCGCGATTCTCGCCGTGCTGGCCGTACTCGGCGGGCTGGCGCTGGTGGATACGTCACTAGCCAGTTCGCTCATCGATCGTCTCTCGGGCACCGGTGGGCTCGATGATCTCGGCTCGGACCTGCTGCAAACGCTGACGGTGGCCGTTGGCGTCTCAGCGATGTACGCGATCGTCGCGCCACTCACCGAAGAGTTCACCAAGCTGCTTGGCGTGATCTTCGTCCAGCGCAGCAAGGTGACAACTGGATACTCCGCGTTCGTCACTGGCGCGTGTGTCGGACTGGGGTTTTCGGTGGTTGAGACGCTCGGCTATGCGCTAGCTGCCGGCACGGCCTGGCCGTGGCTGCTGCTCGTGCGGGCTCCAGTGGCGTTCATTCACGTAACGGCTTCGGCATTAGCTGGTTATGGTTGGCATCGGCAGCGTACGACAGGCGGGTTTCGGATCGTTCCCTATCTGATTGCAGCCGTACTCGTTCACGGTGCCTGGAACGGTCTAACCGTCTCAGCGATGCTGATATCAGCGTCGCTTGAAGATCCCAACAATCCGCCGGTCGGAGCGATTCTCGGCGTGCTGCTTATCGTCGCGCTGCTGGCAACGGTGCTGACTGGCTGCATCGCCTGGACGATCCTGGCGGCGCGGAAACTCGGTCGCGAAGCGAACTTATCAATTCAACAACGGTTACAGGAACCTCGTCAGGCGCTGGACATACCGAGCATTCGACTTGAGCGTTCCGAGGTGCGGGGGATAACGACGTGAATCGACTTGCACTCCGTGAGGGCTGGTCGACGTTCATTCTGACGTCGCTGGTCGTCTTTGTGGCAGTCTGGTCCATCCGCCAGGCCGATTGGGCCGACGGACTCCAGATCCTGAACCGCGTCATGATCTACGGCCTGGTCGCCGGGCTCATCGTCGCCAAGCAGCGGCGCATTCCGGGCTGGATTGCGCACCTGGCTGCGCTTGTCGGCGGCGCGGGCGTCGTCCTGTTCCAGATGACGGAGTATCTCGACGACCGCCTGGGCAGCCGCGCGGACAAGCTCTCGTGGCTGGCAGATCGCGGCGGCCGCTGGATTGATCAGATCGCAGGCGGGCAGCAGACGGACGACCTGTATCTGTTCGTCCTGTTCATTTCGATCACGACGTTGATGCTCGCGTACAGCTCGGTCTGGTTTGTCTTCCGCGCCCGCTGGGTATGGCCGGCGCTGATCTTCCCGGGCCTGCTTCTCTTTATCAATCTCGGCTACAGCCATCGTGTGCCGACTGGTCTCGTCGTGTTCTATCTGTTCTTTGCGCTCCTGTTGCTGGTCCGCTTCCGCATGCTGGAGCGCGAGACCCGCTGGCGGCGACAGCGCATCGACTATCCAGCCTCCATTGGCTGGAAGGCGATGTGGGCCGCGACCTATCTCGCGATGTTCGTGCTCATGTTCGGCTGGATCTTCCCCGGCAGCGTCCAGAGCGGACGTGCGCACGATGTCTGGCTGTCGGTTGATGGGCCGTGGCGCGCGGTTGAGCAGCGCTTCAACAGCTGGTTCGCCGGCCTGCGAGGCCCGGGCGGTGGAGGCATTGGCGGCTTCGCCAGCTTCTCCGACAGCTTCGACCTGGGTGGCTCGCTCAGATTGAGCGACACGCCGGTCGTGCTGGTCACTGGGGAACCAACTGCCCCCTATCTGGCTGCACACCGCTACGCCGTTTACACCGGGCGCGGCTGGCTCTCCGACGTGACGCAGGATCGTGACGAGAATGGTCAGGTTCGCAACGTTCCGCCGCAGGTTTCGCTGCAGGCCGGCGAGGCAGTGGATGTCGGTCAGCAGGCGCTGGACACGCGTGAAAAGACCGGCTACACAATCCGTGTTGAACGACCGCGCGGCGGGCTGATCTTCGCTCCGGAGACGTTTCTCAGCGCAGATGTCGGCGCGAACCTCGTTGTGCCGTGGAACACCGTCGTCGGCGCCGAAGTCGACCTGAGCGGCGAAGCACTCCCGGCTATCCCACGGGAGATGGAGCGCATCGCCACACTTCTGCAGGAGTACGACTTCACGCCCGAGGATATCGTCGAGCCGACACCGACAGCCGAAAATCAGGAGACACCGACAGCCGAGCCGACTGTCACCGCGACACCCGAAGAGGACCTGCGGCCACGCAAGCGGCCGGAATCGGAAGAGATCACGGCCGAGCGTCAGGCGCTCGCTGAGCGAGGCATCACGTTCGAGTACACGATCAACTACGACACGTATCGTGCGGCGACCCTGACCTACAGCGGCTCGTTCCCTGACCTCTCCGAAGTGGAGGCGGTATACGCGCGTGAGGGTCTGGCAACCGGTGAGTCATACAAGGTCGAAGCCCTTGAGACTGATGCCAAGTCTGAGGATCTGCGGCAGGCCACTGGCGCAGCACCACAGGAGGTCCTCGATCGCTACTTGCAGCTGCCTGACACCGTCACGCAGCGCACGCGCGACCTTGCACATCAGGTGACGGCCGGAGCGACAAATCCCTATGACGCCGCGAAGTCGATCGAGTCGTATCTGCGCAACTCGATCGAGTACAGCGAAGACGTCGCCGTACCTCCAGCCGATCAGGATGTCGTCGACTACGTGCTGTTCGATTCACACAAGGGCTATTGCGAGTACTACGCGTCGGCGTTCGTCGTCATGGCCCGTGAGATGGGCTTGCCGACGCGCATGGTCACCGGCTTCTTCCCGGCTGATCGGGACCGGGACGCAGGTGGATTCCTCTATCGTGAGCGTAACGCTCACGCCTGGCCGGAGATTTATCTGGATGGCTACGGCTGGGTGCCGTTCGAGCCGACGGCCGCGCGAACGGAATTTAATCGCGAGCCGGCCCCCGCGCCGAACACCGCGGCAGGGCCCATCGATCGTGAGTCGGGTGGCGTTGGTGGAATCCTTCCGGACGACAGCCAGTTTCTGCAGGAGCAAAACGAGCTGCCAACTGGCACGGGCATTGGCGTCGGGCAGCGCGAAGAGCCGGTTTCGCGGGTCGAGTGGGCGATTCGCGGCGGGATCGTCGGGCTAATGCTGGCGGCGCTCGTGGCAGCGTTCTTCTGGCTGCGCGGCATGCGGGGCCTCTCTCCAGCGGGGCAGCTTTATGCCAAGACTATCCGAGGCGCTGACTGGGGTGGGGTACGCACACAACCATCGATGACGCCGAGGGAGCTTGCGGCGACAATTGCCGACGAAGTACCTGGTAGTCGCGGGCCGGCAGCGTATCTCGCCGATCTCTATGCACGCGAGACGTATAGCGGTCGAGAGGTGCCGCAGACCGACTTCCTGCGTGGCCGTCAGGCGTGGGGACGTTTGCGCGGCCTGCTTGTCAAGCACTTCTTCAGCCGCCTCGTGCCGTGGAAGACGGCTCGACGTGACGATGACGACGAGGCTGCCTGGTAACGAACGATCGAGGAGGGGATGATGGGGTCGGTAGTCGTCATCGGGAGCAGCAACACCGATCTCGTGAGCAGCGCGCAGCGCCTGCCGCGCGCTGGCGAGACGGTGCGTGGCGAGTCATTCGCGATTTATGCCGGCGGCAAGGGGGCCAATCAGGCAGTCGCAGCGCGTCGTGCCGGGGCAGACGTCAGGCTTGTGAGCGCGACCGGCGATGATGACTACGGCAAGGCCCGTCGTCGTGAGCTTCGCGATGAGGGGATTGACGTCGAGTTCATGGCCGAGCACAAGGGCACGACGTCGGGCGTCGCCCAGATCTGCGTCGATGCTCAAGGCGAGAACCAGATTGTCGTTGTGCCCGGTGCGAATGATCTCGTCGATGCCGACCTGGTGCATGCCGCACTGGCTACCGATTGTTCGGTCATCTCGATGCTGCTAGAGACATCAATGGAAGCCATTGTTGCGGCACTGCGCGCAGACAGCAGCGCGACGAAAGTTGTGAATGCCGCCCCGTATGATGATCGAATCATGGAGCACCTCAAGCTCGTCGATGTGCTGATCTGCAATGAGTTCGAGGCAGGCGATGTCCTCGGTCGCCAGGTCGACGTGACTGACGCTGATGCTACGAAGCGTGCTGCGCAGGACCTCCTTCGGCACGGGCCAAAAGCTGCCGTCATTACGATTGGCGCCGGCGGAGCGGCAGCGGCCGATGAGAGCGGAGTGCGGTTGATCGCAGCTCCGAAGGTGAAGGTTGTCGACACGACCGGCGCGGGCGACTGCTTCTGCGGTGTCTTCGCAGCCTGGCTTGCGGATGGCGCATCGTTGCATGAGGCAACCGCCGCCGGAGTTATTGCCGGGTCGCTCGCCGTCACTGTCGCCGGTGCTCAGCCATCCATGCCGCACCGCTCGGCGATCGAATCTGCCCTGGCGGACCAAGCTCCGACGTGAGTATCTTTCGCTTTGATCCGACGGCCACCGATCTGTTCAGCCAAGCCAATGATGTCGCGTCATCGTCCAAGGTCGAGTGGCTTGACGTCACCGATCCCACGCCAGACGAGCTTGCGTTGCTGGCAGAGCGCTACGCGCTGCACCCACTGACGCTCGAAGACATCCAGGTACGACGACAGCGGCCGAAGGCTGAAGAATACCGGGCGCACATGTTCGTCGTCCTGTATGCGGTGGAAGCGCAAAGTAACAGTCATGCGCGGATGCACGAGCTGTCGATCGTCGTGACGAGCTCAGCGGTCATCACGCTGCACCGCGGACGACTTGCCGAGATCGATGCTGCGGCGCATCGCTGGGCCGAGCATTGTCGGGATCAGGCGCGCCAAACGCCGGCGATGCTGCTGTACACCATCGCCGACACTGTCGTCGACGGCTACTTCCCCTGCATGGACGCCATCGGCGACCAGATCGAAGATCTCGAAGCTCGCGTGTTTGAGCACGGAAACACCGGCACCGTCGAGGAAGTGTTTCGGCTGAAGCGACTACTTCTGGACGTGCGGCGCGTCGTCGCGCCAACGCGGGATGTGTTCAACGCGTTCACCAGACGCGAGCTGCCGCTGCTCGGCGAAGCGTCGGTCGCTTACTTCCAGGATGTCTACGATCACGTCATTCGCGTCACGGAGACAATCGATAATTATCGCGACATCCTGTCAACGATCATTGATGTTCACCTGACAGTAGTATCGAACGAGCTCAATCAGACCGTTCGGACGCTCACTGTCGCCAGCATCATCCTGATGACGTTGGCACTGATCGCCGGTATCTACGGCATGAACTTCGACCGGATGCCGGAGCTGCACTGGCGCTATGGGTATTACGGGGTGCTGCTCGGGATGGCGATCCTGGCAATCTTCCTCGCCTGGATATTTCGCAAGCTACGCTGGTGGTAGCGCCTCGCCGCCTAGATCAGCGACGGTCGGGCCGGTTCCTTCGGCATGAAGTACTCCGAGACAGGGAAGTCATCGAGCCGTTTGCTTGCGCCGGCCCGCAGGAATGAATCTGTCCACCAGAAGATGTTCTCGCGGCGGACGTTCTGACGCATCCGGCGCATTCTGGATCGACGCTCGGCCTCGGGCATGACGATCGCACGATTGATCGCCTCGGCCATGCCTTCGATGTCGTTGGGATTCACCATGATCGCGCCGCGATGGAGCTGCGCGGCGCTGCCCGCGAACTCGCTCAGGATGAGGACGCCGTCGCTATCGACATTACAGGCGCAGTACTCCTTCGACACCAGGTTCATGCCGTCCTTGAGTGAGGTGACCAGGCAGACATCGGACATGCGGTAGTACGCAAGCAGCTCGATCGGCTCCAGCGACCGATACAAATAATGGATCGGCACCCATCCCGGCTGAGTGAATTCGCCGTTGACGTTGCCAACCAGCTGCTCAATCGATTCGCGCTGCGCGCGGTATTCCGGGACATCCGTCCGGCTGGGGATAACGACCTGAATCAGCGTGATATTGCCTTGCAGGTTCGGGTAGCGCCGTAATGCGTCCTGGAACGCGACGATCCGCTCGGGCAGCCCCTTGGTGTAGTCGAGACGGTCGATCCCGAGCACCATCTTGATGTTGGCAAGCCGGTGCGACGATCGTTCCATCTCATGCACGACCTCGCTCGACCGCGCTTGTTCGTCGAACGACGCGAAATCGATCCCGATCGGGAAGGTGCCGGCCCGCGTCACATGATCGCCGTGTGAGACGGAGAACGAACCACGGCTCCGCGAGATCTCAACTTCGGGCGTCAGGTTGCGCACGCAGTGAATGAAGTTGCGCGTGTCACGAGCGGTCTGGAAGCCCACCAGATCGAACTCCAGCAGAGCCCGCAGGATCTGGAAGCGCCACGGGAGCCTGAGGAAGATGTCGAGCGGCGGGAAGGGGATGTGCAGGAAGAATCCGGTGCGGCGTCGAACCCCTATCGACTTCAGCTGCTCCGCAACATTCATCAGATGATAGTCGTGGATCCAGACGTAGTCCTGCGTCTCGGTGCTTTCGGCAACAGTGCTGGCGAAAATGCGATTTGCCGCCAGATAATCGTGCCAGTAATGAGGCTGGAAATTGCAGCGCGAAAGCATGTCATGGAACAGTGGCCAGATTACCTCGTTGGCAAACCCCTGGTAGTAACCCTCAATGATCGAGTCCGGGAGGTCGACAGCATTCAGGGTGTAGCCAGTACCGTCCGCGGCGTTATCCAGCGCCTCGCGGACCTTGTCGTCCGCCTGTGTGCCCGGCCATCCGATCCACATACCGCCGCGGTTGCGTAGCACCGGCGCAAGCGCCGTGATCAGGCCACCTGCGCCCGGCTGCACGTTCCAGCCGTCGTTATCATCCGGCGAAAGCACGACGGGGAGGCGATTAGAAACGACAACGAGCCGCTTCAGATCGCTGTCGTTATGAGACTGCGCCATGAGAAATCTCCCGTCCTGCCCAATAGATCAGCATGTCGCGGACTGCTTCGCAATTATCCAGGTGGCCGATTGCTAGCGTAACCGCGTTTGCCGGACCAACCTTGATGCCGATGCCGCGGTCGGCAAGCGCGCCAAACGCATCCTCGTCCGTGTCGTCGTCACCAATGTAGATTGGCAGGATGTCGGCGGGCGCAGAATCCAGCATCTCGTTGATCACCGTGCCCTTGGTTCGGCCGCTTGCTCGTAGTTCCAGTCCCCCGTTAAAGGGTCGAAAGTCAACGAGTCCGGAATCGCTGAGTGATCGCCAGTGCTGTTCGAGCCGCGCCACCATGTCAGCGGCCGCTGTGGGGTGCAAGCCACGCACGTGGGCTGCCACGCTCGCAGCCTTGCGTTCGACCCGCTCGGCCGGGAAGATGCGCAGCGCCGTTTCGCGCGCGGAGTCGAGGAGCAGACGTTGCTCTGCCGGCAGCGGAATAACCTGATAGCCGCCATCTGGCGTTCGGAGTTCGTACCCGTGCGCGCCGGAAATAATGATCTCGGGGTCGCCTATAAGCGTCATGATCTCGGAGATAGGACGCCCGGAGACAATCGCGACGCTCGTTCGTGGCTGGGTACTGATGGACTTGACAGCGTCCATCGCACCGGGGAGTGGGTAAGCCTGCATGCGATCGGCGTGGAATGGGGCCAGCGTGCCATCAAAATCGAGGAACAGAACTACGGACGGAGCATGCGCAACGCGATTCCAGAAATCGCTCACACCTCCGATCGTTGGAGGTTCTGCAACAGGATGCGTGGTGCGCGGTTCCGTCATTGAGTGCCTTTCGTTGATCTCGAAGCGCTGGGGAAGCGCGTTGCGATTTGGGCGCGGTGAAGAGTGAGTCGCGGGCGGTGCCCCAGCGGGCAGCCAGCGCAGCAGTTTGAGCGGAAGGGGCGGGATTCGAACCCGCGAGGCGAGAGGTCCCGCCTACGCGCTTTCCAGGCGCGCGCACTAGGCCAACTATGCGACCCTTCCCCGAACACAAATCAGCCGCCTGCACTCAGCGCCCAGCTCTATCGTCGCTGTGTGCTGAACGCGAGCGGCTGTTGGTCGGTCTGCGGAGAGGGCGGGATTCGAACCCGCGGTGACCTCATCAGCCACACCGATTTTCGAGATCGGCACCTTCAACCACTCGGACACCTCTCCGCGGGGAAGTATACCGGACCCGAAATAGCGCGCCAATGACGGTAGTCAGCAAGTTCGCGGGAACGCAAAAGCCCTCGCATAGCGAGGGCCTTCTCAAGTACGCCCGGAGGGATTTGAACCCCCGACCTTTTGGTCCGCAACCAAACGCTCTATCCCCTGAGCTACGGGCGCATTCTGCTTGCTGCACCGCCGTGCGGCGCGATCGAAATGATAGCACAGCCACAGGGTGATCTCCACAAGCGCGGGATGCGTTTTCGGCGCTGCTGTTTCTGCAGTGCATCGTGACTTGACATGCTTTGTCGGCGCACCGTATGATGCCACGGTACGAACCCTGTAGCGCCTTTGTGCGATAAGGATTCCCCATTGCCGCGATTGGTCTCGCAGTCGAACCTCCTGGGTGAGCTGGCGTCAAACGACGTTCCGGCAATTCCGGCGTTCGCACACGAGTCCATTATTCGCGGCGTAGTACTCATTCTTATTACGAATGGGACATAAGGGGGCGCGCGAAATACGCTGACAGGATAAACCGACGAATCGCGAGCCTCCCAATGCGGGAGGCTCGTTTCATTTCTGGCGATCAGGGTTGGCTGGCGTTCAAGGGTATGGAGGGTAGGGCACAGATGGTCGCAACAACTCCCGCAGATTCCGGCGCGATGCCGGCCGAATCAAAACCCACACCAGTTGCGAAGTCCGCGCCGAGCATCGGCGCACGCGTTCTTTGTCAGGCGCTGGTTCGCGAGGGCGTGGATACGCTGTTCGGCTACCCCGGAGGCGCAGTCATTCCACTCTATGATGTTCTACCCGAGTTCCCCGAGATTCATCACGTGCTCGTGCGCCATGAGCAGGGCGCCGGCCACGCCGCAGACGGCTACGCCCGCGTGACCGGCAAGGTCGGCGTCTGTCTGGCGACGTCGGGGCCGGGAGCGACCAACCTCGTGACGCCGATCGCGACTGCGATGCTCGACTCGATACCGCTCGTTGCCATCACCGGCCAGGTCGGCCAGCACTTCATTGGTAGCGACGCATTCCAGGAAATCGACATCACTGGCATCACGCTGCCGATCACGAAGCACAACTTCCTGGTTCGCCACGCGGCCGACATTGGCCCGACGATTCAAAAGGCGTTCCATCTCGCGAAGTCCGGTCGGCCCGGCCCCGTCCTCGTTGATATCCCCAAGGACGTGCTGCTCGCTTCGGCGGAGCTCGCGCCGGCCGAAGCGCTCGATCTGGTTGGCTACAAGCCAACCTACACTCCGCATCGTCGCCAGATTCGGCTGGCAGCGGAGGAGATCCGCAACGCGCGCAAGCCGCTGATTCTGGCTGGCCACGGCATCCTGCTCTCCGGCGCGATGGAGGAGCTGAAGACGCTCGCCGAAAAGGCACAGATCCCGGTGGGCCTGACGTTGCTCGGAATCGGCGGCATCGACCAGGATCACCCGCTCTGCCTCGGCATGGTCGGCATGCACGGATTCGCGCACGCCAACCGCGCTATTCACGAAACGGACTTGCTCATCGGCGTCGGTATGCGATTCGACGACCGGGTGACCGGTCGGGTCAGCGACTTCGCCCCGAATGCACGAGTCGTCCACATCGACATCGACCCGGCCGAGATTGGCAAGAACATCGAGACTACAGTGCCGGTTGTCGGCGATGCACGGCAGGCGCTGGCGTTGCTGAACGCTGAGCTCGAAGATCTGCGTCACGACGAATGGCTTGAGTCCATTGCCGAGTGGCGGCGCACTCCACCGTATCGCCCGCACACGAATGATGCTGTCCTCCAGCCGCAGTTTGTGATGGAGCGACTGCACGAGGCCATGCAGGGCAGCGCCATCGTCGTCACCGACGTCGGTCAGCACCAGATGTGGGCTGCGCAGTATTTCAAGTGCAACAAGCCGAACAACTGGGTCACGTCTGGCGGCCTCGGAACGATGGGCTTCGGCGTGCCGGCTGCGCTTGGCGCAGCGCTCGCCCGTCCAGATGAAGAGGTCTGGGCCATCGTTGGTGATGGCGGGGTCCAGATGACGCTGTTCGAGTTCGCCACCCTCGTGCAGGAGCAGGCGAACGTGAACGTTGTGATCATTAACAACGGCTATCTCGGCATGGTGCGCCAGTGGCAGCAGCTATTCCACGATCGCAACTACTCAGAAACCTTCATTAGCCAGCCCGACTTCCAGATGCTTGCAACCGCCTACGGCATGGCCGCGCGGACGATCACAAGCCGCGACGACGTTGACGAGGCAATCGAGTGGGCCCGTGAGATTGTCGGGCCGACACTCCTCAACTTCGTTGTCGAGCAGGAGATGAACGTCTACCCGATGATCCCGAGTGGCGGATCGTATGGCGAGCTGATCGAGAAGGGTGAATAAGAGAATGACGCAGCGTTCACACACACTGGTGGTGCTGGTTGAGGATCATCCTGGCGTGCTCAATCGGGTGATGAGCCTGTTTCGGCAGCGCGGCTTCAACGTCAACTCGGTCGCGGTCGGGCATTCTGAGACGGTCGGCATGTCGCGCATGACGTTCGTCATTGGCGGCGACGACCGCATGGTCGAGCAGGTGACCAAGCAGCTCTACAAGCTGCTGGAAGTCGTCAAGGTCACCGATGTCACCGGCGAGAATCTGATCCAGCGCGAGCTGGCGCTGGTGAAGGTCGCGGCGACGGAGCGAACCCGCGCCGACGTCATGCGGCTGGCGACAGATATCTATCGCGCGCGTTTCGTTGATGCCACGCCAGACACGCTCATCCTTGAGGTGACTGGTCCGCGGGACAAGATCGACTCGATGCTCACAATGATCCGGCCATATGGCATAAAGGAAGTCGCGCGAACAGGCTTGGTGGCAATGGTGCGTGGCACCGGTAGCTCACGCTTGACGGTCGTTCAGGACGCTGTTGCCTGAGACGGTCGTTGAGCCTACAGTACGCGGATACAGGGGCCAAACAGCGGTTGCGAGCGCGCCGCGGCAAACAGGGTTGGGAAGGAACGGGCAGATCGGTGGCGACCATTTATTACGAAGCGGACGCGAATGCAGACGCGCTCCGCGACCGCAAGATTGCGGTCATGGGTTACGGCAGCCAGGGGCACGCCCATGCGCTGAACCTCCACGAGTCCGGCTACGATGTCCGCGTCGGCCTGTATGAGGGTAGCCGCTCGTGGAAGAAGGCCGAGGAAGATGGCCTGAAGGTCATGTCGGTTGCGGACGCAGCCGCTGAGGCCGATGTCATCATGATCCTCGTGCCGGATCACATTCAGAAGAAGCTTTACAACGAAGCCATCGCGCCGAACCTCGCCGACGGCAACATGCTGATGTTCGCTCACGGCTTCAACATCCACTTCGGCCACATCTCACCGCCGGACAACATCGATGTCGCCATGATCGCGCCGAAGGGCCCGGGTCACATTCTGCGCGACACCTATATCGAAGGTGTCGGCATCCCGGCGCTCATTGCTGTCCATCAGGACTTCTCGGGTCAGGCGAAGGACGTTGCCCTCGCTTATGCCAGCGGCATCGGCAGCACCAAGGCCGGAGTCATCGAGACGACGTTCAAGGAAGAGACCGAAACCGATCTCTTCGGTGAGCAGGTTGTCCTTTGTGGCGGTGTGTCCTCGCTGGTGACCACCGCGTTCGAGACACTCGTCAATGCCGGCTATCAGCCGCAGATCGCCTACTTCGAGGTGTTGCACGAGCTGAAGCTGATCGTGGACCTGATGTATCAGGGCGGCATCAAGTACATGCGCTATTCGGTGTCAGACACGGCCGAGTATGGCGACTACGTCTCCGGCCCGCGTGTTATCGACGATCGCGTCCGCGCGACGATGGAGCAGATCCTGGGCGACATCCAGTCGGGCGAATTCGCCAACGAGTGGATTGCCGAGAACGAGGCTGGACGCGGCAACTTCATGAAGCTGCGCGACAATGCCACCGGCCATCAGATCGAGCAGGTTGGCGAAGAGCTGCGCGAGATGATGACCTGGCTGCCGAAGAAGACTATTCCGTCCTGATCGACAACCGCGTCCACGACGCAGATTCAGAGGGCATCCAGCCGGATGCCCTCTTTTCGTTGTCTGGCGCTCTATACTCGCGTGCAGGGTCCGAAGCGCGACCGGATCATCAGCGCCACAGAGGAGATGACATGACTCACGAGAACCCGACGAAGCAACGAGTGTTGCCGAACGGACTGACCGTTCTTGCTCGGCAGCAGACGGGCGCGCCGATTGCCTCTCTGTGGGTCTGGTATCGAGTCGGTGGGCGCAACGAGGTCGCGGGGATTACCGGCATCTCACACTGGCTCGAGCATATGCAGTTCAAGGGCACCGATAAGATCGGGCCGGGCGAGATTTTTCGCACGATAACGGCGAATGGCGGCACGCTCAACGGGTTTACCTGGCTGGACTACACCGCCTATTACGAAACGCTTCCGATCGACAAGCTCCAGGTCGGGCTGGAGATCGAAGCGGACCGGATGGTCAACTCCCGCATTTCGGCTGAGGAAGTAGCGAGCGAGCGCACCGTCATCATCTCGGAGCGGCAGGGCAACGAGAACAACCCCGGCTTCCTCCTGTCCGAGGAGATCGCCGGAGCGGCCTTCCGGGCCCATCCGTATGGGAATGGCGTGATCGGCCATCTGTCTGATCTGCAGGCGATCACCCGCGAGGATCTCGTCGCGCATTATCGGCGCTATTACGCGCCGAACAACGCGGTCGTCGTCCTGGTCAGCGCATTGCCGGCTGACGAAGCGCTCGATCGCATCGAACAGGCGTTTGGCGACATTCCAGCCGGAGAAGATATCCCCAGCGTGCGCACGGTCGAGCCTGACCAGTACGGGGAACGCCGGGTGCAGGTGGTTCGGCCCGCGCCGAACCGCGTCGTGCAAATCGTGTATCGCGCTCCGGAAGCGGCGCACCCTGATACACCGGCGCTCCTCGTCGCTGAAGCGGTGCTGTCTGGCGGGAAGCCGTTCAGCTTCGGCGGCGGGGCGGCGATGGGTCGCTCGTCACGACTCTACCGGGCGCTGGTTGCAACCGGACTCGCCTCGGGTGCCGGCGCGTCGATGTCGCTTTCGATCGATCCGTATCTTTTTGGCGTGTCGGCCACACTCAGCCCGGATGCTGACGCTGACCAGGTTGAGGCGATCCTCAATGACGAGGTGCAGCGCCTCGTCAACGAGCCGGTTGGCGACGCAGAGCTGGAACGCGTTCGCAAGCAGATTCGGGCGCAGTTCGTGTACTCGCAGCAGAGCGCATCCAGCAAGGCCTACCTGATCGGCGCACTGGCGATGGTCGCGCCAGAGCAGACGCCGGATGGACTGCTGGAGGCGATGCTGGCGGTGACACCAGAGGACCTGCAGCGCGTTGCGGCGACCTGGCTCGTGCCGAACCATCGCACAACCGGCTGGCTCATACCGAGCGACACTAATGGACCGCAAGCCAGCGCTCGCGTTGGTAGCGGCCCGGCTGGATACGTACCGGATGCGAACGACCTGGGCCTGGACTCGACGATGCCTCGCGCACGCGAGACGCGCCTGGAGAACGGCGTCAGGGTTCTGACGCTCGACGACCAGCCAGCCGAGCAACCGATTGTCGCCCGCGTGCGCGTACCTGGCGGCAGCTCGACGGATGGCGATCAACCTGGTGTCGCGCGCTTCGCGTCTGACATGCTCACCCGGGGCAGTGACGGGAAGACGCTCGACGAGCTCGCTGAAGAGCTGGACGGGCTTGGTGCGTCGGTGTCTGCTGCCGTTGGGCGCGAGGCGATCGACATTGTGCTGACCTGCCTGCCGGAGGACGCCGAGCGGGTCTTTGAGCTCGCGTCAGCGACGCTCCTGAAGCCGGACTTTCCAGATGACCAGTTGCCAATTGTTCGCGGGCAGATCCTTTCGGGTCTGCGTCGGGCGAAGAATGACACGCGTGCAGAGGCCGACCATCTTCTGCGCGAAGCGCTCTTCCCGGCGGGACATCCATATCGCGATCGTGTATCGGGCACTGAGGACTCGATTGGGTCGATCACCCGCGCAGATCTGACTGCGTGGCACGCACGCACCGTCGGAGCCGATGGAAGCCTGATTGCTGTCGGCGGCGGTATTAACCACGATCGCGCAGTTGAGCTTGCATCGAAATACTTTGGCGACTGGACCGGGACATCATCCCTGCCAGTCGTACAGGACGTCGTGGTGCAGGAGAAGCGGGCGCGGCACAGCGCCACGATCGCCGGTAAGACGCAGGCCGATATTGCGATTGGTCTGCCATCCATCAACCGGGCGAATCCTGACTACTACGCGCTGAACATCGCGAACCTGATCTTTGGGCGGCTCGGCCTGATGGGTCGCGTTGGCGAATCGGTCCGCGAGCGACAGGGAATGGCCTACTACGCGTACTCGGTCCTGGAAGCCGGCGCCCTGGCCGGACTGTGGAGCGCGCGAGCTGGTGTCAATCCGGAAAATGTAGAGCGCGCGATTGAAGCTGTGCTTAGCGAACTGCAAGGCTACCTGACCGACGGCCCGACCGAGCGTGAGATGACCGACGCCGTCTCATACGTGACCGGCTCGCTGCCGCTCGGCCTGGAGACTGCCGGCAGCGTCGCGGCAGTGCTGGCAGACATCGGCTTCCACGATCTGGGGCTGGATTATCTGCAGCGCTATCGCGCCATTGTGCGCTCTCTGACTGCGGGTGACATCATCCGCGCCGCTCGGCAGCACATCTTGCCGGACGCGCTGCAGTTCGTTGTCGTTGGCCCGGGCGATTAGTCAACCGAGTGGTGGCATAATCGATCTGGTCATGAGGCTTAGTGAAACTAAGGGGACATGAGCGAGCAGGGTAAGTCGACATATACCAACTTCTGGGTCTATCAGGTCGATCCGGCCTGGCGAAAGCTCGACAAGAGCGAGCAGGACGCCGCACGCGACGCGTTTGTCGCACTGCTGGACGAAGCGCCGGGCAAGGGTGTCAAGATTCGCGGTGTGTACTCAACCGTCGGCCTGCGGCCGGATAGCGATCTCATCCTGTGGGGCATCAGCGACGATTTTGATGCGCTCCAGTGCTTCTCGATCGCCGTGCGCGATTCCACCCTCGGCAACTACCTGACGCTGCGCCATGCCTATCCAAGCGTGTCGCTGGGCTCCAAGTACAGCAGCGACCATGCTCCAGCATTCATCAACGGTCTTGCGCCAAAGCGCTACCTGTCAATGTATCCGTTCGTGAAGACACACGAGTGGTATCAGGTCCCGTTCGAGGAGCGTCGCGCCGCAATGGCCGAGCATGGCCGCATGGGTCGTGAGTACCCCGATATCCAGACCAACACCGTGTCATCCTTCGGAATTAGCGACTGGGAGTTCGTCGTGGCCTTTGAGGGCGACGACGTCGCTGAGATGGTGCGGATGGTCGAGTATCTGCGCCCGGCTGCCTCGCGCCCGTATACCAAGTCGGACACGCCAATCTTCCTCGGCATTCTCAAGGATCCGCGCGAGGCGCTTGCCGACCTGGGATAGTTGACGACAGTCGCCCGACAATGAGGAGACACACGTGGGAATCTGGCCAGACGACGTCCAATGTGTCGTCACGCTTACGTTCGACGTGGACGCTGAGACGCTCTGGATCTCGGGCGACATGTCGAATCTGTCGCGCCCCGGCCTGCTATCGCAGGGCACCTATGGCGCGAAGGTGGCCGTGCCGCTCATCCTGGACCTGCTGCAGCGGGAGGGGTTGCCCGGCACCTTCTTCGTTCCCGGCTGGACCGCCGAGAATCATCGGGAGATCATCGAGCGAATCCACACCGAAGGGCACGAGCTGGGGCACCACGGCTGGATCCACGAGCATGCGACGAACCTCTCGCTCGATGACGAGCGTGACGTGCTGCTGAAGGGCATTGATGCACTCAAGGCGATCACCGGGACGTCGCCGCGCGGCTATCGCTCGCCGGCCTGGGAGTTCTCGGCGAATACGCTCGCGTTGCTCAGGGAGTACGAGTTCAGTTACTCGTCGAACCTCATGAGCGACTTCCGACCGTGGATGCACGAGGAAGCCGACATCGTCGAGCTGCCGGTGCAATGGCTGCTGGATGACGCGCCATTCTTCCTGTTCGGCGCTGGCAGACCGCGGCCGATCAGCAGTGCGCAGAACGTCTATCAGGCCTGGACGGAAGAGTTCGATGGCATCTATCTCCACGGCGGGCTGTTCAACCTGACGATGCACCCGCAGATTATTGGCCGGCCCGGACGGCTCCAGATGCTGGCTCGCCTGATCGAGTTCATCCGCGGCTATCCGAATGTCTGGTTCGCCAGCGCTGGAGAAGTTGCGGACTACTGGCGATCGGCGCACGGCTCAGGCGCTCCGAACGGTCAGTGATACGATTCAGACAGGTATTCAACCGGCCAAGCGTGACGGAGTCAGCGTGGTTGTAGACGGAATTCAGGATCGCGTCGGGCTTGAAAAGAAGCTGAGTATCGACTCTTATTCAGTCGATCCGACGCGCGCACATATACGGATTATCGATTCGCGCCAGTGCCTGCAGTGCGAGCGTCAGCAGTGCATCAACTGCTGTCCAGCTGCATGCTACGCGCCGCAGCCTGATGGGACAGTCCTGTTCTCATACGAAGGCTGCGTAGAGTGCGGCACGTGCCGTATTGTCTGTAACGAGTTCGACAATATTGAGTGGACCTACCCGCGTGGTGGGTTCGGGATTCAGTACCGCTTCGGCTAATCGCGCTCGACCGGCAGCCGTGGCGGGACCAGCCCGGAGAACGGAGCGCCTGTGTACTGGAACAGAAAGCACGTCCTTGTCTGCACTGCGCAGCACTGCATGCAGAAGGGGGCAATGAACGTGGCCGGGCGGCTCCGCATCGAATGCAAGCGACGCGGTCTCGATCACGATGTCATGGTCAACACCTGCGATTCGATTGAGTTGTGCGACATCGGACCCAACATCGTCGTCTATCCAGATGGCATTATCTATAGTCACGTCACGACCGCAGACTTGCCGGACATCATTCGCCACCTTGAAGGTGGAGAAGTTGTTGAGCGTCTGGTGCTCTCTCCGGAAACGCCGGAAGAGGCAGCTCGCGAGCGCTTCTATCGCGAAGCGACGGCCGACGGACCGACAATGGAGCGCGAAGCGTTTGAAGCGCTGATGTCAACGCACGGGTACGACGAGAGCTGGCTCACCGAGCAGGCGCGGCGCGGGTTCATCGCCCGCAAGGAAGCCGACGGCGTACCGACAATAACCGTAACGACGAAGGCGCTGCTGCGCTATCGTATTGAGCTATCACCGCCAGTTGACTGACTTCAGGTAGGTGTCGTTGAGCGATCTGGACCAGCAGCCCGAACCACCTGTTTCGCGCGCTCCAAAAGCGAGCGCTGCTACGCGCTTTCAACGCTGGGCCGGCCGTCATCGCAACATCCTGATCCGGATCGGGATCGCGATTGTCGTCGTCACGCTGCTGCTGGTGTTCAATCCCTCGTTTATTGGCTGGGGCGCGGCGGTCACGGCGGCGATCATCGCCGTCCCGATCTCACGCTTTCGATCCTACGCAGGTGCCTTCCTGCCGTATGGCGCGGCCTGGCTGATCTTCACGCTGCTTCGATCGCTCGCGGACGAAACGGGTGTGCCGCTCCGAACGACGCAGGTAACGGCGATCGAACGCGCGCTCTTCGATGGCCGCATTCCGACGATCTGGCTGCAGGAACACCTGTTCGATCCGGTCCACATGCACTGGTACGACTACGCAACGACGTTCATCCACTGGTCGTACTTCTTCGTACCGCATGTCGCGGCGATCATCATGTGGCGGAAAGCGCCCGATCACTACCGCCGCTATCTGATCGCGACAGTCATCACGCTCGGCATTGGCCTGATGGTCTACTTCCTGTCACCGGCCGCGCCGCCGTGGCTGACGGCCGATCGCGCGCCGCAGCAGGACATTTTCCGGGTCATGGCGAACGTGGGTCGGCAGATCAACTCGTCGCTCTACGACCGCACCTACAGCGCGCTTGGCGACCCGAATCCGGTTGCGGCAATGCCGTCGCTCCACTCGGCCATCACGTTCCTGGTCTTCCTGTTCAGCCTGCGCGCCGGCTGGAAGGTCTCGGTGCCGATGTTCATCTATGCGATCCTCATGGCGTTCTCACTGGTCTACACTGGTGAGCACTACGTGATCGACACGCTCGTTGGCGCTGCGATCGCAACCTACGCGTACGTGTATTCGGGACGCTGGCTATCCATCACCGCTCCGATCTTCCAGATGGTCAATCGACGAACAGCGCCGCTGATCCCGCATGCACCAATTGGAACCGAAGGATTTGGACCAAGTCATTGACCGATGACGACCATCATGACGATATAGAGCAGGTGACCGACACTGACGCTGTCGATATGGACGATCTCGCCCCATTCGTCCACCCTGCCGAGGCCGACTTCGCAGCCTTTCTCGACTTCTATCGCATCCGCTGGCAGTACGAGCCGAAGTCATTTGCGTTGCGCTGGCGCAATGGCCGCGTCGCTCAGATGTTCACCCCCGACTTCTATCTTCCTGAGCAGGATCTCTTCGTCGAACTAACGACGATGAAGCAGTCGCTAGTGACGCGGAAGAACCGCAAGATCAGGCGACTCAAGGAGCTCTACCCGTCCGTCAACGTCGTGCTGCTCAACCGCAAGGGCTTCCACGAGCTGCTCTCGCGGTTCGGCTACGGCGCTATCGACATCACGTCACTGTCTGAAGACGACATCGAGCGAGTACTGCTCTCGCAGTCAGAAATTCAGGGGCGTGTTCAGGAGCTCGGCGCGCGTATCTCGGCCGACTATGCCGGTGAGTCGCTCGTTCTCGTCGGATTGCTGAAAGGCGTGACGTTCTTTCTGGCAGACCTGGCGCGCGCAATTACGCGTCCACTGGTCATCGACTATCTGTCAGTCGCATTGCCGGACGACTCGCCGGAGGGCATTCACTTCGATCGCTCGCTGGACATCGACGTTCGCGGTCGGCACGTCCTGTTGATCGAAGACATCGTCAATACCGGCTTCACGATGGACTTCGTCCTGGAGTATCTCAGCTCTCAGGAGCCGGCATCCCTCGCCGTTTGCGCTCTGCTGGATAAGTCAGAACGCCGGATCGTGCCGGTTGATCTGCGCTATGTCGGGTTTGATATTCCCAACGAATACGTCGTTGGCTATGGACTGGACCACCGTGAGCTGTATCGCAACCTGCCGTTCATCTGCGTACTCCGGCGCTCCGCCTACGAAGATGAGTCTCTACTGGAAACCAACGCCTTCAACACCATAGAGCATTCTGGCGGATGAGGCGTCGATTCGCGCTCCTGCTCTGTATCGTTGTGCTTGTCGCTGCGTGCTCGACTGGCGATGAGGAGACTCCACCGACTCCAACATCAACGGCTGCTTCAAGTACCGCTACGTCGAGTGCAATAGAGCCCACCCCGAGCGTCGTGGATGACACGCCAAGCGCGGTTGACACCACACCGAGCATGGTCGCTGCGTCTCCGAGCGCAGTTACTGCCGCAACGAGCGTGGTCGAAGGCCACGAAATGACCGTGCCTTCCGGTACGAAGCTCTCCGTGTACGCAGAGGGGCTTGGCGCTCCACGGTTCATGGCCGTGGATCACGCCGGTGTGCCGTACGTCGCCGATCGTGCTGGCGGGCGCGTGGTGCGCCTGGAAGATGTCGATGGGGACGGCGTCGTCGATCAAACCGATGTCGTGCTCGATCGGTTGAACGCGCCGCACAGCATCGCGTTTCACGACGGCTATCTCTATGTCACAGAAACGAATCAGGTCATTCGCGCTCGCGACGACGATAGCGACGGCTCCTACGACAATCCCGAAGTCGTCATTCCCGACTTGCCAACCGGCGGTCACTGGTCACGCACGATCGTATTCGGACCCGACGGGAAGCTGTATCTGTCGGTCGGCTCTTCGTGCAATGCCTGCCGGGAGGAGGAGCCGATTCGTGCGACTGTGAGCCGCTACGATGCGGACGGATCGAACGGCGAGATTATCTCAGTTGGACTGCGGAATGCGGTCGGCCTCGCGTTTGACGCCCACGGTCAGCTCTGGGCAACGAACAATGGACGTGACCTGCTGGGCGACGACGTGCCCCCTGAAACGTTGAATCTCGTCACCGACGGCACGGACTTTGGCTGGCCTCGCTGCCATTCGGGAGACATCCCCGACCCCGAGCTGGCCGGGGACACCGGCTGCCAGGATGTTGACCAGCCCGCTGTCAGGATGCAGGCGCATTCTGCACCGTTGGGTCTGACGTTCCTCGATGCTAATGCACTCGATGGCTCGTTCGATGGCGACGCGCTGATCGCGTTTCATGGGTCATGGAACCGCAGTGAGCCGACTGGCTACAAGGTGGTCCGCGTGTCGTTCAGGGACGGCGTGCCGACAGGTGAAGTGACCGATTTCGTGACTGGCTTCCTGCTCGATGATGGCGAATCATGGGGACGGCCGGTCGACGTTCTTCAACTGCCGGACGGCAGCGTCCTCATCTCCGACGATTCAGGCGGGCGGATCTTCCGACTCAGCATCTCCGGTCGCTGAGAACACTTATGTAGCGGCAGCTTCCGCAGGCTCAAGGCGCGTTGCGCCGGAGGTGCGAGCGTAGATTGCAAGCGACACCGTGACGACCGCGCCGATCGCACCAAACGCGAGCCACGGGAGCGACGGGCGGCTGAGGTCGCCGGCCAGGTCGTAGAGCCAGCCGCCGAGGAGCTGGCCAATCGAGCCACCAATGGCGATCGACAGCGCTGCAAAGCCAAAGTAGCTGGCGAGCATGCCCTCGCCGCCCCTGGCGGCAATGCCGGCAACGCTCGTATTGACGACCGGCTCGACGAGCACGCGGGACACGGCAATCAGCGCGACGCTGGCGAGGACTGCAGGGAAGCCTGCGCCGAGGCCGATGGCGCTGAGAGCAAGCCCGAGGACTGCCACGCCGGTCACAATGATCTGCAGCGAACCAAGCCGCTTCGATGCCAGCTTGATTAGCGGGAATTGCAGGCTGATCGCGACCAGCGAATTGACGAGATAAATGATTCCCAATTTGCTCGTTGAGCCGGTCAGGCGCTGCGTTTCCAGCGGTACGGTGATGTAGAGCTGCGTGTTGAGCAGGTAATAGCCGCTCATGATCGCGCAGAAGATGACGAATGTACGGTCGCCTGCAACGACGCCGACTGTCTTTATCAGGCCAGGTCGGCGGGCAATGCCGGTCCTCGATTGACGACCGGAAGGAATGAGCAGCAGCGTACTAACGGCCCCGACGATGTACATGACAGACGCGGCCAGACAGACGGCCGAGAAGCTCGTCTTGATCAGCAGCGAGCCGATGACTGGCCCGAGCGCAAGACCGACGTTCGACGCCAGCGACCACATCGCGAAGCCCTGCGTGCGGTGGTCGGACGGGACGAGCGTGGCCATCAGTGCTCGGGCACTGACCTCGAAGAATGCACCACCAAGGGCGGCAACAAACGACGCAATCAACAAACGCGGCAGATCGCTGGCAACGACGAACATGACGAAACCGGCCGACCGGATCAGCATTCCGATTGCCAGCACGGGACGATATCCGACACGTTCGGCGAGCGTGCCGGTAACGAGCATCAGACCCTGCTGTGAGAACTGCCGGACGGCAAGTGCCAGACCGACCATCGCCGCCGTGAAGCCGAGCGACTCGGTGTAGTAGACCGAAACGAGGGGAATGAGCATGAAGAAGCCGAGGCTCATAGCAAACGCCGTCAGGAGCATCGACCAGATAGCTACTGGAAGCCTGAACAGGATGCGCTGACCGATGTGCTCGAGCTCAATCTCGTTCGCGAGCCTCACGGATACGCTCCAGGTCGAAATCCATCTCAGCCCGCCCCTGCCAAGCCGTCCGCGATTGTACTAGACAGGCGCAGGCCGCCGATCAGGCGACGAGATCGCGCCCTTCCTGGAATTGTCTGAATTCGCCGGACGTCACGATCTCCTCGAGATGGCGCACAGTCTCCCAGACATCGACGAACGACGTGTACAGAGGGATCGGCGCGAGGCGAATGACGTTTGGCGGCCGGAAATCGGGCGTCACACCACGTGCCTTCAGCGCGCGAATGATCTTCGTCGCCTCTGGATGCTCGACAGCGACGTGACCGCCGCGGCTGGTTGAGGCGACTGGCGTCCCGATCGCATAGCCAGTTGCTTCGCCCAGTAATCCGCGCGTGTGGAGGAGGTCCATCAGGTAGCCGGTAAGTGCAAGCGACTTGGTGCGGATGCGCTCGATCCCGGCCTCATTGTGGATCTCGAGAGCGCCGATGAGTGGCGCTGCACTCAAAACGCCGATGGTGCTGATCTGCCAGCCGGCGGCGCCGTTTGCCGCCTCGAAGTCGAACAGCATGTCGAACTGGCGCTCGCGCTGGTAACCCCACCACCCCGGCAGGGCCGGCAGACGATCGAAGTGACGACGATTGACGTAGAGCGAACCGACGCTCCCGGGGCCGGCATTCAGGTACTTGTAGTTGCACCAGACGGCGAAATCGACTCCCCAGGCGGAGAGGTGGTGCGGGATGATCCCGGCAGAATGCGCGCAGTCCCAGCCGAGCGGAATGCCGCGCTCGCGCGCCGCGGCGGTCACGCGCTCCATATCGAGCAGCTGCCCGCTGCGGTAGAGCACGCTCGGCAGCAGGGCAAGGGCGACGTCCGGCTGCAACGCCGCGATAATGTCGTCTTCATCGATCGTGCGACCGTCCGTGCTGGGGACGAGGACGAGGTCCACCTGCTCGTCGCCACCGTGGAGACGGATGTGCGCCTGCAGTGCGTAAATGTCCGAAGGAAAATCGAGCGACGTCGCGACGATTTTGCGGCGCTCACCTTGGGGCTGATAGAAGGTCGCGACCAGCGCGTGGATGTTATTGGTGATCGAGCCAGTGACGACGATCTCCTCAGGCTCCGCGCCGAACATCGCTGCCTGCCGACGACCGAGCTCCTCGCCGAGCGTCAGCCACGGAGGCTGAGCCGACATCCAGCCATTGATGCCGAGAGTTTTCCACTCGTCGAGTGCATTGATGACCGCCGCTTCCGCGTCGCGCGACAGCAGGCCGAGTGAATTGCCGTCCATGTAGATATGATCCGGCTGAACGTAGAAGCGTTCGCGATATCCGGCGAGTGGATCGTGTTCGTCAAGGATTTCGGCATGGCTTCGGTCGCGTGTGTCGCTCACCATTTCCTCCGCTGGTTAATCTGGTCACGGCGCGTCAGTCAACGCCATCGGAGTACCTGGAGCCGTCCGTTGGCAAATTGGATCCAGTCGCCGTCGGGAGAAGTGTCGCTGTCTGAGCCAGTCGCCACATCATAAGCGAGAGCATCGCGAACGTCCTCCACACCATGCAGAGTCTTGATCGTGATCGGATGGCCGCGCTCGGCAATTCCACGAATGAACGTGTAAGCACGCTCGACAGGTTCGGTTGTGGAGATGACATAATCGTCAGATGATGGTGGCGGCTCGTAGGTTGCGCGGTCGTCATTCTGGGTGATGGGCACGGCTGTGCCGCTCATCACCTGCATGATCGTCTCAGCGAGAAGCACGCCGCCAGCGCTGGCGAGCCGTGTATCGAGCTCGGCTTCGCGGATGCCCGCTTGATAGGCAATGGTCTGTTGCGCGTAGATGGCCCCAGCGTCAAGCTCTCTTGCGAGGGCGTGGACCGTCACCGCTGCGCTGCCGTCACCGCGACGCAATGTCCAGAAGAGGGGATCCGGCCCACGTCCAACCGGAAGTGGGCTGGGGTGGACGTTGAGTCCGCCAAATCGCGCTATCCTGACCGTGGCCATTGGTATGCGTCGCCGGAAGCAGGCGACAGCGATCACGTCCGGTCGTAGCGATGTGATGAGTTGTGTTGTACTCCCGGAGCCAGGATCGTCGATCCAGAAGGTGCGGACGTGTGGCAACGCCGGCGCGTGATTGATGAGCGGCAGGGCTGCCTTCTCTGGCGCGCGCTCGATCGGCGCGCTGATACCGGGCGGACCGGCGACGAGCAACGCTAACGGCGCGACCCCAGCTGCTGCGCAAGCGGCGACGACGCCATATGTGAAGGCGCAGTGCATGCCGAACATGACGACTCTGGGTTCGTGAGAATCATTCTGCCTCGGTGATAGAGTTAGTGATGGCGCGGACTCATTGACGGCGTGCCTCGGCGACAGAGATTCTCCGGGCTGACTTGGAGGAACAGATGCCTCGAATGGTGATGTGCGTGAAGCTTGGCCGTGAGCTGCCGGGGCTGGAAGCGCCGCCGTTCCCCGGTCCTCTGGGGGAGCGAATCTATGAGAACGTGTCAGAAGAGGCATATCGTCTCTGGACTCAGCACGCAACCATCATGATCAACCATTACGGCCTGTATCCTGCCGACCCGGATACGCGCAAGATGCTGCGCAAGGAGATGGAAGAGTTCTTCTTTGGAGCAGACGCGCAACTGCCCGAGGGCTGGGTCGCTCCGGGCGCTGGCCGACCGGCCAAGGGCGGCGCGCCGCGCAAGAAGTAACCATCTGCTTCAGCTTCTCGCTGCCGGCAACGACATCGACACAATAGCGTCAATCTGAATCCGCAGCCGCTCGTGCGCTTCCCGCAGCGTCGCCTCGACGGTTTCTGGAGAGTCTCCTTTGGCAAAGATGAATCCGAGATAGCTCGCGCCTTCGGGAAGCGGCTCAATCGGGTAGTTCAATGGCGCGGTAATCTCGATTCCGGTGACGCCCGGCACTGCAGAAGCCGCATCGATATCGTCGACCGCGCGCAGCACGCCCTTCCTCGGGATCGGAATCATCATGACGCCGACTGCGCCGCCGACGCGGTCCATCGAAGGGATCGTCATGCCGACCGCATGACGCAGGATGATCTCTTCCAGGCTCATGCCTGCGCCGAACGAGAGAATGGTTGAGCAGAGTCCACCGATCGAGCGGCCGGCGATCTCGACCAGCCACGCACCTGCCTCATTGATCCGCAGCTCGGCGTGGATCGGGCCGTGGCGCAGACCGAGCGCAGCCGCTGCCGCGACCGTCTCGCTTCTGATGAGCGCCTGCTCATCTGGTGAGAGACGCGATGGCGTGACGTAAATCGTCTCTTCGAAGAACGGGCCAACGAGCGGGTCGGGCTTGTCGAACAGCGCCAGGACATGTAGCTCGCCATCGGTGATGAGTCCTTCCAGCGCGACCTCGACCCCGGGTATGTACTCCTCGATCAAAACCTCGACCGCGCCGCCCTCGCCGGCATCGTCCTCTGCGATCGAGACGGTGCGCGCAAACGCCGCTGCCAGCTCGTCCGGGTTATCGGCGCGAATTACGCCCCGGCTGCCGGATAGGCGCAGTGGCTTGATAACGCACGGAAACGGCACGTCCTCGGCAATCTGGAAGGGATCGGCGTCGGCAGGGAAAACGGCGTACCACGGGCATTTCACATTAGCGCTGGAGAGCATGTCGCGCATCACGAGCTTGTCGCGGGCAGCCACAGCAGCCTGCGGGGAGTTGTGCGCAAAGCCGAGCTCGCGCGCACCGAGCGCCGCGAGCTCAGTGGCAGCGTCGTCGACCGACAGCAGCGCGTCGACGTCCTTGTCGCGGGCGAGCCGAACGACATCCGGGAACGCCTGTTCGATGTTGGCGAAGCTGACCGCGAGATCCTGGTGCCAATAGGAACGGAGCGCCTCTGGCATGTCCACGACCGAGATGACCTCGATGCCGAGGGTTTCGGCAGCAGCCATGAATGCGCCGGCGCGATATGTCTTCGGTGACATCAGCAGCATGACGCGCGGGGTTTCGTGTGCTGAGCTGGACATTGCCTGACTGCCTCCTGGGCCGGAATGCGATGGTGTGCTGCCCAGAGTGTACCGCCACAGCAGAAGATTCAGGCAAAGTACATCGCGGCGCGAGAAATTGACGACCCATGCTGGATATGGACAATGACACCGCCGGGCTGCATTGGCCGCAGGACTGCCGGCATACGTCGAAACATGAGGGGCAATGATGGACCAGAAGCTAATCCAGTCGCTGCGTTGGCGCGAAGTCGGGCCGCATCGTGGCGGACGTGTGGTAGCTGTTGCCGGCCACCCAACCGAAACTGGTACGTTCTATTTCGGCGCGTGCGCCGGTGGTGTCTGGAAGACCACGAACGGCGGCTCCCACTGGCAGAACATCTCGGACGGGTTCTTCAACACGGCGGCTGTTGGCGCGATCAACGTACCGGTCGCCGATCCGAACGTGATCTACGTCGGCACCGGCGAAACGGAGATTCGTAGCAACGTCTCGCACGGCGACGGCGTGTACAAGTCCATCGACAACGGGCGTACGTGGACGAACATGGGACTCAAGGACACCCGTCATATCGGCGACATTGAGGTGCATCCGACCAACGCGGATCTCGTCTACGTCGCGGCACTCGGTCACGCATGGGGTCCGAACGAGGAGCGAGGCGTCTACCGCTCGAAGGACGGCGGCGCGTCGTGGGAGAAGATCCTCTACAAGAGTGACCGCGCCGGATGTCACGACATTTCCCTGGATGCCTCAAATCCGCGCGTCATTTTTGCGGCGATGTGGCAGGCACAACGTCACCCGCACACGCTGGAGAGCGGCGGCGAGGATAGCGGCCTCTGGCGCTCGATGGATGGCGGCGACACCTGGGAAGACATCACCCGCTCTTCCGGGCTGCCTGAAGAAGGTGTCCTGGGCAAGATCGGCGTAGCCGTTTCGCCGGCAAAGGCTGGTCGCGTCTGGGCGTTGATCGAGGCTGAGGACGGTGGCCTGTTCCGCTCCGATGACTATGGCGATACCTGGACAAAGCTGACGGACAACGGCGATCTCCGCCGCCGTCCGTGGTACTACATGCACATCTTCGCCGATCCGTCCGACGCCAACACGGTCTGGGTGCTGAACCTGAACTGCTGGAAGTCGACCGATGGCGGCAAGACGTTCGAGCAGGTCACGACACCGCACGGCGACAACCACGGCCTGTGGATCGACCCGCGCGATTCCAACCGGTTGATCGAGGGAAATGACGGCGGGGCCTGCGTCAGCTTCGACGGTGGCCAGCACTGGTCAACGATTCTCAACCAGCCGACCGCGCAGTTCTATCACGTCACCACCGACAACGAGACGCCATATAACATCTACGGATCACAGCAGGACAACTGGGCGATGCGGGTGCCAAGCATCGGCCATGAGGGCGCGATCACCTGGGCCGACTATGTCGAGCCGGGCGGTGGTGAGTCTGGCTACATTGCCGTCAGCCCGAAGGCTCCGCACCGCGTCTTTGGTGGCGGCATCGGCACTGGCCTGGGCCACGGGCGCATGATCGCCTGGAATCCAGCCAGTGGACACAAACGCAACGTCACGGTCTGGCCAGAGGTGCACGGATTCGGCGCCGGCGCTGAGGATCTGAAGTACCGCTTCCAGTGGACGTTCCCGATCCACTTCTCGCCGCACAACCCGGACGTGCTCTACGCCTGCTCCAACCACGTTCACAAGTCCACCGACGAGGGCGAAACGTGGGAGGTCATCAGCCCGGATCTGACGACGAACAACCCGGAGCTACTGGGTCCGTCCGGCGGCCCGATCACCCACGACAACTCCGGCGCTGAGATCCACTGCACGATCTTCGCGTTCGCCGAGTCCCCGGTTGAGGCCGGTGTCATCTGGACTGGTTCGGATGATGGCCTCGTCCACATCTCACGCGACGGCGGCAAGAGCTGGAACAACGTGACGCCGAGCGATCTGCCGCAGCCAGCGATGGTCTCGATCATCGAGGCGTCGCCGCACGACGCTGGAACCGCCTACGTTACCGCGACCCGTTACAAGGTCGATGACGTTGCGCCATACATCTACAAGACGACTGACTACGGCGAAACCTGGAAGCTTGTCACAGACGGCATTCCAGCGGATGACTTTACCCGCGTCGTGCGCGAAGACCCGAACCGCAAGGACCTGCTGTACTGCGGCACCGAGGTCGGTCTGTATATCTCCTTCGACGGCGGCGACAGCTGGCAGCCGTTCCAGTCGAACCTGCCGGTTGTGCCGGTCTACGACCTGACGATCAAGGGCACCGATCTGATCGCCGCGACGCATGGTCGCGCATTCTGGGCGCTCGACGATCTCTCGCCGCTGTATCAGGTCGAGCCTGGCATGGAAGCGAAGGATGTCGTGCTGTTCACGCCACGCGACGCAACGCGCATCCGCGTCTACGGTCGTGCGTTTGGACGCACCGCGAACGTCACGAACTACAAGATGACCGGCCCGGTGACCGTCGCGTACCTGGCGACCGAGTCTGCGAGCGGCGCTCCCGAGGAAACGTTCCTGGATGCCGGAACCAACCCGGCTGAGGGCGTCTACATCCACTACTACCTGAAGAACAAGCCGGAAGGCGACATGTCGCTGGAGATCCTGGACAGCGAAGGCAATGTCCTGCGGACATACTCCAGCTCGAAGGACGACAAGCCACGACTGATCGCTGAGCCAGGCACGCACCGCCTGATCTGGGATCTTCGCGGGGAGAAGCCGACTCCGATGAAGAGCGGCGGACCGGCCACCGGCTTCGCGGCGATGATGGACGCGGCACTCGCGCCGCGTGTTGCGCCGGGGACCTACTCGGCACGTCTGAGCGTCGGAGATACGGTTGAGACGGTCACGTTCAGCGTGGCAGCCGACCCGCGGATCGACGCCGATACATCTGCCCTGCAGGAGCAGTACGAGCTGAAGGCATCAATCCGCGACGAAGTTTCGCGTCTGCACGAGTCGCTCGATCAACTTCGCGCAGTTCGGTCACAGGTTACTGCGTGGCTTGAGCGAGCCGAGGACAACGAAGGTGTACATGAGAAGGCAACAAGCCTGAAGGAGCGCCTGGATGCAATCGAAGCTCTGCTCCTGAACGTGAACGCCGACAAGCCACGCCCGGGGGCGTCGGCGATCCGCGAGAAGCTGGTCGCACTGAGCTCCATGGCTGACGAATCGGACGACCGACCGACGCAGGGCGCGTCCGAAGTCTTCGCCATGCTGGGTGATCAACTCGAAACAACAACAGCCGACCTTCGCCGGGCGCTGACGGATGAAGTCGCCGCGCTGAACAAGGCGATCGCTGACGCAAAGCTGCCGCCGATCGGCGCGTAACCGGGGATTCCGCACATCACTGAGTATCCGGGCAGTCGAATACGACTGCCCGGATACTCCTCTAGAGGTCAGAAGTTGCCGGGTCTGGTCGTACTTTGTTACGGTCAGGCTTTGTGCGTCGCATGGTCCTCGCGCGACACGCGCTCGCCACACGCGCCGCGCCGTCCATCTGCCTCGAATAGCGTCAAATGTGGAGAGAATTTCTGTGACACAACGATTCAGCAATGAACTGTGGGCTTCGATCGACTCGATCTACTCGGCCATCGTTGCGCACCCGTTCGTTAGCGGATTGACTGACGGAACTCTCGATGACGAGACGTTTCGCCAGTACGCGATTCAGGACGCCATCTACCTGCAGGCCTTTGCGCGCAGCATTGCAGCGACGGCAGCAAAAGCGCCCCGCGATGTGTGGGCCGAGACACTCGCCGAGCATGCGCGGTTCATGCTCGTAGGTGAGCGCTCTCTGCACGAAGGCTTCTTCTCCGGTTGGGGGCTGACCGAGGACGATGTCTATTCGACCCCGCCATCTCCAACGTGTCTCGCTTACACGTCATACCTCTTGCGCGTTGCCTTTAGTGGCACGTTCGAGGAGTCACTTGCGGCCCTGCTGCCCTGCTACTGGATCTACTGGGAAGTCGGCAAGCTGCTCGAGCAGTCGGGTTCGCAGAATGAGCTGTACAGCAAGTGGATTGCAATGTATGCGTCCGACGAGTTCGCTGGACCCGTGCAGACGGTGATCGCGATGCTCGATGACGCGGTCGCCGATTTGCCGGAATCGCGCAGGAGTCAGCTGCGCGAGCATTTCTTCAACACGAGCCGCTACGAGTGGATGTTCTGGGACGCCGCCTATCGCGGCGAGACATGGCCAGCGGAAACGGCTGGATCGCGCTAGGCGCGAATGCCTTCGGGAATGAATCACGGAGTCTGCGGCTTCTCTACATACAGGCGTACCGATGACTGACTTTTGCGGATGTCGATAGCGATTGTACGTCCTGCTTCGTGCTGATTTGGAGCAACGATGTCCAGCCAAACTTCACCCGGTGCAGTTGAGTCGCCGCTCCACGAGCTCCAACGCGTCTACAAGCGCACCCTCACAGTCGTATCGGCTTCGCAGATCTTTGCTGGACTCGGCCTCGCCGCCGGCGTGACAGTGAGCGCGCTCCTTGCCGAGGACATGCTGGGCTCGACCGGATTGGCCGGACTGCCCAGCGCGTTCTTCACGCTCGGCGCTGCAATCGCATCCTACGGCATTGGCAGACTGTCGCAGCGGTCGGGTCGGCGCATTGGCCTGAGTGCCGGATACATCGCCGGCGCGATTGGCGGCCTCGGCATCATCCTGGCCGCTGTGTCCGGCAGCATCCTCTTGCTGTTTCTGTCGCTGATCGTCTACGGCTCGGGGATGTCCACGAACCTGCAGGCGCGTTACGCCGGTACTGACCTGGCGCGACCCGAGCGGCGCGGGCAGGCTGTTAGCACCGTCCTCGTCGCCACGACGTTCGGCGCAGTGGCCGGGCCAAACCTGAGCGGCCCGCTCGGCGATCTCGGCGCAACAATGAATATCCCTGAACTCGCTGGGCCGTTCCTGCTCTCCATCGTCGCCTACCTCGTCGCTGCGGGCATTCTGATGCTCTTCCTGCGGCCCGATCCGCTGTTGACGGCCCACAAATTCGAATCGATCGTGTCGCCACGTGGTGGATCTTCAGCTGGGTCGAGCGGTCTGCTCGATCGCCGCGGATTGACGCTCGGCGCGTCGGTCATGGTGGTGACGCAGGTCGTCATGGTCGCGATCATGACGATGACGCCGATTCACATGCGCGCTCATGACCACGGCCTCAGCGCGACCGGGCTGGTGATCGCTGTCCATATCGCCGGGATGTATCTGCCGTCGCCGCTCAGCGGCTTCCTCCTCGACCGGCTCGGCCGAACACCGATCATCATCGCAGCCGGCGTCATTCTTCCACTGTCAGGCATCATCGCCGCGTTCGCGCCGACGGATTCTGTCGCGATACTGGCGCTGGCGCTCGGACTGCTCGGCCTGGGCTGGAATCTCGGCTTCGTCGCTGGCACCGCCATGATTACCGACGCAACACCACTTGGGCAGCGCGCATCAACGCAGGGCTCAATCGACGTAATCGTGTCATTGTCCGGCGCTGGCGCAGGCGTCATGAGCGGCGTCATGGTCGCGACGACGAGCTACGCGGCCCTCTCGCTCTTCGGCGGCGCACTGGCCGCCGTGGCGCTCT
>JBDHWD010000018.1:0-43322 GCA_039810005.1 Thermomicrobiales bacterium | reverse complement strand
CTACACGACCGTCACCTGCGACCCTCGGTCTGTCTTGACCACATCAATGCGGGATGGGAAGAGGTCGCGGATTTCGCCGATGTGGGTGATGACGAGGATCGTCTGGAAGTCCTGTTCGATCGAGCGCAGCGCCTCGATCAACCCATCGCGGCCCTGGCTGTCCTGGGTGCCGAATCCCTCGTCGATAACCAGCATGTCGATGCTTGCGCCGGCCCGCCTGGCGAGCAGCTTCGAGAGCGCAACCCGCACCGCGAAGTTGATGCGGAACGCCTCGCCGCCGCTGTAGAGCTGGTACGGACGCTTGCCGGCTTCGTCGCGGATTTCGATGTCGAGCGTCTCGATCATCTTGTCTGTCGACAGTGCCTGCTTCTGTGTCCGGATCGACACCTCCAGCTGGCCGTTGGACATCTGCCGCAGCAGCCGATTAGCCTCGTCTTCGAGTTCTGGCAGCACGCTCTCAATCACCAGCGCCTGAATGCCGTTGCGTCCGAACGCCTCGCTGAGGATCTTCGCCGCGCTCTCGTCCTGCTCGACCTGGGTCGCCTTCTTATCCAGCTCGTCGCGGCGCTCCTGCAGGATATCCAGCTCGCGGATGCGACCTTCGAGTCGGCCCTGCTCCTGCAGCAGCGCGGTCTTCTCGCGGTTGAGACGGCCGAGCTCGTCGTTCGCTGCGTCGACGCGTGCGCGGAGATCCGGGTCGACTGGATGGTGTTCTCTCAGCACCTTGAGCGTCCGGCTTGTCTCGGCAAGGTTGGCTTCCAGCGCCGCGATGTTCTTGTCCATCTCGGCGATGACGGCATCGCAGCGGGCGATATCGGCCCGCGCGCGATCCAGCGCCGTCTTCTGCTCGGCGTATGGCTGAAGCTCGCGCTCACGCTGGGCTGCCACGGCGGCTGTACGGGCGTCGTATCCGAGTTTCTGCTGCTCGCTTCGGGCACTGCCAAGGCGCTGACGCGCCGATTCTGCGAACGCGTCGTCGGCGAGGATCTTCTTTGTCGTCACCAGCTTTTGCTCAGCCGCCATAAGCTGCTCGCGAATTGAGCCTTCGCGTTTGAGGTCCTCGGAAATGCGCGCCATAATTGCCCGATCCCCGGCGATCGCCCGCGATGTCTTGTCGAGTGCCTGCTGCTCTCGGCGAAGCTGCTCGCCTTGCGTCTTGATCTGCGTCAGCCGGATTTGATTGTCTCTGACGCGATTGCGCAGCCGCGTGTCGTCGCTGAGCCAATTAGCACGGACATGCTCACGGTCGTGCTCGCTGAGCGGGCGGCGGCAGGTGGGGCAATCCGCATCCCCCACCTTCAGCAGCTCGATATTCGCTTTGATCTCTTCAATCTGCGGAATCAGCTGCTTGTTCTCTGAATCGAGCTCGTGGTACGTCCCGAGCAGTTCGTCGAGGTCATTCGTGACGCTCGTGAGCTTGGCCTCGATATCGCCGGCTGCATTGACGCGCTCGGTCAGCTCGGCGAGCTGGGTCCGCTGCTGATCGCAGAGCGCGAGTGCCTCGCGGGCTGCCTGTGCAGCCTGCAGATGTCGATCCGCCGAGCGCTGGATGCTGGCGCGCTCGGCATCGATTTCGCGCTCGGCCTCGTGAACGATGCGCTGATACTCCTGGTCCATGCGGGCCAGCTCGTTCAAGCGAACGACTTCCGCATGCCAGCGCTGCAGGTCCGCCCAGCCCCGCTCGATGTCGGTTTCGTGCGCGACAGTCTCGACCAGCCGATCGCGTTCCCGAATCTGCTGATCGCGTCGTGCTCGTTCAGCATCGCGCTGACTGGTCTCACGTGCCGCGCGCTGAGCCGTCTCTGCGATCTGCTGTTGATACATATCGTGCTCGCGGAGCTGAACAGCCAGCGACTGGGCGCGGAGCTCCGCGAGATCGAGCTGTTGACCGAGATCGGTCAGTCGGATCATCGCGATTTCGAGCTCTTCGATGACAGCCGCCCGAACCACTAACTGATCGTCGAGCTCTGCCATCTGGCCGTGGATTGCCGCCAGCTCGCGCCCGAGCGTATTGGAGCGATCGCGCGCCGACTTGGCCAGCGCGTCGTACTCCTGCAGGTTCAGGATCTCGCCGAGGATCTTCTTCCGGTCGGAGGGCGACTTCTCAGTGAATGCGTCCGCCTTGCCCTGCAGGATGAACGCTGAATGCACGAATGTGTCGTACTCGAGCGACAGCAGATGATTGATCTTCTTCTGTGTATGGCTGACCGAATCGCCGGTCATATGCGACCAGATCGAATCACCGATTGCGCGAACATCGACTTCCAATGTGTGCTTGCCTGCGCCGGTAAGCGATCGTCGGCGGAACACGCGATACTCGCGATCACCGAGCCGGAAGGCGAAGGTGACCTCCATCTCGGTCGCGCCGAGCGACACGATCTCGCGGTCGCTGTTGGATCTCGCTTTGCCCCACAGCGCCCAGGTCATCGCATCGAGCAGGGCAGACTTGCCCGAACCGTTGTCTCCAGAGAGACACGCGATGCGAATAGGCGAAAGATCGATCGAAACTTCATCTCGATAGCTGAGAAAATTCTTTAGCGTGAGCTGTAGTGGAATCATGACACTCATTCTGTCCCGGCAGGCTGCCGGAGCGGGTTGCAGGTTACCCTCAAGTATACTGCTGGCAGCCGCGAACGAACGCGAGAGAGTGAGGCCGTTGCTACCCGATGATCGATATCGCCTGGCGTCTGCTCGTCGTGCTGCTGCTGGTCGGTCTGAATGCCTTCTTCGTCGCTGCGGAGTTTGCGCTAGTCAGCGTGCGCCGAACGCGTATCGAGCAGCTCGCAGCCGAAGGCAACATGCTGGCGCGGATCGTCCGCCGCGCACTCGCTGATCCCAACCGGTTTATCTCTGCAGCCCAGCTTGGTATCACAATGGCGAGCCTGGGTCTTGGCTGGGTAGGCGAGCCAACGCTGGCGCGACTGATCGGCCCAGCGCTCGAATCGGTGCTGCCGGAACGCATCGTCTTCATCACCTCGCACGGCCTGGCTATTTTCTTCGCGTTCACGCTCATTACGCTGTTCCACCTGGTGCTGGGCGAGCAAGTGCCGAAGATGCTGGCGCTCCAGCGCGCCGAGCCGGTCATCCTGGCAACGGCGCAGGTCACCGAGCTGGTTTCGATCATCTTCCGCCCGTTTATCTGGGTCGTCTATTGGGCGACCGAGCTGGTTCTGCGTCCGCTCGGGTTGCGCTACGAGGGCGAGCGGCATCTCGTCTACACCGTCGAAGAGCTGGAGATGCTGGTGACAGCATCGGCTGAAGGCGGGCAGCTTGACGAGAGCGAGCAGGAGATGATCCACCGCGTCTTCAATTTCGCGGACCTGACAGCGCATCAGGTGATGGTCCCACGGACCGAGATCGTCGGCGTGCCCGCTGATGTGACGCTGCCGGAGCTGACCGCGCTCGTTGCCCGCGAGGGCCGCTCGCGATTCCCGGTCTATCGGGGCACAATCGACGAGATCGTCGGCATCGTCTACGTCAAAGATATCTTCCGCGCCCTGCGCCGCGACCAGGGCGAGCCCTTCGATATTCGCGAGATCACCCGCGAAGCGCTGATTGTTCCCGAGAGCCGGCCGGTTGATGAGCTCCTGGCTGATATGAAGGCGCGGCGCGTCCATATGGCGATTGTCATCGACGAGTTCGGCGGCACCGCCGGTCTGCTGACGCTTGAGGACATCCTTGAGGTGATTGTCGGCGAGATGCAGGACGAGTTCGAGCGGCCAGAGACTGACATCGAGGTCGCGCCAGATGGCTCGGCGTCCGTCAACGGACTGGTGCTGATTGGCGAGTTCAACCGCCGGCTGGGCACCTCGATCGACGATCCGAATTTCGATACGATCGGCGGCTTTGTCTTTGGTCAGATTGGCCGGAAGCCCGAGATCAACGACGAAATCGTGACCGATGGCTTGCGTTTGCGAGTCTCAGCGCTCGATGGGCTGCGCATTGCACGACTTATCGTCGAGCGGGTTCCCGAGACCGAGGTTGCTGATACCCCCGATTAGCTCAATGTCGCCAGCGCTTATGAGGCTTGAATGAGCCTCAACCGGCGGGCCACTGCGTAGAGGTTGACTGTCCAGCCAATTCCCCAGACGTGTGGCACGAAGATGCGCGGATCGTCCGGGTTCCACAGGCGCTCGCGGACGCGGGCGAGAGTCGGCGGTCGGAACTCGTATGGGACGCCGTAGATCTGCCCATGCCAGGTGCGCTCGTCCGCTGGTCGCTCAAGCTGTTCACGCACTGCGAGTGCGCCAAATGCGAGCATAGCGAGGCTCACCAGACGCTTGAATCGCTGCATACTGCGCCTTCCTTCGCGTATATGTACGCCGCGTGATAATGGCCTGGGACGCAAAAAGCATCCTCAACTCTCCCGCGTACGTACATGGCTGGTTTGACACTCCCTGATGTACACTTTTAAGATCAATCGGATACCGCTTGACTTGTTCAGCCTGAAACAACGGTTGATCCGCGATCAAGCGACGCACTGGATCTGGCCAGTGCGTTTCCCGAACGTTACCAACTGAAGCCCACTACGGAAACAAGGAGCAACGAGAATGATCTACGTTCTCATTGCGCTCGGGTCCGCGGTGCTGGGCGGCGCTCTCGCAGCATTACTGACGAGGCTTTACCTGCAATCGAGTGCAACCTCGATGATCGGTCAGGCCAGGCTGGAGGCGCAGCGCATCATCGACGAGTCCGAAGCGCAGCGACGTGAAACGGTCCTGGAGGCAAAGGACGAAGCGATCCGGGTCAGAAGTGAGATGGATCGTGAAGTGGCCGGCCGACGCCGCGACATCGAGCGCATCGAGCGGCGTATCGAGCAGAAGGAAGAGCAGCTCGACCGGAAGAACGAACAGGTTGACCGACGGGATCGCAACCTTCAGCGTCGCGAAAAGGAGCTCGACGAACGCGAAGCCGAGCTTCAGACATTCCAGGCCCGTCAGGAGGAAGAGCTCCAGCGAGTAGCCATGCTGACAACCGATCAGGCTCGCGACGTTCTCCTCAGACGAACCGAAGACGACATCCGCGACATCCTCAATCGTCGCGTCCACGAGCTCGAACAGGAAGCCAAGGCGGAAGCAGACCGCCGCTCCCGAAAGATCCTCGCCACGACGATCCAGCGCATCGCCACCGACTACATCGCCGAATCGACCGTGTCGGTCGTCCCACTACCGAGTGACGACATGAAGGGTCGAATCATCGGACGCGAGGGCCGCAACATCCGGGCGCTTGAACAAGCAACCGGTTGTGACCTGATCGTCGATGACACGCCCGAAGCGGTGACACTCTCCGGATTCGACCCGGTCCGCCGCGAAATCGCGCGTCGATCGCTCCTCAAGCTGATCCACGATGGTCGAATCCATCCCGCCCGAATCGAGGAAGTCGTCAACAAGATGCGCCTCGAGCTCGAGCAGGTGATGCGCGAGGAGGGCGAGAAGGTTGCCTACGAGGCGAATGTCCAGGGTCTGCACCCGGATCTGGTCAAGCTGCTTGGGCGGCTGAAGTTCCGCACGAGCTACGGCCAGAATGTCCTCGCTCACTCGCTGGAAGTCTCGCTGGTCGCCGGAGCACTGGCGGCCGAGCTGGGCGCTGATGTCAATGTTGCAAAGACCGCGGGTCTGCTGCATGACATCGGCAAGGCAGTCGACCACGAGGTCGATGGGCCGCACGCACTTATCGGTGCTGACATCGCGCGACGGCTCGGACGATCGGCGCGGATCGTCCACGCGATCGCCGCACATCACGGCGAAGAAGAGCCACAGACTGTGGAGGCGTTCATCGTCGCCACAGCCGACGCAATCAGCGGCGCTCGACCCGGCGCGCGGCGCGAAATGGTCGAGACCTATATCAAGCGACTCGAGGCGCTCGAAGCGGTCGCGAACTCGTTTGATGGGGTCGAGAAGTGCTTCGCAATCCAGGCGGGTCGCGAAGTACGGATCATGGTTCAGCCTGAGAAGGTTGATGACCTCGCAGCGGCAAAGTTGGCGCGCGATATCGTCAAGAAGATCGAAGAGAACCTTGAGTATCCGGGCCAGATCAAGGTTACGGTTATTCGAGAAACGCGCGCGATCGACTACGCTCGCTAGCGTCAGACAATTCATGATTCCTGCGAAACGCCGCGGTCAATCTGACCGCGGCGTTTTTGCGTCTACAAGCCACTTCTTCGCAGTTGACGGCCCTCGCGATAGGGTGGTATGACTACTTTGACGTCAGACTGCGCACAATGGATGCGATTGTGAAGACCATCGCAACATGCCGCCGCAGTCGGGGGAAGGGCGTCAAATGGGGGATGGTATAGCTCCACGGTAGCGAGACGCTTCTCGCGCAAAAAAAATGGTGTCGGATCAGGTCGAGGTGGTCGTGCGCTTTCGCAGCCAGCACCGCGACGAAGACGTAGCCAAGCTGCGTCGTTCTCCGACAATCATATGATCAGTCTCCCACCGCAATCCAATGCAGTGACGGAGGTAGGGCCTGGAGTAAACGAACAATCACGCACATGCGCTCATTTTGCAACCCACACTTTGTAACATCGCTACTGGCACAGAGCGGCATTGCCGCCCTGATGGAGGAAGTTCATGGATCGGTTCTTTAGCAAGCTGGATCTGCGCGACATCAAAATCGACCCGGAAGCGAAGTTCCCGCCAGATGAAGAGGCTTACGTCGAGCCCGAGATCGGCAACCACCAGGCCGCCTGGGAGGACTCAGATGGTGCTGTCGCTACCACAACCAAGCCGGTTGTCGAAGTAGAGCAGCGCAACGGTGAGGTCCTGAAGGTTTCGGCACGGTCGCGACCGAGCGCCGTCGCTGGCGCAATCGCAGGTGTCGTGCGCGAGTCGGGTCGCGCCGAGGTGCAGGCGATTGGTGCCGGAGCGACCAATCAGGCCGTCAAGGCTGTTGCCATCGCGCGCGATTATCTTCTGGAGACCGGCATCGAGGCCGTCTGCCTGCCGGCGTTTATTGATGTGACGATCGACGACGAAGACCGCACGGCGATTCGACTCATCGTCGAGCCGCGCTAGCGCCGACCGTACGCTGATGTCAGCGGGCACCCGCCGAGCTGATCTGCACACTCATTCCACCGCTTCGGATGGGATGCTTTCCCCCGCCGACCTGCTCAGGCAGGCTCATCGGCGGGGGATCTCTCTTCTCGCCCTGACAGACCACGACACGACGCTCGGGCTTGAGCCTGCCCACGCGGCTGCCGATGAGCTCGGAATCCGTCTGATTCCCGGTATCGAGCTCTCGACCGATGTCGAGCCCGGTGAGATCCACATCCTCGGATACGGGATCGACCCGGCAAATGAGACGCTGCAGGGAACGCTGGAAAGCCTGCGCGAGGCGCGGCGGACGCGCATCGATCGCATGGTGGCGCGCCTGCGCGAGATCGGCATTGACCTCGATCGCGCGTCGATTCAACCGCATACTCCCGGGGGCTCGATCGGACGACCGCATGTCGCGCTTGCGATGATGAAGGCTGGCTACGTTGGCTCAATCGGCGAGGCGTTCGAGCGCTATATCGGCAACGGCAAGCCCGGCTATATACCCTCGCAACGTCTCACGCCGGTCGAGGCGATTCGGCTCATTCGCAGCGCCGGCGGCCTGCCATTCCATGCGCACCCGCTGACATCGCCGCAGTTCCCTGGCAATCTGCCGGAGCTTATCGCTGCCGGCCTCGCCGGAATCGAAGCGTATTACGGCGAATACTCGCTGGAGCAGCGCAGCACGATCGCTGCGATCGCCGCGCAGCACCACCTGCTGGTGAGCGGTGGCTCTGACTATCATGGCGAGGGATTCAAAGCGGGTCGCGAGCTGGGCGCAGTCGATCTGCCGGACGGTGTCCTGGAGGCATTCCTGGCGGCGCTCGACCAGCCGGGCCGCCAGGCTGCGAATCGTTGAACGACAGACGAGCGCTTTGCTAGACTGCCGCCAACCTCATGATCTGCATCCACGGTGGACAAGAACGCACGCACTCCGACGCCTCATGCACGAGGGACGAAGCACCATGACCGACACATCTGAACAGCATCAACCGCAAACCACTGCGGCGATCATCGTTGCTGCCGGTTCCGGAAGGCGGTTTGGTGACCACGAGAAGGTGTTTCTGGAGTTGGCAGGTCGTCCGCTGCTGCTCTGGTCAACTGAGTGCTTCAGGAGCCATCCCGCGATTGACATAGTCGTTGTCGTCCTCGGCCAGCACACGATAGAGCAGGGCCGCGCGCTGCTCGATGCCGCCGGACATAGCGATGTCCTGACCTGCCTCGGCGGGGCAGAGCGCAGCGATTCGATGCGCGCGGGCCTGCTGTGTGTGGCGGATGCCGACATTGTTCTCGTTCACGACGCTGCCCGTCCGCTCCTCTCCGAAGTTCTTGTCAGCCGCGTCATTGATGCCGCGCGAGCACACGGTGCGGCCATCCCGGTTTTGCCAGTCAGCGACACGCTCCATCGGCGCAGCGCAACAGGAGAATCTGCCGGAGTCGTCGAGCGTAGCGAACTGGCTGCTGCACAAACACCCCAGGCTGCGCGCCGCGAATGGCTCCTGTCCGCGCTCGCAACCGAGAGCAGCCCGACTGATGAAGGCGGTATGCTCCAAGCGGCTGGATATCCAGTTGCGCTGGTCGAGGGCGACCCACGTAACATCAAGATCACCTGGCCGTTTGACCTTGCCATCGCACGAGCGATCGTCGCCGCAACCGCTGAAGGGACACTATGAGTCGCGCAGGTATCGGCTACGACATCCACCGTTTCGCTCCCGATCGGCGGATGGTTCTCTGCGGCATCGAGCTTCCTGGTGAGACGGGGTTAGACGGCCATTCGGACGCCGACGCTGCTTTGCATGCCGTGACGGATGCGATCCTCGGCGCGGCAGGCATGGGCGATATCGGAGACCACTTCCCACCGAGTGATGAGCGCTGGCGCGATGCAGACAGTGGCGTCCTCCTGCAAAAGGCGCTCACGCTCGTTGTGACCCGATTCCGGCTGGTGAATGTCGATCTGACAATCATCGGTGAACGGCCGAAGATCGCACCCCGCCGCGCCGAAATGCGGCAGCGCCTGGCTGCGCTCGTGGACTTGCCCGTCGATCGCGTCAATGTGAAGGCGACGACCAACGAGCAGCTCGGGGCGATCGGGCGCGGCGAGGGGCTGGCGGCATTGGCTATCGTGATGCTTGAGGAGCGAGACGATTCATGCGAGCAGTAGTACAGCGGGTGCGTAGCGCGTCGGTCGACGTTGCCGGTGAGCGCATCGCCGAAATCGGGCAAGGGCTGCTCGTTCTGCTGGGTGTGCATGGCGACGATACTGAGGCGGAGGCGCGCCAGATAGCCACCAAGATCGCCGGACTGCGCATCTTCTCCGACGATGCTGGCAAGATGAACCTGGCTGCTGAGGACGTCAACGCCGAGATTCTGCTTGTATCGCAGTTCACGCTGTATGGCGATGTTCGCAAGGGACGGCGGCCATCATTTGTCGCTGCGGCTGCACCCGACCATGCGTCACCGCTGGTCGATTTCGTTGCCGAGGAGTTCCGCCGCGCCGGTATCCGCGTAGGTACCGGCATCTTTGGCGCTGATATGCAGGTCGCGCTCGTGAACGACGGTCCGGTGACACTCTGGCTGGATTCCGCCGAGCTTCGACGCTGACAGGAGGCATCTCGTGCCGTCCGACAACGATCGCCGCGACGCCGCCGGCAACGCGCTACCGGACTGGTTGCGTGACTCCGGCGACGCGCCGGTTGACCTGAACCTGCCGGATGATGTCGACGATGCGGACGATCTGGATGACGACGCCATTCCGGCTCTCGCATCAAGAATCTCGCCGCCGAGCGTATCGTCCGTCTGGATCGCAGCCGAAGCGGACAACCCCGCGCCCGTTGCCGTCGCTCCGGCGCGCGGGAGTCATACTCGATGGTCGTCTCGCTTCATCTTCGCGCTGCTCATCGCGCTTGCGCTTATCGTGGCGATCGGCATGTACGTCTGGCAGGTATGGTGAGCAACCCATCCGTCGCGCTGGTCATTGAGGAGCGGCCTGATCGGTTACGATCGGCATTGTTCGCGCCCGTTGAGCGGCAGATGCGTCTGATCGGCCTTGCGGAATGCGCGCGCGAAGAGTCGTTATCCGTCGCAGTCGAGAGCCTCGCCCAGAGCCTGGCTCAACAGACCGGCATGACGCCGACCGAGATTCAGCGCGATCCGATCTTCGTGGTGACGCACGCTGATGCGCTTGCAGCGACATCAGTTCGTATGGTCGATCGTCGCCAGGCGATTGCAGCGGCCTGCCAGTCGCTCGCGCATGCGCGAGACGTTCCGGTTGTTGCGCTCGAGCACGATGTAGAGCGCTCGGAGATTGTTGTCATCAGTGCCGAGAGTGGGCAGCCGCCTCAGGTCGTCGCCCACTTGATCGCTGATATGGACTCGCTGGGAGTGTTCCCTGACGCCAACCTGGTCGATGCGGCCCGGTCGATCCTCGCGCAGATCGCTGTTGCGCCGGAACTGGTTATTCTGCCGCCAGTCTGGCTAACGCAGCCCGACGGTGTCGTTCTGCTTGCCGTTGCGGATATGCTCGCCGATCTCGCCTGCGGCACGGTCGTCATCGTTGTCGACACAGACCAGGTGATGACCTTTGCGGGAGCCCTCGACAGTGTCTCGATGGAGTCCGTGCTCCAACACGATTTGTTGCCATATGGGACGGTAGTTCGTGCACGAGGCGCGACAGTCGACGGCGTCCTCGCGATTCGTGGTGTCGTTGAGAGCGGCGATCGTGTCATCCAGCGGTTCAGCGTGCCGTGGGGTTGCGTCCAGCACATTGCCACTCCAGCGTGGCATGCAGCGCGCGTGCGTCTGGCCATGCTGAATGGCGCGAGCGTTGACGGGGAGTCGCGGCGCGAGATTCAGACCGGCTTCGGCTCAAGCATCGGGCGCGGCGGATTGTTCCTTGACGCTCGCCAGGCTCCTACTCAGCCCGTATCGACGGACCTGAACGCATCCTGGTTGATCGATGCAGGGGCGGATCCAGCTCAGGTGTCTCAGTAGTCATCTGTCTGTGCGCTATTCGGGGATCACCACGCCGGAGAGATCCTCGGTCACTTCCGGGAACTGCGGGTTCATTGCTTCCAGTGTTTTGACAACCGTGCGGGCGATGGCGACGTTGCGGAACCACTTGTGGTTTGCCGGGATGACGAACCAGGGCGCGTAGTCGGTGGAGCAGCGACTGAGCGCGTCCTCAAATGCAACCTGGTATTCGTTCCACAGGTCGCGTTCTTTCAGGTCACCAACCGAGAACTTCCAGTGCTTATCCGGGTCATCGAGGCGCGCCTGGAGGCGTTCCTTCTGTTCGTCCTTTGAGATATGCAAGAAGAACTTCAGGACCGTCGTGCGATTGGCAGTCAGCATCTGCTCAAACTCGTTAATCTGCTCAAATCGTTTCTGCCAGACCTCCTCAGGAACCAGGTTCTTAACGCGCACGATCAGGACATCCTCATATTGCGAGCGGTTGAAGATGCTGATCATTCCTCTCGCCGGCGTGCGGCGGTGGATGCGCCACAGAAAATCATGGCTTAGCTCTTCATCTGATGGGGCCTTGAAGGACCAGGCGCGGCACCCCTGCGGATTGACGCCGCTGAAAACTCCGCGGATTGCTCCGTCTTTACCGCCCGTATCGGTCGCCTGCAGGACGACCAGCAGGCTTTGCTTGTCTTCAGCGTAGAGTCGTTCCTGCAGGCCGATGATTCGTTGAGTGAGCTTCTTCAGCTCCTTCTTCGCGGCCTTCTTGCCGTCAACGTCGCCTGTATCGTCAGGGTCAAGCTCGTTAAGATGCACGCGAGTCCCGGGATTGACGCGAAATGGCAGGTCGGCCGGGATGATCGCTTCTCCTGGTACGGGTTGCGATTCTGCGCGAATCTCAGAATCCGTCATGTTCTGCTCCTATCCGGCTGACCCGACCTTCGTCTCTTCTTCAGCGGTGACCGAGATGATAATCGATCCTGCGTCGCTGTCTGGTCGCTTGAGGAAGTTGTCTCTCGCACGTTGTTTGAGGCAATGTTGGATGCTAGGACAGCAGCATCCTGATCCCGAGTAGCATAGTGAGTACATATGTCTGATGAACCCGACAGGATAGACGCGCAATTTGTTGGCCGCGAGCGTGAGCTTGGCATCCTCGAAGATGCCTGGCGGATCGCCAAGAGCGGGCGCAGTCGCGTTGTTCTGGTCGGGGGGACGATTGGTATCGGGAAGTCGATGTTTGTTCGTCGATTTCTTGATCGCCACGCAGATGCACAAGTCTTCGCCTGCACATGTCTCGACTTAGAATCTCCACCTCCGCTGTCGCTCTGGCACGAACTCTGTTTCGAGACCGAGCGTGTGGCAAATGCTGTATTTCCTGGGCGCGGTGACATCGACGGCCTTGGCGATGCGGCGACGGATCGCATTGTCGCATGGTTGATCCATGTCATCGACTCACTGCCAACGATTCTCTTCGTGGACGATCTGCACTGGGCCGACGCCGATAGCATCACTCTTCTACGGCGCGTTGCCCTCCGATTGCGGCATGTGCCACTCCTGATCATCGCGACATATCGCGACAATGAGCGCGAGCCCACGAGCCCATTTCACTTTCAGATTCCTGCGTTACTTCGCGAGACTGATGCAACGCAGGTCGTTCTGCCGCCGCTCGACGAGAAAACCACGCGTTACGTTATCTCGCAGTCGTTTCCGCTGACGCCTGTCGATCTGGAACGGCTGACGGATTACATGCAGTGCTACGCGCAGGGGAATCCGCTTGCGACGAATGAGCTCCTGAATGCGCTTCAGCGCGAAGGGATTCTTGGGACAGGTGATGGAGTCAATTCGCACTGGCGGCTCGGTGATCTGAGTCGCGTCATCGTGCCGCCGATCTCGCACTCCATTGTTGACGGGCTGGTGGCACGCGCTGGGGATGATGGCAAAGCGCTGCTGGAAGTTGGAACCGTTTTCGGATATCGGGTGCGGGCCAGCCAATTCACGTTGTGGCGCGAGCTCGCCGGGCTGGATGACGCAGCATTTCGCCGGGCCATCGACCGTTCGATCGCCGTCGGTATGCTGGCTGAGGAAGCAGATGGCACCATCCGGTTCGCGCATCCGCTGGCGCGTGAGTCACTTGTAAAGACGTTGGCCGGTTCACGGCGCATCGAGCTGCATCGGCAAATAGGAGAGCATCTGTCGCAGGCTGCCGCGCCGGAGATCGAGGAAGTTGCGCATCACCTCTTCTGGGGGCGGCACCCTCAGGCGCTGGATTGGCTGCTGCGTGCTGCAGAGCGCGCCCAGCAGCGCGGAGATTGGTCGACTGCCGCGCTGCGTCTTGAGGAAGCATCGAGCCTGGCACGGGTGATCGACGGGCACGCACAGGCAGCAGGCTGGATGATCTACCGCGCTGCAGTGCTGCTGCGCTTCACCGACCTGAGTCGTGCAATTAACCTGCTTGAGTCCGCCAGGACGCTGGCCCTCGACATCGGCGATGCCACGCTCAGCGCCGGGACACGCTACCACCTCGGATTTCTCAAGTGCTGGAATGGGCAGATTACAGCTGGTGTACGTGAGATGGCGGCGGCAATTTACGAAATCGAATCCCTCAGCCAGACCGAGTTCGAGAGTTTGCAGTTGGTCGAATCGTTCGGATCGCGTGAGCGCGGTGAGCATCGCGGCACGCTGATCGGCTGGTATGCACTCACCGGCCGCTATCGCGAGGCCATCGAGCTGTCTACGCCATTCGTCGAAAGCAGTGGCGACGGATCTTATGGCCAGCCGAAGGCAAGCCGTCACCCGATTGCCGATGGATACGCCGGACGCGCGGCCAGCCTGGCGATGCTTGGACAGCCCGATCAGGCAATCGTTCTGTTTGAGTGCGCGCAGCAAACCTTTGCAGCTGTTGGGAATAACGTCCAGGTTGGTTGGACCTGTCTCGCTGAGTTTATGCACGTCGTCACGCCGTACGCCTCCGACAACCGTGTCCGCCGTGACTGGCTGTTCACGCGGATGATTGAGATGGACGCCACAGATAATCTTCCGGGTGGCGTGCGTCTCGCAGACATCGCGACGATGTTCGTGAACCTGAATGACGGTGATTGGCACACTGCTCGAGAGGCCGCCGATCGCGTCTACGCGTCGGAGGCGTTGCGCTGGATCGCGGCTCCTGTTCTCGCTGAGTTGGCTGTACACAATGGAGATAGCGAAGCGTTCTCACGAATCATTGTCGCGGCTCTGCCGGCTGGCCCGGCGACTGAACCTGGCTCAAAGATCTATACCACCAGCCTGCGCCTCATGTACCTGTCTGTCCTCGATGCCATGTTCAGCGGTGATGCAGATGGCGTTGCCGCCTGGGTGGAGGCGCTGGAACGCTGGATCGCCTGGAGTGGCTCCGTGGTTGGTCGCGCCGAGCTCGCGATCGCGCGCGGGATTCAGGCCATTATGGCTGGCTCGCTGAAGGATGTTGAGGTCTTCGCGCGAGACGCCATCCAGCACTCGTTGTCACCGCGTCGACCGGCGACGTTGGCCACCGCGAAGCGCACGCTCGCCTTCGCGCTAATGATGCGGGGGCGAATCTCCGAGGCGCACTCGGAGATCGAGTCGGCGCTGACGATTGCGCGCCATTGCCACAACCTCCTGGAGGAGGGGTTGTGTCTCCTGCTTCTCAGCCGCATTCAAGGGCAGCTGCCCTCAGCGCAGCAGGCTCAGAAGACGCGCGAGGCGGCAATGAGCATTCTGACAGGTCTCGGATCAGTGGCGTGGCTGTCATATAACGAGCGTACCGAGGCACGAACCCAGCCGGTGACACTTCCGGCGTTGACGCGACGCGAGACAGAAGTGATGCAGCTCGTCGCGAATGGGCTGACCGACGCTGAGATCGCCGGAACGCTGGACGTCAGCCGTCGCACCGTCACGACCCACCTGTCGTCGATTTACGCAAAGCTCCAGGTTTCGTCACGGGCTGCCGCGACGCGTATTGTCGTCGAGCGTGGCCTCATCTGACACAGCAATGACCCCGGTTCGAAATACGTAGTTCATACGATGCGGACTGATCCGCGAATCCCGTACTGTTCGCGTGGAGGTTTCGCTCGGTGACCAGCGCCGCAGGAAGCCTCGGCGGACACACAACGGCGTGCGCCCGTCGCGCTGTGAGAACGGTTGCACACCGTCCCAGAAGCGCCAGCCCGGCTGCGCCGCGCAATCGGGACAACGAGCGGCCAGTAGAAAGAGGCCCGCCTATCAGCGGTCAGGCGGGCCTCAGCGGGACTCCATCGCGAGCCGTTTGCATACGCCTCGAACGATCAGCCGCCAGCCGCGAGTGTGGTTCCTGGCTCAGTCATCTGCGACGGATCCAGCACGCGATCCAGCTCTTCATCGGAGAGATCAGTCTGCTCGCGGGCAACCTCGCGGATCGTGCGACCCGACTTCGCTGCTTCCTTCGCGATCGCGGCGGCAGCGTCATAACCGACGATCGGCGCGAGCGCGGTGCCGATCATCAGGCCCTTCTCAACCATCTCGGGTCCACGTGTGGTGGCCGTCAGCCCATCGATGCACTGCTCGGCAAAGTTCGAGCAACTGGTAGCCAATAGCTCGATCGACTGCAGCAGGTTGTAGGAAGCCACCGGCATCATGACGTTGAGCTCGAAGTTACCGGACTGACCGGCGATGTTGATCGTGACATCGTTGCCGATAACCTGAGCGCAAACCATTGCGACCGATTCAGCAATGACCGGATTGACCTTGCCCGGCATGATCGACGAGCCTGGCTGGACGGCCGGCAGCTCGAGCTCGCCGATTCCAGCGCGCGGGCCGGAGCCGAGCCAGCGAATGTCGTTCGCGATCTTCAGCAACGACACGGCAATCGTCTTCAGCGCACCACTGGCAGCCACGACGCCGTCGAGTGTGCTCTGAGCCTGGAAATGATTTGTGGACTCAACGATCTCAACGCCCGATTGCTTCGAAATGAGCGCGCAGACACGCTTTGAAAATTCGGGGTGTGTGTTGATGCCGGTGCCGACAGCGGTTCCACCGAGCGCGACTTCGCGCAGCTCGTTGATGGCGACCCTCGCTCGATCCTTGCCGCGCTCGATCTGGCCGGCGTAGCCGAGGAATTCCTGGCCGAGGCGGATCGGTGTCGCATCCTGCAAGTGCGTGCGGCCGGTCTTGATGATCGGCATGAACTCCTCGGACTTCGCCAGCAACGAGGCGTGCAGGCGATCGAGGGCCGGCAACAGATCCTCGACGATGGCCGCCAGCGCCGACAGGTGGATCGCGGTCGGGATCACATCATTTGAGGACTGTCCGGCGTTGACATGGTCATTCTTGTGAACGGGCGTCGTGCTGTTGCGCTCCTTGCCCAGGATCTCGTTCGCGCGCGAAGCGATCACCTCGTTGGCGTTCATGTTCGTTGAGGTGCCCGAGCCGGTCTGGAAGATGTCGAGGATGAACTCATCGTCCAGCTTGCCATCAGCTACTTCAGTAGCCGCAGCGACGATCGCGTCGGCAAGGTGCGAATCGATCAGGCCGAGATCGCTGTTGACCTGCGCGGCTGCGCCCTTAATCTCACCGAGCGCGCGAATGAAGCGGCGAGGGAAACGGAGGTCACTGATTGGGAAGTTGTGATGGGCGCGCATTGTCTGGACGCCGTAATACGCCTCTGCCGGAACGTTCAGCTCGCCAAGCGAGTCGCGTTCGACTCGCGTCCTGGCCGTTGTTTCCTCCGCCATACCGTGCTTCTCCGCTCACTACTCGAATTGGCGACATTCCGCAGCCGTCGCCATCCAGTAGTGTACGAAACTCCTGCGTTGTGCTTGTGAATCACCGGCTGATCGCGGATGGCGGTATACTTTCGCGCACTTTGCGAGAATCGAGCGCAACAGGCGGTACTCGATGCCGCAGCCGGTCGGAGTGGCGATTCGGCTGCTTTTACCATGGTGCGGCGAAGGGGGATTGATGCTCTGGCCCACGACAGCGACTCGAGATGCGGACGGCTGCCTCACGATTGATGGTGTGTCGCTCGATGCGCTCGCCGACACGTATGGAACACCGCTGTATGTCTTCGATGTCGCGACGATTCGCGAGCAGTGTCGCCGCTATACCCAGGCGCTCAACCGTGCCTGGGATCGTCCGCGCGTCGTCTACGCCGGCAAGGCGGGGCTCTCGCGCGCGCTGCTCCAGATCATTGCTGAAGAGGGGCTGTGGCTCGACGTCGTATCCGGCGGCGAGCTTGCGTACGCGCTGGCGTGCGGATTCCCGGCCGAGCGCATCCATTTTCACGGCAATAACAAGACACCCGACGAGCTGGCGCTTGCGCTGGATGCCGGCATCGATACGATCATCATCGACAACTTCGACGAAATCGAGTGGCTGAAAGATCTCACCCAGGATCGCACGACACCGCAGCCGGTTCTCATTCGAGTGAACCCCGGCATCGATGTCCACACGCACGACTATCGCAAGACCGGAATTCCCGACTCGAAGTTCGGTTTAGGAATTGAGAACGGTCAGGCTGCCGAGGCGGTCGCGCGGATCATGGCTGTGCCTGGTCTGCGCCTGAACGGCTTCCACGCCCACGTTGGCTCGCAGATATTCGAGATCGACCCATTCGTCGACACGGTCGAGACGCTCTTTGTGTTCGGCGCGCAGATGCGCGACGAACACGGCGTCGAGATTGAGGAGCTCAGCCCGGGAGGTGGCCTCGGCATTCCCTATGAGCTGCAAGATCCGGACTCGCGTATCGAGGAGTATGCCGCTGCACTCGGCGCATGCGCGCGGGAATGTATCGTGCAGCATGGATTGCCTGCGCCGGTTCTGACGATTGAGCCAGGCCGGACGATTGTTGGACAAGCCGGCGTTGCGCTTTATACTGTCGGATCCCGGAAAGAGATTCCCGGTATCCGGACGTATGTGTCGGTGGACGGTGGAATGGCGGACAATATCCGCCCGGCGCTGTATGGAGCGGCGTATACTGCGGAACTCGTCGCGCGGCCCGGCGATGGCGATCTTCACCCTGTGACGATTGCCGGGAAGTACTGTGAATCCGGCGACATACTGATCGAGCGTGTTGACCTGCCGCGGCTGAGCCCTGGCGACCGGCTAGCAATCCCGGCTTCGGGGGCCTACTGTCTGGCTATGGCCAGTAATTACAACCAGGCGTACCGTCCGGCCGTTGTATTCATAGAAAATGGTGAGTCTCGCCTCGTTCAGCGCCGCGAGACTGTCGAAGATCTGCTCCGGCGCGATGTCCTCGAAGTGCCGCCATCAGGGTCGGCCTGACCGCACCGACCATGACAACCGAGGTCACACCCATTTTGCACCGCCCCAGGTAATCCCAGGGAGAGCGCCCGTGCCAGACGAAAACCTCGAACCACGCAAACCCGAAACGACAGCGAAGCAGTCGGCCTCGATACCCGCGCAGGATGCGTTGAGCGACGACACTGAGGTCCGGGCGGAGGTCGTCGAGAGAGTTCTCGCGATGGCCACCAGCGCGGGATCCATCAGCTGGGACGATCTCAGCAAAGAGGTGGATCCCGATGTTGACCCCGTGACTGTTGACGCCATTGAGGTTCGGCTAGCGGAGATCGGTATCGCGATTACACGCGACAGCCCGCCTTCTTCAGGCACCGAGAATGGCGATTCCGACCTCGTCGAGGTTGAGGAAGAGCCCAGTTCTCTCGATGCTCTGTTTGAAACGCGTCTCGCCGATATCGACCTGTCCGGCGTCAGCCTCGACGATCCCGTTCGCATGTACTTGCGCGAGATCGGACGTGTGCCACTCCTGACCGCTGAGCAGGAAGTTGAGCTTGCTCGGGCCATGGAGCAGCGCGACCATCTGGTGCGCGTCGCCCATCAGATCAATGAGGGCAATCCGGAGGGCGAAGAGCACAGCGTTGCCGCGACTGTGCTGGGCTCGACCGAGCAGATTGCGCGCTCGATCTTCTTCACCTTCACCGAAGGCTGGCGCTACGTCGATGTCCTCTATTCCGAGGCATATCCCGATCAACCCGCCACGACCAAGCCGCGGATGCTTGCGGCAGTCCTGCCGGTAACGCAGCTCCCGGAGGCGCTGCTGAAGTCCGTTGCCGATAGCTTCGGTATGACATCGGAGGCGTTGGAGGAAGAGCTGCGGCGCAGGCGCGTCGAATGGGACCTGCTCCCGCGCGAGGTGCAGCAGCGTATCGAAGCGCCGGACGCCACGCTCGATCAGGAGGAGGCCGTCATCCTGCTCGCCTCGGCGTCGCCGCAAATCGCCGCGACCTACGCTCAGATGATCGTGCGCGGCGATCTGGCGCGCGGCAAGCTCACCGAAGCGAACCTGCGCCTCGTTGTCAGCGTCGCCAAGAAGTACGTCGGTCGCGGTATGTCGATGCTCGATCTCGTTCAGGAGGGCAACCTCGGCCTGATTCGGGCGGTGGAAAAGTTCCAGCATCACAAGGGCTTCAAGTTCTCGACCTATGCCACCTGGTGGATTCGCCAGGCGATCACGCGTGCGATCGCCGACCAGGCCCGGACGATCCGCATCCCCGTCCACATGGTCGAGACGATTAACCGTCTGATCCGCACCTCGCGCCGCTTACAGCAGGAGCTTGGTCGCGAACCGACCTCTGATGAGATCGCTCGCGAGATGGATTTGACACCGGAGAAGGTGCGCGACATCCAGAAGATCTCGCAGGAGCCGGTGTCGATCGACATGCCGATCGGCGAGGAAGAGGATTCCAACCTCGGCGACTTTATCGAGGATCAGAAGGCGCTCGCTCCGGCCGACGCTGCCTCCCAGCAGATGCTCAAGGAGCAGATGGAGACCGTGCTGAGCCAGCTTTCGGAGCGCGAACGCCGCGTGCTGGAGCTGCGCTTCGGTCTGGAGGACGGACGCAGCCGGACGCTCGAGGAAGTCGGCAAGGAGTTCGGCGTCACCCGCGAGCGCATCCGTCAGATTGAGGCCAAAGCCCTGCGGAAGCTGCGCCATCCAACGAAGTCGCGCCAGTTGCGCGATTATCTGGAGTAACGCCCGCCCACGCAATCGCAGTCAGGTGCGGGGAGGCCGGTTGTGGCAGGCTTGTTGCTGCGGCAATTGACCGCACATTGGAGCAGTGCGCTGAAGGAGACTGACGGTTGCTCGTCGATCGTGCACGTATTCGAGTAACAGCAGGAAACGGCGGACGCGGCGTCGTGTCGTTCCGGCGCGAGAAGTTCGTGCCGATGGGCGGGCCTGACGGCGGGGACGGCGGCCGTGGCGGCGATGTCATCCTGCGCGTCGATCCGCAAGTCGCCACTCTGCTTGCGTTCCAGTACACCTCGCATTTCCGCGCCGGACATGGTCAGCCTGGTCGTCACCAGAACATGTATGGCAAGGGCGGCGAGTCCGTCTACATTGACGTACCGGCCGGCACGATCGTTATTGACGATGACACCGGCGAGCCGATCGCCGATCTGGTCGAGCCGGGCGATGAGCTTGTCATCGCTCGCGGCGGTAAGGGTGGCCTCGGAAACGCGCATTTCACGACCTCGACTCGCCAGGCGCCGCGCATCGCTGAGCTCGGCGAGCCGGGCGAAGAGCGCTGGATCCGACTGGAGCTGAAGCTGATCGCCGATGTCGGGCTAGTCGGCTTCCCGAACGCCGGAAAGTCGACGTTGCTCGCTGCGGCTAGCGCTGCCAAGCCGAAGATCGCTGACTACCCGTTCACGACGCTGGAGCCGAATCTCGGCGTCGTAGAGGTCGGAGGGCGTCGTGGCGAAACCTTCGTCCTGGCCGACATCCCCGGGCTCATCGAAGGCGCAGCCGAAGGCGTTGGCCTGGGCCATGAGTTCCTGCGGCACGTCGAGCGCACGCGCCTGCTCCTCCACGTTATCGACGGCTCGGGTGGCCTGGAGGATCGCGACCCGATCGAGGACTTTGACATCATCGACAAGGAGCTGCGTGCCTATTCTGAAGAGCTGGGCGACAAGCCACGCTTCCTGGCGATCAACAAGATCGATCTGCCGGATACACAGGTACTCCTGCCATTGCTCCATGAGGCGCTAGATGGCCGGGTTGAGCGCGTGTTCGAGATCTCCGGCGTGACCGGTCAGGGCGTGCAGGAGATGATGTACGCGATCAATGAGCGCCTGCGCGACATCCCGAAGCTCGTCGATCTGGTGCCGCCCGAGAGTCGGCGTGTCTACACGATCGATTCGGAAGACGACGACGCCTGGCAGGCCGAGCGTCTCTCGCGTCATCACTTCTCGGTCACCGGCCGGAAGATCGAACGCACTCTGGCGATGACCGACTTCTCCAGCGACGATGCTGCCGATCGATTCCAGCGCATTCTCGAGGCGTCAGGAATTTCCGACCGCCTGGAGGAGCTTGGCGTCGAGCCGGGGGACACCGTTCATATCGGTGACGCCGAGCTGATTTGGGATCAGGCCGCAGTCGAGGGCGATGAGGTGGATCGCAGCCGCCGGACTCATCGAGAGCGCCTGGAGGATAGCTTCGAGGGCGAGATCGTCAAGTCCGGCCACCGTCGCCGGCAAAAGAGTCGCGCGACCCAGCAAAAGCGTCGCTAGGCATCCGGAAACCGCCAGACTGCGACGGTTCGGTTGCAGGGAACTTGATATGATTTGTGCGTCGGCGTGGAGTATTACTCGCCGACGCTTCTATATTTCGAGCCTCATGACAGTAAGGTGCCGCTTGTGGCGCTGATTTTCGACATTGCGGCGACGTTCCTGCAGATAATGACGTACGCCATTATCGGTCGCGCGCTGATTTCCTGGGTTGATCCGCAGGGCACAAATCCGATTTCGCGCTTTCTCCATGAGCTGACCGAGCCGATCGTTGGTCCGATCCGGTCGGTCGTGCCGCGCCTCGGCATGATCGACATCTCGCCGATCTTCGCTATCCTGCTGCTGCAGATCCTGCGTCAGATGCTTGTGCGGATGCAGATCGGCTAGTAGTGGATTGAGACAGCCGAGCCGAGCGAGAGGAAGCTCCAGAACCACGCGGCATCCTCTGGCATCAGGTTGACGCAACCGTGGCTGCGGTCATATCCGTACTCCCACGGATCGCTCCAGTAATTCGCGTGCAATGCGAAGCCACCCTCGGCGAAGTATTGGACGTGTGGCACATCGGCGATCAGATACGACTCCGGGTCGCCGGGTGCGATGCCTGTTGTCGAGCTATCGAGCGTGTCTGATTCGACGCGCCGAAAGACGGTGTACACGCCGGTCGGTGTCTCAAAGCCGGGCTTGCCGGTGATCGTGATCGCCGCGTAGACCGGCGTCGAATCGACGTAGGCGATGGCGTAGTTGGTCGTCAGATCGACATCGACCCAATGCCCCGTAAACGTCTCGTCCGGCGTCGGCGCAACGAAGGGTCCGACAGTGGCTGCCGACAGGTAGCTGCCCGACCATGTCCGATACCAGACATCTGTCCCGCTGACCATCTCGCCTGTCTCTGCACCGTAGAGCGTGATCGGCCAGCCGGCGAGGAGCTCGGCGACGATCGGCGCGTCGGTTGTTGGCGCTGAACGGACATTGGCCGTCTCCGGCAGGATCATCGCCATCACGCCACCGTCGATCGTGTGAATGGCATCGACCCAGATGCCAGCGTGCAGCGGGTCGTCTGCCGAGGCCGCGCTTGCCAGATGCTGGTCAGCGTCTGTTGCAGCCTCCTGCCTTTCCTCGTCTACATCGGCGGGGGAAACCTCCGCAAGCTCGTTTTCGACAGCGTGTTGCGCGTCAGCTTCATCGGTCTGCACTGCTGGCTCGCCGGCTTCGGTCGGCACGGCTGTCGGCGCAACTGCGATGGGTGTCGTCGACGTCGCCGCCGGCTGGGTCGGCTGCGTCTGGACCTGGCTTAGTGTGCGCCGGGCAGTTGGCGTCGCGCCTGCCGATGTTGGCGTATTCGTCGGGATGGCCATGAGTGTCGGCGTTGTCGGCGTGGCCAGCGCTGCGCCATTTCCCTGCGCTGAGGTGCGATGCAAGAGCACTCCTGTGACAATCAGGAACAGTATCAAGCTGACAACAATGCCCCGCATTCGACGGCGACCCCCTCCGCGTAGTGTACGTACGTGTACGTACGGGAGTAAGCCACACCTGCACGCGAATGAAAAGGGAGAACTCTTCTGGGAAGCCTAGTGTCTCTTAGGCACACCAGGAGCTGGGTCTACCAGCCTGCCGGCATCTCGAATAGCGTGATGCGGACGCCGGTCACCTTGTGGTCGTAGAGGATTGTGCCGGTCGCCATGAGCCACGATTTCAGCGTGTCGTCCGGGTCCTCGGCCGGGATGCGATCCGGGGACTGGACGAACCAGATGCGCTTGGCTCCCGCCGCCTGATCATGGATCTGCTGGATCATCAGGTCGCGGGTTAACCACTTGACCTTGAAGGTCGGAATCGTGACGACCGGATACTGCTTCAGCAGCGGTTCGCGTTGCGAGTAGTAATCGAGCGTCGTGAGCATATAGCCGGGGTGAACGAGGATGACATCGCCGGGCTCGCCGCGTCGGGCAATATCGGCGTAGGCCGAGCGCCAGTCCTCCTTGACCGCCGCGTCGGTGCGATTCACATCGCGGATCGGTTGCCAGGCGAACGTCAGCAGTGTGAAGGCCGCGAGCACGCCGAGCAGCCATCCTCGTCTGGAAGCCAGCGCTGCCGAGACAGCCGTGCCGACCAGAATGAGATAGGCGGGCAGCGCCACGATCGCATAGCGGTCGGAAAACACCGATTGGCGCAGGGACACTGCCCAGAGTCCGACGATCGGCACAATGACGAGCAGGCCGACCAGCAGCCACCAGCGTTGTGGCAGGCGTCTGCGCCAGAGCACGTATGCGCCGCTGATCGCCAGCACCGCGTAGAGCGCGGCACCCCAGCGTTCGATGTCTGTCGTCGATCTGTTGACTGCCATCTTGATGCTGAGGATGCTAATCGCGTCCCAGATGCTGACGTCCGGCTGCCACGTCGCCGCGCCGCCGCCGACAACGCGCATCGCCCAGACGGCTATGGGCAGGTATGGCAGCGTCAGCGCCGCGGCGGCCAGCAGCCAGCCACGCTCTCGTCCGCGCCACTGCCGCCGGTTCAGGACGACGTACAGCGACTGCCCGACGAACACCAGCACAGTCGCGACATGGAGATAGAACATCGCCGTTGTTGCGAGAACATAGCCGACCCACCAGATTGCGCGGTTGCGAGCCAGCGCCTCTACCAGCAACAGACTCGATGCAACCGCCGCCAGCACGACGAGCGTGTACATCTTGGCCTCTTGCGAATACCAGAGGTGGTACGGCGAGATGGCAAGCAGCCCGGCTGCAAACAACCCGGCGCGGCTACCGGCCACTCGCCTCGCGAGAATGTAGAGCAGCGGGATCGTCAGCACGCCGGCCACTGCCGAGGGAAACCTGACGGCGATTTCCGAGATTCCAGCAATCCTGATCCAGACCGCCAGCAGCAGGTTGTAGACAGGTCCGTTCTCGCCGGCGGCGACAAAGGTGTGGATCACCTGGTCAAATGGACGCTGCGCGCGGACGACGACATCCACCTCATCGAACCAGAGGCTCTGACGTCGCAGACCCGACAGCCGCAGCCACGCGCCGACGACGACGATGACGGATAGTGCCAGATAGTGAAGCAGCGTCGCGTGAGCCTGGATTGCTTCACTCAGGCGTGCGCGCTGGAGCGCCGTATCAGGTCGCGAGATGGCCGTCATCGACGGTCTTGCTCCCAGCGGTCGATCACGTCTCGGTAGAGATTGCCGTGCGCGCAGGCGATCGCCGACCAGTCGTAGCGTGTCGGCAGCGGCTCAGCACTGATCGATGACGAGAGCGCTGATTCGATTGCATCCCACAATCTGCCGGTATCGCCGCGTGGTATGGACAGCAGCTGCGGCAGCGCAGCGAGATCGCGAAGGGCCTCAGCACGTGGCGGCGCGGTGGCAATGACGGGTCGGCCGGCCTGCAGCGCCGCCAGCAGCGATCCGCTTCGCAGGCTTGCGCCGCGCTGGAACGGCAGCGCAATGGCCCCGACGCCGGCCAGCGCGTTGCTGGCGTTCTGCGCGGAGAGGTAGCCGGTCAGATCGAGCGTCACCTCGTTTTCGTCCACCAGCTGCCGGATTTCGTCCAGCGCCACGAGATCGTTGTTCGGTGATGGCGTCCCCAGATCGCCAATGAGCAGGAGTCGTGGTCGCCGCCGCGAGTCGATGAGCCCGATCGCTTCGATCAGCTCGACGATGCCTTTCGATCGGCTCGGAAAGCCGAAGAAGCCGACCGTGTCCATCGCCGGGATTGCGGCTGCATTCGGTGCAGGCAGGTTCGGCCCGATCGGGATTTCGTTGATGTCGATGCCCGCCTGCGTCAGTATGCCGGCATCAAACGGGTTGGTCACGACGACCTGCGACGATGTGCGGGCCATGCGCAATATCGCGAAGCGCCGGATGAACGACGCCTTTGGGAACAAGTAGGGCGGCCGGAGATCGTGAAACGTCGTAATGACCGGATGCGATTTTCGCAGCAGCCAGGGGAGCATATTGGTCGACGGGTGCATGTCGAACGCGCCGGCCTGGTACTGGATATGAATGACGTCTGCGCCGACATGCCGGGCAATGCGCCGGACTCGGCGGGCGGCGCGCCAGCCCCACGCGCCGTACTCAACGACATGCGGATTGCCGCCAGCGGCGGGTGCATAGGCAGTTGCGCGAATGCCGGCATCGCTCAGTGCGCGCTGCAGGTTGACGGTGTAGTCTCCGATTCCACCCGGCGTCGGTGGATACTCGCCGGTTACGAGCAGCGCATGGGTGCCCGCCATCAGCTGCCTCCCCGGCGTTGTGGACTACGCCGTAGCGCGTCCGCATAGAAGCGCATCCGCGTGCGCCGCAGATCCCGACGATGACCCAGCAGCCACTTCGCTGACTCGCGCAGCAGCCGGATGGCGTAGTCGACGCGAATTCCGGCAGCGATCACTCGCGCCCAGCCGGGACCATAGAGTCGCTCGGTCAACTGAATTCGACTGTCGTTGAACTCGCGCAGGCGGCGCGGCAAATCCTGCGATGCGCTTGCGCTTTCATGATGGACGATTTCAGCAGCAGCCACAAAGCCTGTTCGCCATCCGTGACGTCGTAATCGCCAGCACCACTCAACCTCCTCAGCATACATGCGGAACGATGGATCGAATGCTCCGACTTGCTGAATTGCAATCTTTCGCACGAGTATTGCCGCGCCAACGACCCAGTCGACCTCCTGCTCCACATCGTCGGGCGTCCCCGCCAGGTGATAGGCCCGCGCAACCGGATTGCCCGGCCACCATTCTTCAACGAGCGAACTCTCGAAAAGTGGCGTATATGGCCGCGGGAATCTGCGTCGACTGGATTGTGTTGTGCCGTCTGGCCGGACGAGTCGAGGACCAGCCATCGCGAAGTCCGGGCGCGCATCCAGCCATCCCGCCATCGCGCCAATCGCGCCGGGACGCACAACGGTGTCGGGATTGAGCACCAGCACCATGTCAGCATCGCTGACGGCGATGCCGATGTTTGCTCCGGATCCATAGCCATCATTTGGCGCTTCAATGACCTCAATCGCTGGATCATACGCTCTGGCGGCATCAGCGCTGCCATCGCTGCTGTCGTTGTCGACGACGATGATGCGCGCCAGCTCCCCGGCGTCGCGGGCTGCTACCAGCGAGCTAAGACACTCCAGCAGGAGTTGTCGGACGTTGTACGACACGACGACGGCGTCGACAGAGTTCGCCATCACTGCGCCCCCTGACGACACAGCCGCACCCAGCGCACCTGCTCGATGGCGAGGACAGAAGCCAGAAACAAGCCAGTAGTTCCGTCGCGATATCCATGGAGCTGTACGAACCGTCTGACCAGCTCGCGAACGGGTGCAGACAGGTAGGCGCGCCGGCGCGGCACATGTCCCTCTGCGATGCTCTGCTGGGCGGAGCGCTCGGTGTAGCGCTGCTGCTTCGCCACGAACTCTGCACGTGTCTCGTAATTCAGATGAATCAGCGGCGTCGCCAGGTCGACAGTACGTCCCGACGAGATCACAACTTCGTGGACCTGCCGTCGCGCGTCGTAGACGGCCTCTCCGCGCCTGAGCAGGCGCGTCTGGTGGTCCGGCCACCATCCGCCACCGCGCAGCGCCCGCCCAAACACGATGTTGTGACGCGGGATACGCGCGGTGCTGACATCGTTCGCTGCACCGTCGAGGAACGCCTCGATCTCCGCGCAGCCGTCGGGAGTAAGGCGCTCGTCGGCGTCGATGAACAGCACCCACGGAGTCGTCGCCATCTCCAGCGCCGCGTTGCGCTGGTTCGCGTAGCCGTCAAACTGCCGCGCTTCGATCCGCGCGCCGGCTGCCTGCGCGATCGAGACAGTGTTATCCCGAGAGCCCGAATCGAGCACCACGACCGCGCAGTCAAGGCGCTGCAACGACGCGAGGCAACCGGGCAGATGCTGTTCCTCGTCCAGCGTGAGGATGATTGCCGTCAGGTCGTCACGCATTGTCAGCCGCCTCGCTGAATGCGCTTCGGATCTGCGCATTCTCTTCGCGTTGCGCTGCGTCTGCGCCGAAATCGCGTAGCCGTGTGCCGGCGGCCACAATCAATGACGCGAGGCGACGATCGCGCTTGCTCCACCAGCGCTTCCCGTAGCGGGCGCGACTGGCCCATAGTGCGCTGCGCATTGCCGTCGGCTGCTGCCCGGTGGACTGACCGCCAAGGTGGACCATCCGCGCATCCGGGACGAGCAGCGTCGTCCAGCCGTGGTTGGCGAACCGCCTTGCCCAGTCGATCTCCTCGCTGTACATACCGTAGCCCTCGTCGAGCGGGCCGACATCATCAATCGCTCGTCGCCGAACGCACATCGCTGCGCCGAGCGGGTAGTCGATCTTGATCGGCAGCATGCCATCGCCGACCGCCACGCGACCGTTCAGCGGCGACTCGATTAACCGCCCCGGAACCGGCAGAAGATCGAACAGCAGGTGGTGGGGACGCGGGAACGCGTAGCCGGCCGATTGCAGCGAGCCGTCAGCGTTGCGCAGGATGGGGGCTGTCATGCCGATGTGCTCGGCGATTTCGAACGCGTGGCAGAGTCGACCAAGCACTCCGGCTTCGAGCAGGATATCGGGGTTGAGCAGCAGCACCAACCGGCCGTCAGACGCTGCAATTCCGGCATTGCACCCGGCAGCGTAGCCACGGTTCTCTGCGAGCGCGATTAGCCTGACACCATCGTGTCGAGCGACGACCGTCCGATGTGTCTCGCTCGGTGAGGCGCAATCGACAACGAGCATCTCTGTTGAGATGTCTGGCGTGGCGGCGCACTCGTGCGCAATCGAGTGCAGGCAGTCATCCAGCAGCGCCGGGACGTTCCAGTGCACCACGATAATTGAGACATCCGGCATCATCAGGCAAGCACCTCGGGCTGCGTCCCTCTGAGCGCGCCGCGTTGGAACGCTGCGCGGAGCATGCTAGACTGCAGAAGATGCCGCGCTCCGGCGTCTGTCGCTGTGCCCGCGGCGCAAACACGGGTACCCCCAACACCGTGCCGGAGTACGCGCCGGTCGGTATCGGCCGGAAAGGGCTTGACGCACCGCATGCGCATTGTTCGCAATACTGGATATATCAAACGTCGTCGCCGCGCCGGCAAGATGATCGTCTTTTCGGGGCTGCTGCTTCTCATCGGCTCCTGGGTGATCACACTCCTCTATCCGTCACTCTTTCTCCTCGCAACAGTCGGCCTTGCGGTCGGCTTCATCTTCTTCAATGGCGGCATGCAGCAGCTTGCACGGTGGTCGCGACGCCCTCGGAACGACGAGGTTATTGACGCGGATCTTGAGCGTCTGACCGACCGCTACACGCTCATTCATTATCCGGACATGCCGGGTCGACGACCAGACCATGTGCTGATCATGCCAAATGGGATTCTGGCGATGACGTCGCGTGAGGTGACCGGCTCGGTCCAGGTCAAGCAGGGGGCCTGGCGCAAGCTCGGCAATCCGCTCGGCCGGATGCTGCTGCTCGGTGGCCCGCAGCTCGGGAATCCAACGTTCGAGAATGAAGAGCAGATCAAGGCGATGAAGGCATTCCTCGCGTCGCGCAACATTGAAGTGAGCCCCACCGGCGCGATTGTATTCGTTGCCGATAACGTCGAAGTAAAGATCGAGGAGCCGACGCAGCCGATCCTCCATGCCTCGGAGCTGCTCGAATACGTTCGCCAGTTCTCGCAGAGCGATACGACCATCCCGACGAAGGAGCGCGATGCGATTTCAGCTGCGCTCTCTGAGGGCGAAGAAGTCGATTCGTCGCTCTCGGCGCCGACCAAGCCAAAGAAGCGGATTCGGGCAGCATGAGCCAGACTGCTGCTGACAGGTGGGGGATTATTGGCCACGACACGCAGGTCGACGCCCTTGCCGACGCAGTAGAGTCTGGTCGTATTTCGCACGCCTATCTCATCTCAGGTCCGGTCGGCGTCGGCAAAACCACGCTGGCGTTGTCGCTCGCCCGCGCGCTGAACTGCACGGCCGATGTATCGGCGCGACCATGTGGTGTATGTGAGAGCTGTCGTCGAGTCGAGCGGGGTAGCCACCCTGATGTCACGTTCGTCGATTTCGCCTGGCAAGATGCAGTCATTTCGGCGAAAAAGGGGACCACTACGCGGCAGGCGTTGTCGATCGACGCCGTCAGGTTTCTTCGTCAGGACGTTGCGACCCGTCCGATCTTCGGCCGTTGGAAGCTCCAGATCATCGGCGACGCCGGTCTGTTGACCGGCACTGCAGCGGATGCCTACCTCAAGACGATCGAAGAGCCGCCGCCCTTCGCCGTGATCGTCCTGCTGGCCGAATCCGCCGAGCAGGTGAGTGAGACGATTCGCTCGCGTTGCCGCGTCATCGAGCTTGGCGGTGTGCCGCGACGGCAGATCCTGTCGGCGCTCGTTGGGCGAGATGTCGAGGCGGGACTGGCCGACCGGCTGTCACGCGCCGCACACGGTCGAATCGGGTGGGCGCTGGAGATGGCGGCGTCGCAGGATGCGCGGCTGAGTCACCGCGAGCTTGTCGAGGCTGCCTTCGAGCACGTCACGACCCCGCTCGGTCGGGTCGAGCTGACTGGCGTCATCGCTCGTGACTTCACTCGCCATCGGGCGCAGACCTTCCAGCTTCTGGACGCCGTCACCGGTGTCTGGCGAGATGCTCTGCTGTATCGTGCTGGTCTGGCAGATGAGACGGCGTATCCCGACGTTGGCGATCGACTCGCTGGCTGGGCGGCAAACTACGAACTCCGCGATCTCTATCGCGCGCTCAACGCCAGCCGCCAGTGCCTGATTGATCTTTCGAATAACGTACAAGCGCGAATCGCGCTGCATGCAATGGTGATGCAATGGCCGGACTAAGCTGCACTGCCCATCCTTCATCGGTCGAAGATGCGCGCCGGCGCTTCCGTGAACGCGTGCTCCTGTCGCCGGTCGCTGGTCGATTCCGCGCCTCGCTGATGCTCAACGATTGCGGTTGCGATGGCTGCGAGCACGCCCTGCCATCCATCGAAGGCGCGGCAATTGATACCAGCGAGCGACAGGTGGCTGGTGTCAGATTCCGCGATTCGGGCCGGACCTACTACGTCAATCCGGAAGGCATTGACCTGGATTCCAGTGACTGGGTCGTTGTCGATACCGCGCGTGGTGCCGAGCTTGCGCAGGTCGTCATCGCACCGCAGCAGGTGATCGCGGCACTACTGGATGGCGACGTGCGCTCAGTCATCCGCCGTGCGACGGACGAGGACCTGGCTTCGGCGGAAGAGCGGCGTGCGATGGAGGGCGACGCCCTGCGCACGTTTGCCGCGATGGCGCGCGACCTCAATCTGCCGATGAAGCCGATCTCTGCCGACTACTCATTTGATGGTGCGCGGCTCACGATCAACTTCGCGTCGAATGGTCGGGTCGACTTCCGCGAGCTCGTGCGCCAACTGGCGCGGCACTTTGGCTGTCGGATCGAGCTGCATCAGGTTGGCCCACGCGACGAAGCTCGTCTGCTGGGCGGACTCGGTCGCTGTGGCCGCCCGCTGTGCTGCTCGACCTGGCTGCCGCAGTTCGCCGACGTTTCAATGACAATGGCGAAGGTTCAGGATCTGTCGCCGAATCCGGAGAAGTTGTCCGGCGTCTGCGGGAGGTTGCTCTGCTGCCTGTCGTTCGAGCAGGAGCAGTATCGTGAGGCTCGCACGCGGCTACCGCGTCTCGGTCAGGAAGTGATGACCGAGCAGGGGCAGGGCTACGTGCATTCAATGCAGATTCTGAAGGAGACGGTTACCGTTCGGCTGGAGAATGGCGAGTCGGTAACGCTGGAGCCGAGCGAGATCACAGTCCTGGCGGGCCCTGGGCGGGATGTTCGCAACCGCCGCCGTCGACCGCGACGAGATTCATCCAGCGCAGAGTAGACATATTCAACAGGGGGAGAGGTGGACAGGTGAGCCTGAGTGCTGCCTACGGTGGCGAGAAATGGTCGCCACGCACGAACGATATGCGCGCCGACATGCGTGAGCAGTGGGGCGACTGGGGCTCCGGCTCCGAGGTTGGTCGGCTCCGCGCCGTCCTGCTCCGTCGGCCGGGATCGGAACTCGACAACATCCAGGACTTTGATGCCGTCCAGATGCGCGCAGACCTGAACCCGGACTTGGCGCGATCCCAGCACGACGCGATGGCTGATCTGTATGAGGCCAACGGAGTCGCAGTCCACTACGTCGAGAACACTCGCGACGACAAGCCGAACCAGATGTTCATCCGCGACTTGCTGCTGATGACCCCTGAAGGCGCAATCATCACCCGTCCCGCCTCGACCGTGCGGGCCGGCGAGGAGCGCTTCGTCGCCGAGGCTCTTGGCCGCGCCGGAGTCCCGATCCTGATGTCGGTCCACGGCTCCGGCACATTCGAGGGTGCCGATTGCCTGTGGGTAGACGACGATCTCTGCTTCCTGGCCGAAGGGCTGCGCACGAACACTGCCGGTGCGGATCAAGTCGAGCGCATGCTGCGCGAGATCGGCGTAAAGGAAGTCGTTCGTGTTCAGCTTGCCTGGGGTGCGATGCACCTCGACGGCGTGCTGGCGCTGGCCAGCACCGATGTCGCCGTCGTCTGGCCTTATCGGACACCATCTCCGGTCGTCCGCAAGCTGCAGGAACGCGGCTTCAGAATCGTCGAGGTCGTTGAAGAAGAAGCGCACGGCCTGATGCCGATGAACTTCGTGGCCCTGGAGCCGGGCAAGATCATGATGCCCAAGGGCGGCGTCAAGTCGGCCGAGCGCTATGCAGCGGCCGGCCTGGAGGTCCTCGAAGTCGACATCAGCGAGCTGATGAAGGCCGGTGGTGGGGTCCATTGCATGACCGGATTCCTCAAACGGGACAAGGTCTGACGGCTCCAGCGCCCGAATACGAGTCAGAATCTCCGCAACAAGCGCCGGATGCGAATACCGCATCCGGCGCTTGCTGTGGCACGGGGGATTGCTATTGGTGGACCAGATCCAGCGCGATTGCCGACACTGCGTTGGCGAACTGTTGCGCGCCGAGGTCGTTCGGGTGGACGCAATCTCCAGTCCATTGGCCAATGCCCGGGACGAGGAGTTGCGCGAGGCCGTCAAACAGGAACGGGCGTGAGTTCGATGCGGGGTCGGTCGAATACTGAATCCACGTCTCGCCAACGCCAGGAGGCGCGTATCCGCACGGCGAGATGCCTGCAGGCGTTGTCGCTTGCGGTGCTTCGTGGCCGTGAAACAGGTCGTGGAGCTGTGCGAACCCGATCGGTCCACTGCGGAAGTTCTGGCTGCGCGCGACCGAAATCGCCTGGTTAATCGCATGTACCGCTTCTTCAGTGCGCTGGTAGCAATCGATTGACGCCGCGCCCGGATACGGCGGTGGCGCGACGCTGCACTGGCTGCCGGGCAGATGGAAGATGATGCTGTCGGTGTTGAACGGATTGTGAACGTCAGTGACAACGACCGTCACGTTCGGGTACTTCGACAGTCTGGCCAGCTCAGCCGTCAGCCCCAGGCGAACACCCTCGCTGCGCTGCTGGAGATACCAGTTGAACCAGTCATCTCCCCACGTTATTGCCTGATAGATTGTGACCGGGCTGGAGTACTCAAGGTCGTTGATCCCGGCGGTGATTGTCACCAGCGTTGGCTTCGCGATGCCGTTCCGCTTGTTCTGCTCCAGGCGCTGGATCACGGTATCGACCTGGTTGTGGAGCATCTTGTTCTTGCAGTCCTGATTCCACCAGAACTGCTGCATGCAGCGATCGACAGCGCCCTGCGCGTCATAGGTGATGCGCGCGCCGTTGCAGGCGAGGAATTGATCTCTGCTGAAATTGACATTCGGAATTGATGCGCGGAGGGCCGAGGCGACGCGTTGTGGATACGAGCGATCCCACGAGCGCTTGCACGGCGAAAGGTCCAGCCCGAATCCATCGTCGCCGAGGCCAGTCCCAGCGGCCAGCGAGTCGCCAAGCGCCCAGTAATCAATCGCTTTCGGCAAGCGCGGATTTGCGGCAGAAGCAGGTCCGGCGGCGCCCATTGACAGCACCGAACTGAGCAGGATAGCGAAGACAAACAGAGTTCGGAGCGACATCGGAACGCGCATCGGCAGATGCTCCTCTCCTCGACACCACAAGATTGATCATTGCGATGAGCAGATTCTTGATTCGGACAACTCCAGCGTAAATGATCATTCGGTAATGTCAAGTCGTGACAGTTGCGTGACATGACAAAGCCCAGGCCAGCGACGCTGACCTGGGCCCGTAGTTGGATGCGCTCCTTATTCGACGGCTTCGAACACCGTACTGACGACCGGCGTTAGCGTCGGGCGGTCAGCACTCAGCGGGCGGAGAGCGTCGGGAGTCGAGCCGGTCGTGATTGCTTCTGTGAAGAGCTGGCCGAGGCGCGGGCCGAACGGCATACCGTGGCCGCAGAAACCTCCGGCGACCCAGACGCCCGGGAGGCCCGGCGCGGGCCCGGCGACCGGCAGATAATCCGCCGTGAAGGCCATCAGGCCGGCCCAGCTTCGAGCGACCTTCAAGCCGTTCAACTGCGGGAAGAGCCGCGGGATGACGTCAGCAATTCGCGAAATGACGTCCGGCGTCGGGACCGTCTCCCGGACGCCAACGTCCTTATTTGGCGCGTCATCGCGGCAGCCGCCAATGACGATCGAGCCGTCGAGTGCCTGCTGCCAGTACTCGCCGGTCGGCGTCACAGCGACGCCAACGCCGGTCGTGAATGTCGTCGGGATCGGTTCATACGAGAGGATCTGGCCGCGCACCGGCACGATCAATCCTGTGAGCTCCGGGACCAGCTCGTCCGTCCAGGCATTGATACCGACCACAACGTTGCGAGCACGGACCGTACCCTGCTCGGTCACGACAAGCGTGCCATCCCCATCGGATTGCAGCTCAGTGACGTTCGCCTGGCAGAAGCGCGCGCCGAGGCGTTGGGCGGCCGCCCCGACGCCGGCCAGGTACTTGGCGGAATGAACCAGCGCGTTCTGCGGATGGAAGACACCGCCGGCAATCTCGTCCGCAAGCGGCGTCCTGATGAGCTCCTGCAGGCTGGCGCGATCAAGTGCTTCGATCGCCACGCCGTGCGAGGCGAGCTCATTGACGCTGGCGTGCTTCACATCCAGCTCATCCTCGCCGAGGATCAGTCCGACCGTGCCGTTCTCGCGGTAGTCGCAGTCAATACCTTCCTCGGCAATGATCTGCTGCACGATCTCGCGGCCCTGCTCGGAGATGCGCCAGACACCCCAGGCGCCCTCTTCACCGATGCGCGCTGCGGTGGCGGTGAACCCGTCGGCCAGACCAGCCGAGACGAACCCGCCGTTGCGGCCGGTTGCGCCCCAGCTGATCGCTGTCCGCTCGATCAGCGTGACATCAGCGCCCGCACGCGCCAGCCAGTACGCCGTCCAGGTGCCGACCTGTCCGCCGCCGATGACCACGACGTCGCAGGCGTCCGGCAACGCGGCCGAGGGCACCGGCGGTGGCGCTGTCGCGTGCCAGTAGGAGCGCGGCTCCCCGTTGGAAGTGCTTGTCATAACACCATCCTCATCAGTCTGCTCAGTTCTCTGACCGTGAATCCTGGCTGCGAGAATACACGACTTTCCAGATGACTGACGTAGTCGTCGAGTGTCATCTCCGTCATGACGAAGCGGAAGGTTGCTGCGCGCCATCGGCCGCGAATGCTGTTAGCGTCAGGTCGATCTGGCCGCGATGCTCGGCCTCGTGCTGCATCAGGTGGTGTAGCACCCATTCGGGCGAGACATCGTAGCTGGGTAGTGCGCGGAGCGTCTGGAAATCGGCGAGCGTCATGGGCTGAAATGCAGCCAGCAGGCGCATCCGAATCTCGGCCAACAGCTCCAGATGTTCTGCGAGTGGACGACCGGAGACATGCGTGAGACGGCCGTCGTCGTCGCGTACGTCCCACGGGAACAGTGCGACGACATCGTCCGGAAAGGCCTGCGTCAACACTTCGCAATATAGCCAGTCTGCTTCGATCGCTGCAACGTGATAAAGCAGGGTGCCGATAGAGTTTTCATCGCCGCGCTGCCAGTCGAGTGCAGCCTCGTCCATTCCTTCCAGGAGCGTGAGTGTCCGTTGGCGCGAGTCTTCGATTGCGCCGAGCCAGCGAGCGATAGTCGCGTCTGTGGCGTCGGCGGGGTTGATCGCGAGCAGGTCACGAGTGGGATCAGTGGTCGTCAAGCGTCACCTCCATATTGGTGCAATGCTCAAGCGTAGGCGCGCAGGATGTCAGCGGCCAGATTGGGATCGATGCTCCCGCCGCTGAGAATACAGACCGTCTTGCCGCGTTGCTCTTCGGGCAGCGCCAACGCGGCGGCAACTGCCAGCGCTCCCGCGCCTTCGGTCAGCAGCTTGTTGCGGGTGGCCAGACGCGCCAGCGCCGACTTCGTTTGGTCGTCGGTCACGGTCAGGCAACCGGCTAGCAGGCGCTGGAAGTCGGGGAACGCGTCGGCGGCGACGAATGGAGCGCCGGCTCCGTCGACGAACGTCTCGTATGGGGTCGAGCGCGGCTCACCGGCCGCTAGCGAAACCGCCAGCGCGCTTCCGCCAACCGGCTGAACACCGAAGATCTGCGCGTTGGGATGCGTCTCCTTGATCGCTGAGGCGATGCCGAGCACCAGCCCTCCGCCACCGACCGGCACGATCACCGTATCGACATCCGGCAGATCTTCGAGGATTTCCAGGCCGATCGTGCCGTTGCCGGCTGCAACGAGCGGGTCGTTGAATGGGTGGATAAAGCCGGGCCGATCGTTAAAGCGACCATCCTGCATCGCCGTCATGATTTCCGAGCGCGCGATCGTCTCAATGCTTGCGCCGTAGCCGCGTGTGGCTGATTTCTTCATCTCCGGCGCATCGGCTGGCATGATGGCTGTCGAGCGCAGCCCGAGTCGGCGGGCCGACCACGCCACAGCCTGCGACATGTTGCCGGCCGAGAGCGTCGTCACCTCATCGAGTGGACCGGTTTGAATTCGGGCAGCGATCGCGTTGTAGGCACCGCGAATCTTGAATGAGCCGATCGGCTGCAATACCTCCGGCTTGATCCAGATGGATGAGCTCTCGTGCAACTGCAGCAGCGGCGTCCGGACGGCAACGCCGCTCAGCCGATCACGAGCAATCAGAATGTCGTTGTACGTCCAGCGCATTGCTTTTCCTTCAATACACCATCGAATTCGCGCGTCAGTCTGCGCCGCAGCGTGGTGTCGATGATAGGGTAATGCCGAAACAGACGCGATAGATGCCTGTTGCTTGCGCTCTCGGCGCAGGTCGGTGACGATATGCGCCGGAATAGTTGACGATGTCGGAAGGGACCTTCGATTCGTGAACGACGATAGCCCGGAGCCGAAGCCGCTGTCGCCCGAGCAACTGGCGACATTGAAGCGCGTATCCGATGCGCGGATCGCGCCGGACGGCAGCAAGATCGTCTTTGTCGTCGATGAGGCCAGTAAAGAGGGTGAGCACGAGCAATCGGCGCTCTGGATCGTGGACGCTGATGCGACGTCGGCTAATACAGCACGCCAGTTCTCCTCCGGCATTGCGAACGACCGCTCGCCACGCTGGTCACCGGACGGTCGCCGGATCGCATTCCTCTCCGATCGCGAGGAGCGTGGCAAGAGCTCTGTCTATGTGATGAACGCCGACGGTGGTGAGGGCATCCGCGTTTTCGATCAGCAGGGCTCGATGAGCGGGCTGAAGTGGTCGCCAGACGGCAAGACACTCTCGGTGCTGTTCACCGATCCTGAGACTGAGGAAGAAAAGAAGCGCATCGAAGAGAAGGACGACGCGGTCGTCTGGGATCACGATCAGAAGTACCAGCGTCTTTGGCTGATCGATCCGGACGCCAGGACCGCCTCCGCCGTGTCGCCAGAGTCGAAGCAGGTGCGCGACTACGGCTGGTCACAGGATTCGACGCAGCTGGCGATCTGCACGACACCAAACGCGCGAATGGACGATCTCTTTCTCGAAAACGAGCTTTCGATCGTCTCCCGTGACGGTGGTGAGCCGCAGACGATTCTGACGCGGATCGGGCCGATGGTCGATCTCGTCTGGTCGAAGGACGACAAGCACATCGCCTTCCGCTCCAGCGGTGGCCAGGTCGTTCATGCCGAGCATGTCTACGTGATTGCTACTGAGGGCGGCGAACTCACCTGCCTGACAGAAGGCTATAGCGGCACGGTTGAGAGTCTGCTCTCGCCCGATGGCGGCGAGACCTTGTCAGTTGGCGGTGCCGAGGGCGTGGACGCCGCCGTCTATCGCCTCAGCTGGGATGGTGAGATGTCCGCTGTCCTGACCGGCCTCGAAGGCTGGATGGACATGCCGGTCGATGTCAGTCGCGACGGCTCACGCCTCGCGCTCGTCTGGCAGACAACCGAGCGGCCGGAGGCGATTGCTGCCGCCGACGTTGCCGATGGTCGCGCCGGTGGACTCCGCACTCTCACGAACTTCAACACCGAAATTGCCGCCGCTGCGCTGGGGACGGCGTCGGAAACACGCTGGCAGAGTGACGAAGGCGTCGAGGTCGGTGGAATCCTCTATCTGCCGCACGGCTATGTTGAGGGGCAGCGCTACCCGACGATCGCGCTCGTTCACGGAGGGCCGACCTGGGCGTGGTCGCGCTGGTTCCACGCGAGCTGGCACGACTGGGCGCATATGCTCGCCGGGCGCGGCTTCGCCGTCCTTCTGCCGAATCCCCGAGGCAGCACTGGCCGTGGCAGCGAGTACATGAACGCGAACGCGCAGGACATCGGCGGCGGCGAGTTCCGTGACCTGATGACGGGCCTTGATGCGCTGATTGAGCGCGGCATTGCTGACCCGGATCGGCTCGGTGTCGGCGGCTGGAGCTGGGGCGGTTACATGACGGCCTGGTCCGTTACCCAGACCGATCGCTTCAAGGCAGCGGTCATGGGTGCTGGGCTACCGAACATGGTTGCCGATAACTGGATCGGCGACATCCCGAGTGCCAATCTGTCCTACTTCGAGCAGTCCGCAGCGCACGATCCGGAGCCGCTCTGGGAGCGTTCAGCCATTCGCTACATCCGCAACGTGAAGACTCCGGTGCTGATCCTGCACGGTGCGGCCGACGAGCGCGTCAATACGATGCAGGGCAAGGAGATGTACGTCGCGCTTCGCACACTCGGCGTGCCGACCGAGTTCGTGACCTACCCACGCGAAGGTCACGGCATTCGCGAGCGCAAGCATCAGATCGATCTGATGAACCGCGTCATTAGCTGGTACGAGCGCTATCTACTCGATAGCAAGACTGAGAACGCAGCGTCTCAGTGAAGGAGACACCGAGAACGACGAGAGGGGACGATATGGCAAGCGAACAGATGACACCGCGAGAGCGCGTTAACGCCGCCCTGCGTGGCGAGGCCGTCGACCGTCCGCCAGTCAGCATCTGGCGACACTTCCCGAACCAGGATCAGTCAGCCGCTGATCTGGCGGCAATCACGAAGTCCTGGCAGGAGGCGTATCAGCTCGACTTCATCAAGCTAATGCCGCCGGGTGACTACGCGACGATCGACTGGGGCGCGAAGAGCGAGTACCAGGGCGCGCCCGGCGGGACGCGTGAGACGACCCACTATCCGATCGAGACTGCTGCCGACTGGGCGAAGATCGCGCCGGTGTCGGCCAACGCCGGGTTCAACGCCGAGGTCGTTAACGCGTGCACGCTGGTGCGCGAAGCGGTCGGCCCCGATGTGCCGGTGCTCCAGACGATCTTCAGCCCGCTGACCATCGCTAGCAAGATGTCGGCGGGGCGCGTGGTCGATCACCTGCGGTCTGATCCGGATGTCGTCCGGCAGGCGCTTCAGGCGATTCGTGACGTGACGGTCGCTGTGACTCGCGCGTCGCTTGCGGCGGGTGCGGATGGCGTCTTTTTCGCCAGCCAGCTCGCGACCTCAGACATGCTGACCGAGTCGGAATACCTCGATTTCGGTAGCAATTACGATCTTGAGGTCATGGAAGAAGCCGTTGGTGCCGGTAGTCAGGTGACGATGGTGCATCTCCACGGCGCGAACACGTTCTTTCACATTCTGGCGGGCTACCCCGGCAATGTCCTGAACTGGCATGACCGCGCGGTCGGCCCGGATCTGAAGACCGTTCAGGGCAACTACCCTGACTGCTGCGTGGCCGGTGGGATCAACGAGAAGGAGATCCCGGGGATGTCGGCCGAGGCTGTCGCTGCGCAAGTCGCTGACGCACGTCAGCAAACGAATGACCGTCATCTGATGATTGCGCCCGGCTGCGTGATTCCTGTGGCGACACCCGAGGCGAATCTGCGTGCTGCCGTGGACGCAGCGAAGGCACGCTAAGCGAGCGAAGCACCTGTCCTGTAGGTGCAAGGTCAGTTGTGGAAGGGAAGATCAGGGGTGAGATCAGACGCACAACTCTTTACCGGCGGAACGATCCTGACGATGGATCCGAACCAGCCGGAGGTTGAGGCAGTCGGTGTCGTCGGCGAGGTGATCGTCGCGGCCGGCAAGCGCGAAGATGTTGAGGCGGCGCTACCGCGCGGTCATCGGCGCTTTGACCTGGCTGGAAGGACGATGGTCCCCGGCTTCAACGAAGCGCATAACCACATGATCGGCTATGGCACTGCGCTGGGCCAGATCAACGCGGCATTCCCGGCCGTCCGCACGATCGCCGAGATCGTTGAGGCGGTGCGTCAGAAGGCTGCTGAGACGCCCGCAGGCCAGTGGATCCTCGGTCGTGGCTACGATGACAACAAGCTCGACGACCGCCGCCACCCGAACCGCCACGACCTGGACGCCGCGACGACCGATCATCCGGTTATGATCGTCAACGGCTCCGGCCACCTCTCGGCCGTCAACTCGAAGGCGCTCGAGCTGGCCGGCATCCGCAAGGGCACGCCCGATCCGCAAGGCGGTCACTACGTCCTCGATGAGGACGGAGAGCCGACCGGTGTGCTGCACGAGACGGCCCAGCAGGCCGTTCGCAATCAGGTGCCAGTGCCCACAGTCGAGGACTACGTTGAGTCGCTGAAGCGTTGCAACGATGCCTACGTCGCCTCGGGCATCACGTCGTCGCAGGACGCGGGTTCGTTGACAGCCGATCATGTTCGCGCCTATCAGCTGGCGTCACAGCGAGGCGTCCTGAAGCTGCGCACCAGCATGATGATCCGCGAGACGTTGATCGATCAGCTCGATGGCCTCGGCGTGCTACAGGGCTTTGGCAGCAATCGCCTGCGCGTTGGGCCGGTCAAGCTGTTTATCGACGGCTCACTGATCGGACGCACCGCTGCTGTCACACAGCCGTTCCTCGAAGATCCGCGCGAGGACAACCTCGGCCTGACAATGATGCCGAAGGAGGAGTTCGAGGACTACGTGATGAAGGCCCACACGATGGGCTATCAGATCGCTGTCCATGCCATCGGCGACCGCGGCATCGACTGGGTGCTCGACGCCTACGAGAAGGCGCTCACCGCTCACCCGCGCGACGACCACCGCCATCGCATCGAGCACTGTGGCATCTGCCGCCCGGACATCCTCGATCGCATCCAGCGGCTCGGAGTCATTCCGGTGACCCAGCCGGTATTCATCCTGGAGTACGGCGACGGCTTCATCCGCCATCTGGGCATGGAGCGTATTCAGCTCACCTATCCATTCCGCTCCTTCCTCGATCGCAACATTCCGCTCGTCTTCTCATCGGACTGCCCGGTTTCCTCCTACGTGCCGATGAAGTCGATCCAGGCCGCAGTCACTGAGCGGACCGGTAGTGGTCAGTCGTACGCGCTTGAGGAGGCCGTCACGGTCGAGGAAGCGCTGGAGATGTACACCGTCGCTGGCGCCTACGTGACCTTCGAAGAGGACATCAAGGGGCGGATCAAGGCCGGCATGCTGGCCGACTTCGCGGTTCTCGAACAGGATCCGCGCGACGTGGATCCCTCGACGCTCGCCGATCTCGGCGTGACGACGACGATCATCGGCGGCGAGGTCGTCTACGAGCGCTAGGCGACCTCACCCCCCGACCCCCTCTCCTGTGAGGAGAGGGGGTGTCCTGGTTACGGACGATCAGGTGCCGATAATGAGATCGCCAGCCACCAGAAAAGAAAGCCGAAGACTTCCGTCATTTGGCAATCAACCCACTCTATACATGACACCCCCTCTCCCCACGGGAGAGGGGGCCGGGGGGTGAGGTCCCCCACGTCCCGAAAGGAACGCACATGGTAGTGACCACACAACGCTCCACCGAGAAGCAACCGGCCGCAGCCGCTAAGGGCATGGTGACATCGAACCATCCGCTGGCGTCGCTCGCGGGTAATGAGATCCTCATTCAGGGCGGCAATGCCGTTGATGCAGCTATCGGCACCATGTTCGCGCTGTCGGTCGTCGAGCCGATGATGACGACGATTTTTGGCGCAGGCTTCATCAATATCCGGCTGGCCGACGGCACCTGCACGACGATCGACAACTACGCGACCGTGCCGCGCGGTGCGCGCGCCGACATGTTCGAGCCGATTCCGGGGAACCTCGATAACGACGTTGTCGGTGACCTCAACAGCACCGGCTATCTGGCTGTCGCAACCGGTGGCACGCTGCTCGGCTGGGCGACCGCTGTCGAGAAATACGGTCGGCTGTCGCTCGCAGAAGTGATGGCGCCGGCGATTCGCTTTGCTCGCCAGGGCTTCCGCGTCAGCCCCTATCTCTCGCAGCTCATCCAGATGGAACGCGACAACCTTTCTCGCTTCCCGGCCAGCGCTGAAGTGTTCCTGCCTGGCGGCAATGTTCCGGCTGTTAACGACCGCATTGTTCGCACCGACTACGCCAACACGCTCGAAGCTATTGCTCAGCACGGCCCGGACTACCTGTATCGCGGCCCGCTTGGCGAGGCGATCATCGCTGATATGGCCAGGAATGGCGGCCTGATCACCAAGGATGATCTTGAGGATTACCGCATCTACGAGCGACCACCGGTGCGTGGCACCTATCGTGGTTACGAGATCGTCTCGATGGGGCCGACCTCCTCGGGCGGCACGCATATCATCCAGATGCTGAACATCCTTGAGCACTTCGATATCGCCAAGATGGGCTTCGGCTCGGCTGACACCGTGCATGTCATCGGTGAGGCGATGAAGATCGCGTTCGCGGACCGGTTCCGCTACATGGCGGACCCGGCCACCACCGATATTCCTTTGGACTGGCTGACCTCGAAGGAGTACGGCGCAGAGCGCGCCGCCCAGATCGACATGGCGAAGGCTCAGCAGTACATTGCGGCCACCCCGCCAGACGGCGAAGGCGCGTCGACAACGCACTGCTGCGCGGCGGATGCCGATGGCAACATCGTCGCAACGACCCAGACGCTCAACGGCGGCTTCGGCTCGAAGGTGACTGTCCCTGGCACCGGCATGCTGATGAACAATTGCATGCACCTGATGGATCCGAACCCCGGCCGGACGAACTCGATCGCGCCCGACAAGCGCATCCTCTCGTCGATGTCGCCGACGCTGGTCATGAAGGACGGCAAGCCGTTCATGGCTATCGGGACGCCAGGCGGTGTGCGCATCTTCGGCACCGTCATGCAGGGCATCATCAACGTCATCGACCACGGCATGACGCTGCAGGAGTCGGTCGAGGCACCGCGCATCTGGGATCGCGGCCCAGTTCTGGAGATCGAGGAAGGCTTCGCTGGAGTTGCTGACCTCAAGGCGGAGCTGGAATCCCGCGGTCACGACGTCGAGACACCGCTGAAGGTTGCCGGCGGTATGAACGGCATCCTCATCGATCAGGACTCCGGCGTCATGCACGGCGCTGCCTGCTGGCGAGCCGATGGCGCGCCGATGGGCTTCTCCGGCGGCGACGGCCGCATTG
>JBDHWD010000017.1:0-44339 GCA_039810005.1 Thermomicrobiales bacterium | reverse complement strand
ACGTCAGCACCCTCTGGCCTGCCGCTCCGAGTGGGTTATCAGCGCGAAAGAACCGGGGTGGCTGTCGCGACGGCATTTCGGCTGGTTGCAACTGTCGGCCCTCGGAAGGCGAACCCGGAACCCTCACCGACGCGCCCGAAGCAAAGCCCTGGCCTGCTTATTCGTCCTCGTCCGTTGCGATCGGATCAATCAGGTGCTCGTTCTCATTCCGGGGATTCCCGACAGATGAGTCGACCGGATGCCAGGTCAGCAGATCATCGGCGGGCGGGTGGAGCAGGTCGCTGGGATCGTCGCCGAGTAGCCACTCTTCCCAGTTCTCGCGCGGCACCATCAGCGGCATGCGGTCGTGCAGCGCCTCCGCGGCGGCGTTCGCCGGGGTGGTGATGATGGCTGTCGTCGTGATGCCGTCCGGGTCACCCTCGTGCCACGGCTCCCAGATTGCCCCGAAGGCCAGCATCTCACCATCGGCCGGATGGATGTAATACGGCTGCTTCCGGCGGCCGCCGAGTGCTTTCCATTCATAGTAGCCGTCGGCCGGAATCAGGCAGCGACGCTGCTGGTAGGCAGGCCCGAACAGACGACTCTCTGCGACTGTCTCACAGCGGGCGTTGATTGGACGGCGGCCTGAATCGAGCGTCTTTGCCCAGCGCGGAACGAAGCCCCACCAGGCTGCGTCGAGCGTCCGCGCGTCGCCGGTATCGCGAATCAGCGGTATCTGCGTGGATGGCGCAACATTAAAGCGCGGCCCGCGATCCTCGGTGCGAACATCGTGGACCTCAAAGTATTCAACGATGTCCATCAATGGTGATTTGATGACGAATCGTCCGCACATGATAGCCGTCTCCTTCTACCTCGGGTCGCACGAGTAGATCAAGTGTTCTGGTAATTCTACTCGATTATCGCACCGACCGAAGCTAAAACGATACGGCACCAAGCACGGGGTAACGTGAGTCCTGGAGCTTGCCCGATCGATACATGACTGTCTTCGGCAAGCAGCGGATTGCCTACCGACTGGATGACCTGGTTGGACATCTGTTGACGCTTCGGTCAGCACCCTGCTAGCATGTCCCGCAACCGTACAACTCAATATTTTCCGGGTACGCAGCAGCCATTGCTGCGATCGCGGCCCAATGGCGATGGTCGGATGATTTCCGGCCAGATGAGGTGGTCAGGTGGGTCAATACGCTATTCGGCGGGTACTGCTTCTTGTCCCGACGCTACTGACGGTCTACACAATCACGTTCCTGCTCATTCATGCGACACCCGGCGGCCCGTGGGACACCGGCGATAAGCCCATCTCCCAGGAAGCAATTGATTCACTGAACAAGGCATACGGCCTGGACAAGCCGATGTGGCGACAGTACGTCGACTACCTTGGCGGCGCGGTGCGCCTCGACTTCGGGCCATCCTACGCACAGCGCAACCGCGACGTGACAGACATCATGCGTGACTTCGTGCCGGTGTCGCTCAAGCTCGGCATCGCCGCGATGGTAGTCGCTGCGATCGTCGGAATCACTGCCGGAACCATCGGCGCGGTGCGGCGCAACACGGCCATCGATTACTTCTCGACGTTCGGCGCAATCGTCGGTGTGTCAGCACCGTCCTATGTCGTAGCGTCGCTGCTGATCCTCATTCTGGCATCGCGACTTCACTGGTTACCGACTGGTGGCTGGGACGGTATTTTCAGCAAGCAGGCGATCATCCCCACGATCGCGCTGTCCTTCTCACCAGCAGCGGCGCTCGCGCGCTACACCCGTTCGTCGCTGATCGAGGTGCTACAGCAGGACTATGTCCGAACTGCGCGCGCCAAGGGGTTAGCCGAAATCAGCGTCATAGGACGCCACGCGCTGCGGAATGCGCTCATTCCGGTAGTCACCATCCTCGGCCTGCAGTTCGCGGCGGTCGCAACCGGGTCGTTCTTTGTGGAAACGGTCTGCGGCGTGCCGGGTATCGGCCGCTACTTTGTTCGCAGCATCGCCGTGCGCGACTACCCGGTGATCCTCGCCACGACGCTGCTCTTCGCGGTAGCCGTGAGTGTCATGAACCTGATCGTTGACCTCATGTATGGCCTGCTCGACCCACGGATCAACTATTAAGGGGCGTCATGGAGTCGCAGGAAATCGCAGCCAATGTTCCATCCGAGCTTTCCGGCGCTGCCGCGCTTGGTGCCGAGGGGTTACGCCCGTCGCGCACTATCGCCAGTGATGCCTGGCGTAGCTTTCGGAAGAACAAGGCTGCGGTAATCGGGCTCGTGTTTATCGTCTTCATTGTGATTGTCGCGATAGCCGCGCCGGTCCTTGCGCCGTCCGGTTACGCGGAGCAGGACCTTCTCGCGGTCACCCAGCCGCCCAGCCGGGAACACCTGCTCGGGACAGATCAGCTCGGCCGCGACATCCTGAGTCGCATGATCTACGGCGCGCGCGTTTCGCTGCTGGTCGGCTTCGTCGTGCAGATCGTGATTCTGGCGATCGGCGTGCCGGTTGGCCTGATCGCCGGGTACTTTCCCGGCAAGATCGACACCTTCCTGATGCGCGTCGTCGATGTACTGTACGCGTTCCCCAACCTGCTATTTGTCATCATCATCATGACCTACTTGCGCGCCCAGTTTCAGCTGGTTGATAGCGGACCGCTGCTGCCGCTCAAGACGTTCGACCGGGCGACCGGCGGGCTACTCGGTGTCTACATCGGCCTGGGTCTTGTGTCCTGGCTGACGGTTTCGCGGCTTATTCGCGGCCAGATCCTCTCGCTGCGCAATAAGGAGTTCGTCGAGGCGGCGCGCTGCATCGGCGCTCCCAATCGCCGGATCATGACCCGCCACCTGCTACCGAATACGCTCCCGATCATCATCGTCGCGACGACGCTTGGACTGCCGGCGGCGATCCTCGGCGAGGCCGGTATCAGCTTCCTTGGGCTGGGAGTGACTGCGCCAACGCCATCATGGGGCTCGATGATCTCCGACGGTGTTGCGGTTCTGCGCTCGTATCCGCACATCCTCATCTCACCGGCAGTCGCCCTGTCGCTCACGGTTCTCTCGTTCAACTTCGTCGGCGACGGCTTGCGTGACGCGCTCGATCCCTGGGTGCAGCGCTGACGTCCAGCGTCGCACCACGGACATAGTCGGTTTGGTAGTGGAAGAGGGGAACCATGGAGATTTCGCGCTACCTGTCCCGAGCGTCTGTGACCCGGCGCATGTTCCTCGGGACTGCAGCTGCCGGTCTTGCCGGCCTGCTTGTCGCCTGCGGCGGCGACGACGATGACGAGCCGGAGGCGACGACTGCTCCGGCAGAGGAAACGCCAGCCGCAACGGCGTCTGGTGGTGAGGCAACCGAAGCACCAGCCGAAGCAACCGAAGCTGAAGCTGAGCCAACCGAGGAAGAAGCGGAGTCTGGCGAGTCAAGTGGCGGTACGTTCCGCTACGGTGCCGTCGAGCCTGAGGACGTCGACCCTGGCATCACTGGCAGCCCGTGGTCACTGAGTGAGCTGTTCGAGGGCCTCGTTGTCATCAGTCCGGAAGACGGCACAACCTCGCCGGCGATGGCCGAGAGCTACGAGGCCAACGCCGATGGCACGGTCTGGACCTACAAGATCCGCCCGGACATGCAGTGGTCGGACGGCACGCCACTCAATGCGAACGACTTCCTGTATTCATGGCGACGCGTCATGGACCCGGCTACCGCGTCGAAGTACGCCGCGATCTTCTATCCGATCAAGAACGGCGAGGCGATCGCCGCTGGCGATATGACGCCGGACCAGCTCGGCGTTGCCGCAGTTGATGATCTGACGTTCGAGGTCACGCTCGAAGAGCCGATGCCATTCTTCCCGATCATCTCGGCGACCTGGACCGCCTATCCGGTACCGCAGCACGTCGTCGAAGAGGCCGGCAACAAGTGGCTTGAGCCGGAAAACATGGTTGTCAACGGCCCCTTCATCATCACTGAATGGAAACACGACCAGTTGATGGTGTTCGAGCCGAACCCGACCTACTGGGGTGACAAGCCCCACATCGACCGAGCCGAGTACACGATCTACGACGACTGGGTCGCCAAGGGCCTGACAGCGTACGAGAACGACGAGGTCGACCACGCCCTCGTGCCGGCGGCGGAATACGAGCGTGCCCTGTCCGACCCGACGCTTTCGGCGGAAATGAAGGGCTTCCCGGCATCCAGCACCGAGATGATCCACTTCGATACCCGCAACAAGCCGACGGACGATGTGCGCGTGCGGCAGGCACTGGCGCTGGGTTGGGACCGTGAATCGCTGATTAAGCAGGTCCTGAAGGACTACTACCTGATCGCCCCGACAATCCTGCCGGCAGATATCCCCGGCAACAATCCGGGCGCAGCGCTCGAAGGCGACATCGAAACGGCCAAGCAGCTCCTCGCCGAGGCAGGCTACCCGAACGGCGAGGGCTGGCCGGAGAACTTCTCGCTTGTGTCGCGCACAACGACGCCGCTGCCGATCATCACCCAGTATCTACAACAGCAGTGGAAGGAAAACCTGGGCATTGATGTCCAGCTCCAGCCACTGGAACCGCGCGCCTACGTCGAGTGGCGCAGCGCCCGCGCGGATCAGCTGTACAACGCGCACCTCGGAATCTGGGGGTCCGACTTCGCTGACCCGAGCAACTGGCACAACCAGCTGTTCGCGTCGAACGCTGACTTTTACAAGACGCACTGGAAGAACGACGAGTACGACCAGCTCATTGCAGATGCGCTCGTCGAAACTGACGAAGAGAAGCGCCTGCAGATGTACAGCGACGCCGAGGTCATCCTCGTGCGCGAAGCAGCGAACGTTGCGGTCTATCACGGTCAGAACTTCTACGTGATCAAGCCGCACGTGAGTAACGTCTTCCACCTGCCGACCGCTGCCGCCGGCTCGTGGCTGAAGCTGATCAAGCTGTCCAGCGACTGACAGGTGCGACACTCGGGTAGCCTCGTTTCGGGGCTACCCACCCGCTCAGCTCTGCTTCCTACGATGGAGCGCCGCGAGTGCCTTCTGGTTGCATCGCTCGTCACCAGAGAGTACGGTGCCCATGCCGAGCGGCTTCGTGCCGGTCGGAATACGCAGGTGGAGAGGGGAACATGAGCAAAGACTACGGGCGATACAGCTTCTGGCTGGAAACCTCGGGCGATGATCTGACGCCGCGGCCACCGCTCGACGGCTCGATTTCGGTCGATGTCGCCATCCTGGGCGCGGGCCTGTCCGGCTTGTGGACGGCATATCATCTGCTGCAGGCAGATCCTTCATTGAACGTCGCCATCCTCGAAGCCGAGATCGCTGGCTTCGGCGCATCCGGCCGCAACGGCGGCTGGTGCTACTCCGGCTTCCCGACCGCGCTAACGACACTGGCCGAGCGCTACGGCACCGACGCGGCCCGCGCAGTCCAGACAGCCATGTTCGACACCGTCGATAACGTCGGCGAGGTCTGTGAGCGCGAGGGCATCGATGCCCACTTCATCAAGAGCGGCTCCATTGAGCTGGCGCGTGGTGAATGGCAGATGCCGAAGATCGAAGAGATGTACCACGAGTTCGAGATGCTCGGGCTCGGCGATCATGCCGCGCTGCTGGACGCTAACGAAACTGCCGAACATCTACGCGTAACGCGCACTATCGGGTCCTTCTGGAATAAGGAAGGCGCGTCGGTCCAACCTGCCCGGCTGACTCGCGGCCTCGCCCGCGCCGTCGAGCGTCACGGGGGCACGATCTACGAGCAGACGCGCGTGACAGGTTTCGTCCCTGGGCCGCTCCCACGACTGGACACTGAGCGCGGGAACGTCTCAGCCCAGGTCATTGTCCTGGCCGGCGAGGCGTATCTCTCGCAGTTGCCGCAGCTTTCCCGTCAGGTCATCCCGATGACGTCGCACATCGTCGTCACCGAGCCACTCTCCGACGACATCTGGCAGCAGATCGGCTGGGAACGCCGCGAGGTCGTCGGCGGCTGGGGCACGACCGGTGGCTACCTGAACCACACCGCCGACGGCCGGATCGCCTTCGGCCCGTATAGTGGTCGCTATCCGTATGGCTCGCGCATCAGCGACGCGCTAGACCTCCGCGAGGAGATCTTTGAGCTCGGCCGGAAGTCGGCCCTCGACTGGTTCCCGATGCTCAAGGACGTGAAATTTACGCACGCGTGGGGCGGCGTCCTCGGCGTCCCGCGCGATCGCATTCCGACGATGTCGTACGATCGCAAGACCGGCATCGCCCGCGCCTACGGCTATTCAGGCGAAGGCGTGGCGACGACCAACCTCTCCGGTCGCGTGCTCGCCGATCTGATCACCGAGAAGGACACGGAGCTGACGCGCCTCCCGATGACGACGCACGAGTCGCCAGATTGGGAGCCGGAGCCGGTGCGCTGGACCGGAATCACCTATGTTCGCCGCGGCATCAAGCGGATGGAGGAGCAGGCCGAGGAGACCGGCGCCTATCCGAAGCGCAAGCCGCTGGCGGCACGCTTCTGGAACTAAATCGATCGTATGCAGAGCGCTCTCTCAGGTCGCACCTCTGGTATCCTTAGCGATCACCTCTTGGGGACCCGAGCGGGACGCAAGGTGATCAGACGGAGGTTGAGCCGGGAGAGCGTGCTGCAAGCAAACGTCGTCGCATCAGGAGCGGCTGGTGGGTAAGGTACTGGCGCTGGCGAACCAGAAGGGTGGCGTCGGCAAGACGACGACTGCCGTCAATCTCGCCTGCGACCTCGCCGCGCGCGGCTACCGGATTCTGCTGATTGACCTCGATCCTCAGGGCAATGCCACAAGCTCGGTCGGGCTCGACAAGCGCGAGCTGGAATACACCGTCTACGACGTCCTCGTCGACGGCACCGAGGTCGATTCCGCAGTCATTCAGGACGCCCGTCCCTCACTCGACATTCTCGGCGCTAACCACCTGCTGGCCGGCGCTGAGGTGGAGCTGACCAGCCTTGCACGACCGCAAATGCGGCTCGATGCCGCGCTGCAGTCAGCGCGCGCGCGGTACGACGTCATCATCATTGATTGCCCGCCGTCGCTCGGCTTGCTGACAATCAATGGTCTGGTTGCGGCCGACGACCTCGTGATCCCAGTGCAGTGCGAATACCTCGCGCTCGAAGGACTGACTCAGCTGATTAACACTGTCGATCTGGTCAAGCGAGGACTGAACCGCCGCCTGGATATCCTCGGTCTGGTGATGACGATGTATGACTCACGCACCCGGTTGGCCGGTGAGGTGGTGCGTGATGTTGCGCGGCTGTTCCCGAACCGGATCTTTCGCTCAATAGTGCCGCGCACGGTGCGGCTCGCCGAAGCGCCATCGCACGGTCGCTCGATTGCCGAGTACGACCCGTCGTCGCGTGGCGCGCAAGCATATCGGGACCTGGCAGATGAGGTGATCCAGCGACTGGGTCTACCGCCTGCCGGTTCTGAGGTTGGTGCGACAGCAGCCGAGACGCCTGTCGCAGCGCAGTCAGAGTAGGGTTGTGTTTCGGGCAGGAACGCTTGTCAGGGCGAAGGAGAGAGCGATTCGATGACGATCATGAGTGATCCAGCCGTCGCGCAGATTGTTGGTTCGGATGGGATGAGATTCGATTTCAACGAGAAGATCGTTGGCACCGGGCTGACATTCGACGATGTGTTGCTCCTGCCGGCAGCATCGAACATCATGCCAAGTCAGGTCGTCACCGGCACCTGGTTCTCACGCAACATCCGCTTGAACATCCCGATCGTTTCCGCCGCAATGGATACCGTCACTGAAGCCCGCATGGCGATTGCCCTGGCCCGCGAGGGGGGCATCGGCGTCATTCATCGCAACCTGTCGATCGATGAGCAGGTCCAGGAAGTCGACAAGGTCAAGCGCAGCGAGTCCGGGATGATCGTCGAGCCAGTCACGCTCCGTCCGGACGACATGCTGGCCGAGGCCGTCGCGATGATGGAGCGCTATCACATCTCAGGCGTACCGATTACGGATGCGTCCGGCAAGCTCGTTGGCATCCTGACGAACCGCGATCTGCGCTTCGAGGACAATCTCGACCGACCGATCTCGACGTTGATGACGAGCGAGAACCTGGTGACTGTGCCGGTAGGCACCACGCTGGACGAGGCTCGTGAGATCCTGCACCAGCACAAGGTGGAGAAGCTGCCGGTCGTTGATGACCATGGCTATCTCAAGGGCCTGATTACGGTCAAGGATATTCAGAAGAAGATCCTCTATCCGAACGCAACGAAAGATGATCAGGGCCGCCTGCGTGTCGCTGCCGGCATCGGCGTCGGTGATGACGCCTTCGAGCGCGCAGCTGCGCTGGTCGCGGCCAATGTCGACGTCATCATCGTCGACACGGCCCACGGTCACAACAATGGCGTCCTGGAGATGGTGCAGCGCGTCAAGCGCGAGCTTGGCGTCGAAGTCATCGCCGGCAATGTGGCGACTGGCGCGGCAACGCAGGCGCTGATCGACGCTGGCGCGGACGGCGTCAAGATCGGCGTCGGCCCGGGCTCCATCTGCACGACCCGCGTGGTTGCCGGCACCGGCGTCCCGCAGATTTCGGCGATTATGGAAGCCGCCGCCGTTGCCAAGACAGCCGGCGTGCCAATCATCGCCGACGGCGGCATGCAGTACTCCGGTGACATCGCCAAGGCGATCGCCGCTGGCGCTGACTCGACGATGCTGGGCAGCCTGCTGGCCGGCACCGAAGAGAGCCCGGGCGAGGTCGTCCTCTTCCAGGGCGAACGCTTCAAGGAGTACCGCGGCATGGGCTCGCTGGGTGCGATGAAGGAGCGTTCCTACTCCAAGGATCGCTACTTCCAGCAGGATGTCGACAGCCTGTCCAAGTTCGTGCCGGAAGGCATCGAGGGGCGCGTGGCCTACAAGGGTCCGCTCTCGACGATCGTCTACCAGCTTGTCGGAGGTCTGCGTATGGCGATGGGCTATTGCGGTGCACCAGACATCGAAACGCTGAAGCGCGACTCACGCTTCGTGCGCATTACCTCCGCCGGTCTGCGTGAGAGCCACCCGCATGATGTGGTGATTACCAAGGAAGCGCCGAACTATCGCGTGTCTCGCTAACCCGCGCCGCCGTTCTTCAGCGCCATCAACACTGCCCGTGGCAACAATCGCCACGGGCAGTCTTTATCTCCCGTGCGGGAATGCGCGATTGCTTGACACGCCCGGCGGCTTGCCGATAGACTAATCCCGACACAAATTCTCGGGATTACGCATTGGGGATGGTGGAGGAGAACGCATGCCATTCGATCGTGAGACATGGGCAAACCAATGGCTGGGTGGGTTCTGAACACTCGGCATTGAATGCATGCAGCCGGTTCGGTCTGCTGATTACCCCGCTCATCCCAAGCTCCAGGACATCATGGCGCTCGCCGAAGACGCCGCGACGCCCGACGATGACCTGACATTTGATGATGTGTTTTGCGCCTGGCGCTCGTATCTCGGGCGCGAAGACATACCGGTGCTTCTGGTTCGCAGTACCGACCGCGCACGCAAGCTGCTGATGCAGGCGTTTGGCATCGCCGACGCCGAGCCGGTCGGCATCCCCGCCAACAGCCGCCGGGCGCTGTCTGAGGCCGTCAAGCGATCGAAGGGCACTCCGCGCTTCATCGAGATGGACGCCAACCTGGAGTTTGACCCACAAACTCAGGGCATCGAAGGCATTCGGCTGGCCTGGTCTGAGCCGGTCGGCGGCATGATGCCGCCTGAGCCGCTGCCGGGCGTGCCATTGTTCGTCGACTTTGGCTTCACGATGCCGAAGCCTCTCCCCGAGGGGCCGTTGCCGGGCCTGGCAGTTCTCTGGGGCCTGCATCTGCCGGGGCCATATGACGGCGCGCTGATCGCGTTCGCAGACAACGACCTGTACGAGGCAGCGAAGGGCCTGCTGGACGAGCACGACGACCCGAGCCTGCCGCACGCGATGGCACAATACCGCCGCTTTGCCGGCGAGGACGGCATCACCGCCCGCCAGATGTGGCTCTACAACGAGATTCGGCTGGGCATGGAGGCCGGCGCGGGATTGCCGATGTCGAAGGACGAGCACTGGGCCCTGCCGTATGGGCTGGCTGTTCGCATTCCGGACGAAGCCGACGCGGGGACCTTCATCTCCTACGTGCGGAACGAGCTCGTCGATCTCGACTGGCTGCCGGAGATTCAACCGATGTTCTTCGTGTCGTTCCAGATCACCCGCGATATGGAGCGCACGCGCCAGACGGCCAACAATCTGGCGCGCTGGATTGTGTCACCAATCGGCCCGGACTTCGTGGATGACGAGATCACCCATGCGGTGCTTGGAATCCTCAAGGCCGCCGAATACACCGGCGTGCGCTGGTACACCGATCCTGAGCGCGCTGACTGGTACAACAACCTGCTGATCGAGTGGTATGGCCCGAACCACGACGCCTACCGCAAGACTTTCCCGGCCAGGGAGGTCGGATCAGCCCTCGTTTGACGCCTTCATCTATTCCCCGCCACTGAGCGCCCTCGTTTACGCGAGGGCGCTCAGTGTGTCCGGGCTAGGAGCTGGTGGCTGCGGTGAGCGCATCGAGGCAGGTCTGCACGTCCGCCTCGTCGCAAGTGAAGTGCGATTCGAGAATGACAACGTCATCATCGCTGATCTTGCTGGCATCGAAGTCCAGGCCCTGCGATGTGATCGCTGTCTCGACCATCTTGGCCATACTGCCCTTGAGCACCATCACGGACGCAATCTGCTTGTCGCGGTGCATGATCGACACGGTCGCAGCATCAGAGACCGGCGATGTCAGCGGCACGACCCAGCCATCGTCCTTCACGGTTTCGCTGTAGAAGGTATCGACCGCCTCAAACTCGTCGTCGGTCATGTGCAGCGATGCTCCCGGTGAGGAGAGCTCCACATTGAGGTTATCGAGTTGATCCTGCGGCGGGACCGCCTGCCCCAACTCGTTCGCGCCGGCATAGGCCGGGAACGCGGATGCAGAGCTCGACGGCTCATCCTTGTCATCGTTGTCCGAACCACCACATGCGGCAACGATCAGCACGATCATCACCAGGACCATCCCGATCGCCCACGCACGCCGACCGGATCGTCGCATCAGACCCACACGTCTGTCCTCTCGCTGGCCGCGCTTCATCGCAGCAGCCATTCAGCCAAACGACCGGCATCATTGCCGGTCGCGCAGGATAAATGATGGTGGATAGGGGAATTGCAGACACGGTTCAACTGGTGGGAATTCCACCTGTCCAAATGGCCAGCTGCTCAGGACACCCAGAACCAGGTGGAGAATTGAATAACAAGCAGCAACATGAAGACAGACGATGGAATGAGAACCGCGAGGAATGCGCCCCGCCAGCGCAGCAGAATCGCCAGCGCGATGAACAGCGGGAAGAGTACAAGCAGAAAGCGCGGCACCGACATCAATGGATGAACCGTGGACGGGCTGAACAGCGGCAGGACGAACATGATCGTCACCCAGCTCGAATACTCGATCGGCAGGGCGCGCCAGGTGTAGACGATCAGCGCGATGCCGACGAACGCCATCATGATGTCCAGCGACTCATACTCCGCAAAGGACAAGCGCACCGGATACGACGTCAGCGTCGCCCAGGTTGGCGACGCCAGCAACGCATGGAGCCAGCCATCTTCCCACTGATCGAACGCCATCTGGAACGTCGTCCACGGCATTGCCTGAATTCGCGCCCAGCCCTTCTGAGCCTCGATGGTCATCAGCGGATTGTCGAACCTGTTCCAGAGATAGAGGAAATAGATGATCGGGCCGATCGGAATCAACCCGAGCGCCAGCGCCTGTCGCGGCCAGGCAGTCGGGCTGCGCCAATGCGCCCGTAGCGCCGAGCCATACTGACGCAGGAACATGATTCCCAGCGGAATGGCGAGCAGTACGCCGACGTTGCGCGTCAGCCCAGCCAGTAGCGCCGCCAGACCAGCGAGCCACCATCTCCCCGATCGCGCATAGCTGAACGCAAGCACGCAAAACAGCAGGAAGAACGACTCGCTATAGACTGCGGAGAAGAAGAACGCGGTCGGGAAGAACGCCAGCAGCACGATGCAGCGGCGCGCAACATCCTGGCCCCATTGCGTCGCGACAAACCGATGCAGGAAGACGAGCGCGAAGAAGAACGCGATGTTCGACAGCAGATAGCCGGCGACCTCGACCGGCATCGCAAAGAGATCGCTGACAGCCCGCATCGACCACGGATAGAGGGGCCAGAAGGCTGTCGTCGCTTCGTGGACGTAGCCGAAATTGGCGATGAAGCTGTACCAGAAGCCGTCCCAGTTCCGCATCGGCTGAACGGTATAGCGGCCGAGACCGTTCAGCTGCGGTAGCGACCAGCCGAGCGCCTTGACGGTCGGGTTGGCGGTCGCGAACTGCGTTGCAAGCGCGGCGGCCAGCGTGACCAGCAGCCAGTGCCCAAAGAACACAGCCGAGACGAACGACAGATGGTAATCGCGCGCGAGCCGCCGAATCACCGGCGGTACGCGATCCCGCATACCGATCTCAAGTGTCGTGGAACGAAGTGTCAACGGTCGGCAGCCTCCAGAGACATCGCGACAAACAGCGAAGAGGGTGCCACGACAGTGGTGCAGCAATCAATCGCAGGCAAGCCGATGCTACAATCCGCGCGAAGGGCATTTCGTCCCGGTGCGATAGAAGCGACGAGTGGGGGTTGGGACGTATCGAACTGTCGTGCTCTTCGGAGCCTGATCAAGCCAATCTCCATCATCTGACGGCGCGCATCGAATCAGCCGCTAGCGGCGAAGGGAGTGAGAGTGCGCATCCTCCTTGTCTCGCCGTTTGACTTTGGTTACCCCGGCGGCGTGAACGAGCACGTTACGCAACTCGATCGCCAGTTCCGGTCGATGGGCCACTCAACCCGCATTATCGCGGCAACCTCGCCTGACGTGGGCGAGACTGATGATGGCCACATCTATCGAGTCGGCATGGCCATCCCGGTGCCGTCGAACGAGTCGATGGCGCGCGTCACGTTCTCTCCAGCAGTGACCTGGAAGGTCCGCCAGTTCATGCGCGCGCAGACATTCGACGTCGTCCACTTGCACGAGCCTCTCACGCCATTGCTCGGCCCAGCCGTGCTGCTACACTCGGACGTTGCCAACGTTGGAACGTTCCATGCTGCGCGTCCCAGCAACGTCATGTACATGTACCTGAAGCCGGTTCTCGATCTGTTTTTCGACAAGCTCGATGCCCGCGTCGCCGTCTCGGAAGCCGCGCGAGAGTTTGTCGATTCGTACTTCCCGGCCGACTACGAGATCGTGCCCAATGGCATCTCGCTAGATCAGTTCCACGAGAGTGCCGATCCGCTTCCCGAGTTCATGGACGGGCGACCGAATATCCTGTTTGTCGGCCGGTTCAATGAGCCGCGCAAGGGCTTCCGCTACCTGATTCGGGCAATGCCGATGATTCGTAGCCAGTTCCCGAACGCGCGCCTCATCGTCGTCGGGCAGGGTGTCAGCGATCGGTACGAACGTTTCCTGGAGCACAACGGCATCAATGACGTGGTCTTCGCCGGATTCGTCTCGGCGCAGGACCTGCCGCGCTACTACGCGAGCGCCGATGTCTTCGTTGCACCCTCGACCGGCCGCGAGTCGTTTGGCCTGATCCTGCTCGAAGGACTGGCCAGCGGTACACCAGTCGTCGCGTCGTCGATTGCCGGCTACAGCGGTGTCATTCGGCAGGGTATCGACGGTGTGCTCGTCGAGCCAAAGGACCCGCAGGCTCTGGCGCTTGCAATCGTCCGCGTCCTTGCAGATGCCAGCCTGCGCGAGCGTCTGGTTGCATCCGGACGTGAGCATGTTCGTCAATTCTCCTGGGCCGTCGTCGCCGAGCGCCTGCTCGATGTCTACCAGCGCGCGATCGTCAGTCGCTCGACCGACGCGACCCGCCAGGCATGGCCGAAAGAGATCGTGGGGCGCCGTGGTTAGCACCCGATTCGCGAATCGAGTTCGGTCCCGCCTGGGTCCGGTCGGGCGTGCCGTGGCGCGGACGAAGGTCTCGCCCAACGCGCTCACTGTCGCCGGTCTGCTGCTCAACGTCGGCGTGGCGGCCGTCATTGCTTCCGGCAACCTGATTCTCGGCGGCGTGCTCGTTCTGATCGCCGGAGCCTTTGACGCGCTGGATGGCGCAGTTGCCCGCGCAACTGGCCAGACGAGCGCATTTGGCGGCTTTCTGGACAGCACGGTCGATCGCTATTCCGAAGCAGTCGTCTTTGCCGGACTCCTGATCTACCTGACCCGCACCGACGCCGGCACGATACCGGTGCTGCTGACGTACGCGACGATCGTCGGTTCGCTGATGATCTCCTACACGCGATCGAAGGCCGAGGCAATCGGCATTCGTGGTGATGTTGGCGTCGCCCAGCGCCTTGAGCGGGTCGTCATTCTTGCCGTCGCGCTGCTCATTTCGCAGCCGGTCTGGGGGCTCTGGCTGCTCGCCATCCTGACGCACATTACGGCCGTCCATCGTATCGTCCACGTCTGGTGGGTTACGCGCGATGCCGGCTCGGGTACTAGTACCTAATGCTTGATCGGGATAACGCCTCAGCGGCTCGCTCGTGCCTCGTCATCATGGTGGTTGGCAGCATCGTCTTCCTCATCGTCTGCGCAATCCTTGCCCTCACCCTCCTGCCAATCGACATTGGCCGGGATCAGCAGGCTGAACCGACGGCAACACGTATCATCGAGCGTGGGAAGCTAACGTTCGCTCTGCTTGATGTCGGACAGGGGCTGTCTGCGGCGGTGGTTACGCCGAGCGGCCACGCGATGGTCATCGACGGGGGACGCTCCGGCGAGCGGGTGCGCGAGGAGCTTTTGCCGTTCCTGCGCGACCACAATATTGAGACACTCGACTACGTCGTGATGACCCACCCGGACCAGGATCATGTCGGTGGCCTGCCTGCCCTGCTGGAAGCGATGACGGTGAAGGCCTGGGTGGATCCGGTAGTCCCGTCCAGCAATCAGAGCTACGAACGCGCGCTCGATCTCGTCGTCCAGAAGAACATCGAGGCAATTCGCGGACGACGCGGCATGCGGCTCGATCTGGGTCCGGACGTGTCCGTCGAGCTGCTCTGGCCAGAGGATCCGCTGACGCTTTCGCCCGGCGAACAGGGCGACAACAACAGCAGCATCGTCACGAAGATCACCTATGGCGACGTATCGTTCCTCGTCACCGGCGATGCCGAAGCGCCAGCCGAGCGCCGCATGATCGAGCTCGAATCGAACGAGGATCTGCGCTCGACGTTCCTCGTCGTTGGCCACCACGGCAGCGCGTCATCCAGCACGGGCGCGTTCCTCGATGCCGTATCGCCCGAGGTGGCATTAATACCGGTTGGCCTCAACAATCAGTATGGGCATCCCGCCGACGAGGTCATTCAGCGGTTGCGGCTGCGCAACATCCAGATCTACCGCTCGGACCTGGATGGCCGGATCGAGATCACGACCGATGGCAGCGATTACGACATCTGGACAGCGGAAGGCAACGGAACGTGAACATAACCGAGCGCGTCACCGTTGACGAGATCGAGCGCGACGAGCGTGGCGAGCTGCTCGCGACGTTGGTGACGGACGACGGGCGCGTGATCATCGTGCCGTTGTCCAGCCTGCCGGACGGCACCGGCGACGGCGATGTCCTCGACGTATCGTTCACGGCCCTCCCGCAGGAGACGGAAAAGCGACGTGAGCGCATCGATTCACTCCAGCGCCGTCTGTTCGGCGACCGCTAGTCGCCAATGCGCCACCTTTGCAGACTATGACTGGTAGATTCAGACATGAGCCCACTGTTTCGCACACTTCGCATTCGGCTTGTCGTGTCGCTGGTCGTCCTCATGACGGCCTTCGGCTGCTCCAGCCCGCTGAGCAACGACGATGCATCACCGACGCCGGGCCATACACCAACGGTTGAGACGCAGCCGACAATGCGAATCGTCACGCCAACGCCATACACGCCGCCTGCAGTAGCAACCGGTACTGGCGTGTCCCAGCCGGAACAGAACCCCGAGACGTACGTGGTCGTCGAAGGCGATTCGCTCTACTCAATCGCACTGCGCTTCGGCGTCGATCTCAATACGTTGATCGAGCTGAATGGACTGACTGACCCGAACGACATAACGATCGGGCAGGAGTTACGCATACCACCCCGCCCGTAAGAGGTGGCTGTCCGGTCATGGTGAACGGACGCTTGAGCGTTGACAGTCGATCGGTCCGCTGTTATAGTGTCGCTACATCCCGTGAGGTTGCTCACGGGTTCGCTACGAACACCACACAGGGCGAAGGAGGTGATGCCTAATCATGAGTAGTCATGGTACATCGGGCGTCGCCTCGGAGGCTGCCAGCTAGTCTGCAGTGCTTCGGGGTGATCGCCCAAAAGCCACGAAAGCCGGCCCGCTGGGCCGGCTTTCGCTTTGTTGCTGCCAGGCCGCCCTCAGCGCCCGGCCAATGCCCTGACAACTGGAGCGAACTCCTCCATCCGCGTGTCCGAGACGACGATGTAGGAGAAGCCATACTCCTCGCGGCGCTGAATGAGTCCGTCAATGATCTCGTCGACCGTACCGATCAGCATTGATGGCATTGCCAGGACGTCCGCCGCGCTGCAGCTATCCCAGCCGTGCTGCTCGATGACGCTGGTGGCAGCAGCGTCACGATCATCGGTCAACGTAATCGTCGGGATCATGCTCAGCTCGATCTGCTCGAACCGACCGCCGGCCCCCTCGCGTATCCAACCGAGCTTTTCCCGCACCGCATCGGGCGTTCGCTCGTCCAGCCGCGGCACCATTGTCCCGGTTCCGTAGGCCGAGGTCAGCACGCCGACCGTATCGGCAAAGCGGCCGGCAAGCCGCAGCATACGTGGCCGGCCACCACCAATGACGATGCGTGGTCGGCGCTCGTCATCAAGTGTCGGGAAGCTCTGCAGACGATCGATCTCGTAATAGCACCCGGAGAACGAGAACAGCTCGCCGCGCCACAGACCCGTAATGACCTGCAGCGCCTCCTCCAGCCGAGCGATGCGAACTCCGGCGCTGTCGAAGGGAATCCCGGCCTGCTCGTACTCGGCGCGCATCCAGCCCGCGCCGATGCCAAGCTCGACGCGGCCTCCGAAGAGCGCCGACAGCGTCGCAAACTCCTTCGCCAGGAAGGCAGGATGCCGGAAGTCGTTGGCGATCACCATTGTTCCCACACTGAGATCGCGCGTCGCGGCGGCGGCCGTCGCGAGGGCTGCAATCGGTCCGTATTGCGCGCCGAACGGATCATCGACAAGGTGATCACGAATGAGAAACGTCGAGTAGCCGAGGGTCTCAACGCGCCGCACCTGCGCTAGCCAGCCGTCGCGCTCAAATGGCTGTTCGTTGATCACTCCGAAACGGAACGGTTTGAGCGACATGATTCCTCCAGTAAATGACCGTTAGCTCACGCTCTGATCATCCACCGAGGAGTGCGGGGCATCTATCCGAAGGTTGCGGTCAGGGTCTGGGCACAGCACGGACAGACGGCTGCGATCTTGCCGGGATCATCAACGGCGAGGGTCAGGCCAGCATCACTGAGCATTTCGATCACACGACCGAGTGGAAGGCCGACAACGTTGGAGTAACAGCCCTCAAAACGCTCGACCGGGTGAAATTCCTCGTCCTGGATCGCGTAGCCACCTGCTTTGTCGAACGGCTCGCCGCGCTCGACGTAGCGCTCAATCTCTTCGTCGCTGTAGTCGCGCATCCAGACGTGTGTCACCTGGTGCGCGACTCGTATTGGCCGCGCCCCGGGAAGGAGAGCGACACCCGTGATGACGTTGTGCCGTCGTCCGCGCAACTGTTGGAGCATCGCGCGAGCCTCGGCCGCGTCAACCGGCTTGGCCAGCAACTCGCCGCGATCGACGACGATCGTGTCGGAGGCAAGCACGATCGACTCAGGGTTCGTGGAGCTGACCGCCAGCGCCTTCTCACGCGCCAGCCTCCGCGCCAGCCGTTCTGGACGCGGCAGGCGAGGCGGAGCCCATTCGTCGATGTCAGCAGGCACAATCTCAAACGGAATACCCAGCGAGCTGAGGAGCTCTCGCCGCCGTGGGGATGCCGAAGCGAGGATCAGGCGCGGCCTGTCAGGCGTCTCTGTCACGCCAGGTCCAGCGTTGCCACGCACTCGATGTGATAGGTCTGCGGGAACATGTCGACCGGAGTGACGTCCAGCAAACGATAGCCGCCATCAACCAGAATACGCAGGTCGCGCGCGAGTGTCGCCGGGTCGCACGAGACATAGACGACCCGCTTCGAGCGGTGCTTCAGCACGCCATCAATGGCTCGCTGCGCCATGCCGTTGCGCGACGGATCGAGCAATATCACGTCCGGCTCAATCTCAAGATCGGGCAGGATCTTCTCGACCTTCCCGGAGTGGTACTCAACATTCGGGAACGCTTCGAGGTTAATGCGCGCATCCTCCAGCGCTGAGGGGGACTCCTCGATGGCGATCACCCGGCGCGAGTGGGGAGCCACCAGCGCGGCAAACGTGCCGACCCCGGCGTAGGCATCCACGACAACCTCGTTGCCCGTCAGCTGCATGCGCTCGATCGCCAACTCGGCCAGACGCTCGGCCTGGACAGTGTTCGTTTGAAAGAACGACGACGCCGAGACGCGGAACGGTGTGCCGAGCAGCTCCTCGGTGTAATGCTCCCGCGCCGATGGCAGGCTGGGGACGAGCTCGGTCAGATCCTGCTGGATCAGTAGATCGTCGGTGTGCACGCCGTAGCGGACGACGACCTGGTGCTTGACTTTGGCCTTACCCTGCATCTCAGCCAGCGCGTCATTGATCGTGTCATCCATGATCAGGCAACGATCGATGCGCATGAACTTGCGACCACTGCCCGGCCGCGAGATGTAGCCAAGCTCGCCTTCGGGGCTGGTCGTGAAGCGCGCGTTGTTGCGATAGCCGTACGGGTTCGGACAGCCAATCATCGGCGACACCGGCGGCTGGTCGAACTTCCCGATCCGGCGCAACTGCTCGGCGACCACATACGCCTTCAGCTCAAGCTGCCGATCGTAGGCGATGTGCTGCCACTGGCAGCCACCGCAGGTCCCGAAGTAGGGGCAAGGCGGCTCGACACGATCAGGCGATGCCTCAATCGGCTCGGTGACACGCGCCAGCAGCATCGAGCGCTTGACCTTCTCGATCAGGACGTTCGACGTCTCGCCGGGGATGCCGTAGTCGGCGAAGACGACCTGGCCGTCCTGGCGGCCAATCGACGCGCCGTGGAATGCGATATCGGTCAACTCCAGTTCCAGCGTATCGCCGGCCTGGATGCGTTCGCGTTGTTCGGTGTCGCGTGTATCTACCATGTGTGCCTCAAGATTCACGAGTCAGTAGTGAGCAGAGCAGGGGCGCAACCAGCGATTCGGCGCTCCGTGCGCATGACGATCGCTGCCTCGGTCGCCAACCTGGCTCCGAATCGTGAATTGTACGGTGTTTGGGCTGGTGAAGAGTGAGGACGGGCCGCGCACTGGCTGGCGCAGCCCGTCCTCGACAGGAATGAATATCGAGGTCTTAGTCCGCGACGGCCACCGGCTCGTCGGCGGAGGTTGCCGCGTAGCGCTTGACCGCGCGTGCAACCGCGTCGATCTGCGGCATCAGGTTGGCGAAGTTCTCGAAGGTCAGCGACTGCGCGCCGTCCGACTTCGCATGATCCGGGTTCGGGTGAACCTCGATCATCAGGCCATCCGCGCCGGCAGCGACGGCCGCCAGCGACATGGCCGGCACGAGGTACCACTTGCCAGTCGCGTGGCTCGGATCGGCGAAGACTGGCAGGTGCGAGAGCCGCTTCACGGCGGGCACGGCATTCAGATCGAACGTGTTGCGCGTGACCGTCTCGAAGGTGCGGATGCCGCGCTCGCAGAGGATCACGTTCTGGTTGCCCTGGGCCATGATGTACTCGGCGGCCATCAGCCACTCTTCGACGGTGACGCTCATGCCGCGCTTCAGCATGACCGGGATGCCGGTCTTGCCGACTTCTTCCAGCAGCAGGTAGTTCTGGCAGTTGCGCGCGCCGATCTGGAAGATGTCGGTGTACTGAGCCACGAGATCGACATCGCCCGGCGCAAGCACCTCGGTGATGATCGGCATGCCGGTCTCATCGCGGGCTTCGGCCATCAGCTGCAGGCCCTCTTCGCCGAGACCACGGAACTCGTACGGCGACGTACGTGGCTTGAATGCGCCGCCGCGCATGATCTTCGCGCCGGCCGCCTTAATCGCCCGCGCGGTCTCAAGCGTCTGCTCGCGCGTCTCGATCGAACACGGCCCGGCGATGATGACAACCTCGTCGCCGCCGATCTCAACGTCCCGCACGGTGAAGCGCGTCGGGTCCGGGTGGTACTCACGGCTCGGCAGCTTGTAGCGCTTGGTGACGCGCAGCACCTCTTCGACGCCGCCGCTGACCTCCAGCTCGGACTGCAGGTCCGGTGGGATCGGCACACCAACGACGCCAACGATGGCGGTGTTGTCACCGATCGAGATGTGCGTGCGCAGCCCAGCCTGCTCGACGCGCGAGATCACGCGCTGCAGCTCGGTATCTTCGTATCCGTGTTTCATGATGATAATCATGGGGAAGTCCCTTTCAGGTCCGGCAGACGTCGGATGCCGCCGGAGTTATCGTCTCAGGCTCGCACCGGCTCGCGACCCCACTCGGGGCGCAGCTCGCGTGCGCGGCGCAAATATGCGTGCTTGATCTCGGCCGCAGGTTTCTCGGTGTTGATATGCATCATGACGCGCACGACCATGTCCAGCGAACCAGGCACGGCCATCTCGTGTGAGCACATCAGTGGCACCTGATCGAGCCCCATCGCACGGGCTGCCACGGCTGGAAATGTCGCATTGAGGTCGGTCGTAGTTGTGAAGATAATGCTAACGACGTCGTCCGGCGTCAGCTCGTTGAGTCCCACGACGGTGCGCAGCAGCTCGTCGGTTGCCTCAAGGATGTCCTCTGCGGTATTCGACTCAACGGTTGTCGCCCCGCGAATTGCCCGGCAGGCCATGTGCGTCCTCTCCTCAAAAACCGGGTCGTTCGATCGCAATCTGATCGACCGGCTCTGACGCACATGGCTGCCGTCCCGCTCGTCAGTCGCCGCGCAACATGCGGATAAATCCGGCAGCGCGCTCCTCGAGCTCGTCAGGACGGGCCAGCTCCAGGTCAGTCAGGAGCGCGGTCCCGCAAACAACGCCATCGACCAGCTCCTCCGCCACGACAACCTGGTCGCGATTGGAGATGCCGAAGCCGATGGCTAGCGGTAGCTGGGTGTGCCGCCGCACCCGCACGACGTAGTCACCCAAACCGGTCGGGAGCTGGTCGCGCGCACCGGTGACGCCGGTGAGGGAGATAAGGTAGATGAAGCCATTTGCGCGCTGGAGGACAGCCTCAACTCGCTCCGCAGTACTCGTCGGAGCGAGGAAGTAGATGAGGTGTATGCCATTGTCCAGACAGGCCGCGAGCAGCTCATCGCTTTCCTCGGGTGGCAGGTCCGGGATCATCAGTCCGTCGACCCCGGCCTCGGCACATGCTCTGGCAAACGCATCCAGACCATATGCGAATACTGGGTTGTAGTATCCCATGAACAACACAGGCGTCGCAATGCCGCTTGCGCGCAGCCTGCGGACGATCTCAAGCGCCTTGTCCGGCGTCATGCCGTTATCCAGCGCCCGCTGGCTTGTGCGCTGAATTGTCGGGCCATCGGCGATCGGGTCGGAGAACGGCACGCCGAGCTCGATCAGGTCCGCGCCACCGGCCACCAGCCCGGCGACGATACGCTCGGTGTCGTCGATCTCCGGCCAACCGGCGGTGACGTAGGGCACGATCGCAGCGCGGCCCTCGGACTCTGCGCGCTTGAAGGCGGCGGTCACGCGGGATGTCGTCGTCTGATTGATCCGCGTCGGTGCAGTGTTCGTCACAACGTCACCCCCAGTGCCTGCGCAACCGTGTGCATATCCTTGTCACCACGACCCGACAGATTGATGATGATCGCGTCTTCAGGTTCGTACCGCTTTGCGACCGTTTCGGCGAGATAGATTGCGTGAGCCGACTCAAGCGCCGGGATGATCCCCTCGGTCACCGACAGGAGCTTCAGCCCTTCCAGCGCCTCCTGGTCCGTCACTGCACCGGCCTCCAGCCGACCAATCGAGTGGAGATAGGACAGTTCGGGCCCGACGCCGGGGTAATCGAGTCCGGCCGAAATCGAGTGGGCTTCAATCACCTGCCCGTGCTCGTCCTGCAACAGGTACGACTTCGAGCCGTGCAGCACGCCGACCTTGCCGGCGGTGATGCTGGCGGCGTGCTTGCCGGACGCCACGCCGTAGCCGCCGGCCTCTGCACCAACGAGTGCCACATCCTCGTCATCAGCGAACGGATGGAAGATGCCAATAGCGTTCGATCCACCGCCGATGCAGGCGACGACGGCTTTCGGCAACGTGCCGATAGCTTCCTGAATCTGCGCACGCGCCTCGCGGCCGATGATCGACTGGAGATCGCGGACGATCTTGGGGTAGGGGTGCATGCCGGCGGCAGTGCCGAGCAGATAATAGGTCGTCTCGACGTTCGTCACCCAGTCACGAATCGCTTCGTTGAGCGCGTCCTTCAGGGTCTTCGAGCCGCTGGACACCGGCCGCACCTCTGCGCCGAGCAGCTTCATGCGGAAGACGTTGAGCGCCTGGCGCTGGATATCGATCTCGCCCATGTAGACGATGCAATCCAGCCCCAGCAGCGCGCAGGCAGTCGCCGACGCGACGCCGTGCTGCCCAGCGCCGGTCTCGGCGATGATGCGCTGCTTACCCATACGCTTCGCCAACAGCGCCTGACCGATGGCGTTGTTGATCTTGTGCGCGCCAGTGTGAGCCAGATCCTCGCGCTTCAGGTAGACCTGCGCGCCGCCCCAGAGTTGGGACAGGTTTGCAGCGTGGGTCAGCGGCGTCGGCCGTCCGATATAGGTGCGGTGTAGCTCGGCGAGCTGCTGCTCAAAGGCCGGATCATCGGACACCTCGGTCCAGGCCCGGGTGAGCTGGTGAATTGCCGGCATCAGGGTCTCGGGCGCGTAGGCCCCACCGAACTCGCCGAAGCGGCCGAACTGATCGGGCAGGCTCGCGGCGGGTGGATGGTGGTGTGTCGTCGAAGCCATCAGTTACCTCCTGTGCATCGCAGATGTGGTGGTCGAATGTCGGCGCGCGAGCTCTTCATCAGCACGCCGCGCTGCCTCGATAAATGCTCGAATCTTGTGTTCGTCTTTAGCGCCGTCAGTCTCAACACCCGTCGAAACATCGACGGCGAATGGATGCACCCGTCGGATCGCTTCGCCGACGCTGGTCGGCGTCAGGCCGCCGGCCAGCAGGACAGGATAGCGATCGGCGAAGTCGGCCGCAACGAACCAGTCGGCTACCGTGCCGGTGCCGCCGTACATCCCCGGTACGTGGGCGTCGAGCAGGATTGCGAACGGTTGCACCGTGCCACTGATCCAGGCGCTGAATCGCCGCTCCTCATCAACGCGCCCGGACGAATCTGCGCGGACAGTTGCGACAATCGGTCGCTCGATCTGTGTCGCATCGTCCGGCGTCTCGTCGCCAGACAGTTGCACGAGATCCAGCCCGACCGCATCCGCGACGCGGTTGATCTCGTCGGTCGGCGAGTTGACGAACAGTCCGACGATCTTTGTCGCGCTCCCGGCCACGGCTGCGGCGACCTCACGCGCGCGCTCGGTCGAGACATAGCGGATGCTGGGTGGGTAGAACACGACGCCGATGAAGTCCGCGCCGGCCTCAGCCGCGATGATTGCGTGGCGTGGGTCGCTGATTCCACATATCTTCACGCGCGTCATCCGACCAGCTCCCTCAGCGCCGCAGCCGGATCAGCCGCTCGCATCAGTGTCTCGCCGACGAGGATCGCGTGCACGCCGGCTGCTTCAAGGCGCTCGACATCGGCGCGCGTGCGAATGCCGCTCTCGCCAACGAGCGTGACAGTCGGCGGCACGTGCGCAGCCACACGCTCGATTGTTCCCAGATCGACGCTGAACGATCGCAAGTCGCGGCTGTTGATGCCGATGAGCTGCGCGTCGACCGCGAGGGCCCGCTCCAGCTCCTGCTCGTCGTGAACCTCGACGAGCGCCTGGAGACCGTAGTCTGCCGTGGCAGCAGACAGATGCTGCAGCTCGGCGTCGTCTAGCGCGGCGACGATCAGCAGGACGCAGTCGGCACCGGCCGCGCGCGCCTCGACAATCTGATAGGCATCGACCACGAAATCCTTACGCAGGACTCCAGCGGCCGGGGAGGCGGCGTGTGCCAGCGCAGCGACCTCGCGCAGATCATCAAGCGACCCTTGAAAGAAGCGCTCGTCGGTCAGGACGGATATACCAGCCGCACCGGAACGCAGATAGGCGCGCGCGGTTGCATCTACCGAAGCGCCAGGCTTGATCGCGCCTTTTGACGGCGACGCGCGCTTGAACTCAGCGATCACCGATACGCCAGGCTCACGCAGCCGGGCGATCAGGTCGACCGGAGCAGGCATCGCGTTTGCCACCGCCTCGATGTCTGCCAGACGCACCGTCGCCTTGCGACCGGTCACCTCGTTGGCAGTGTTGATCAGAATGTCTCGAAGGTACGTACCTTCAACTTCTCGTGTGCTCATGTCAGGCGGCCACCGTCTGCTTGGCAGTCAGGCGATTGGTCAGCGAAACGAGCGCTTCCAGCTTTTCGCGGGCTGCACCGCTATCGATCGTCTCCTTGGCCAGCTCGATGCCGTCCCGAATACTGGACACGGCGTCGGCGGCGTAGAGCGCCGCACCGGCGTTGAAGACGGTAATCGTCCGCTGCGCGCCTTCCGCTCCGGCGAGAACGTCCTGAATGATTTCGAGGTTGTCGCTGACGTTGCCGCCGCGCACAGCCTCAGGTTCGTAGCGCGTCAGACCAAACTGCTCCGGCGTCACCTCGTAGTTGGTGACCCAGGCACTCTCGCGCATAACCATCTCGGCGACGCTGCTCGGCCCGGCAATACCGATCTCATCGAGCCCGTCGCTGGAGTTGACGACTAGCGCGTGCTGCGATCCGAGCAGTCCGAGCACGTTGGCGAGGCGCTTGGCAATGTCGGCGCTCGGCACGCCGACGACCTGATGTGTCGCGCTCGCCGGATTCGTGATCGGCCCAAGCAGATTGAAGACGGTCCGGACACCGATCTCGCGCCGCACCGGACCGGCGAAGCGCATCGCCGGATGAAACGCCGGCGCGTACATGAAGCCGATGCCAACGCGGTCGATGCACTCAGCAACCTGCTCCGGCGCAAGCTCGATCCTGACGCCGAGCGCCTCCAGGACATCGGCTGAGCCGCAACGGCTGGTCGATGCGCGATTCCCGTGCTTGGCAACGTGGACACCCGCGCCCGCGACGACGAACGCCGCCGTCGTCGAGATGTTGAACGAGTTGCTGTGGTCGCCGCCGGTGCCGCAGGTGTCGACCACCGGGTAGTCGCCCGAGAGAGGCACGTGGAGCGACTTGGCCCGCATGACCGTTGCGAAGCCAGCCAGCTCCTCATCGGTCTCGCCGCGAATCCGCATCGCTGTCAGGAAGGAGCCGATCTGCGGCGGCGACGCCTCGCCGTTCATGATGATTTCCATCGCCTGCGTGGCTTCAGCGCGCCCGAGCTGCTGCCCATCGACGACGGCCTGGATAAAAGGCTTGAGCATCTATCGTCCTCCCGATCAGTAGCCGTGGATGAGTTGACGATCGGTGACGGCCGGGCGCTCGTGCCCCAGGAAGTTGGCCAGCAACCGTCGTCCGCCAGTCGTCAAAATCGACTCGGGATGGAACTGCACGCCATAGACTTCGCATTCGCGATGGCGCAGCGCCATGATCGTCCCATCCTCCGACCGCGCCGTAATCTCCAGCGCGTCCGGCAGCGAATCCTCGGCAACAATCAGCGAGTGATAGCGTGTCGCCGTGAACGGGTTCGGCAGTCCGGCAAACAGACCGTGCCCGTTGTGGGTGATCTGGCTGAGCTTGCCGTGCATCACCACCGGTGCCGAGATGATCTCGCCACCGAACGCTGCACCGATCGCCTGATGCCCGAGGCAGACGCCAAGGATCGGCACCTGTCCGGCCAGCTCCTGCACCAGCGGCACTGAGATACCGGCCTCACGCGGCGTGCAAGGCCCCGGCGAGATGATGACCCGCTCGGGCCGCATCAACCGAATGTCATGCACGCTGGCCTTGTCATTCCGGACGACCTTCACATCGGCACCCAGCTCACAGAGGTACTGGTACAGGTTGTAGGTAAACGAGTCGTAGTTATCGATCAGGACGATCATGCTCGCGCCTCCGCATTCCGTACGCTGGTCGAAATCCGGCCACGCGCATCGCGCTCAATCTGCTCAGCGACCTCAATCGCCCGCAGCCCGGCGCCCATCTTGTTCAGTGTTTCCTGGTATTCGAAGTCGGCAGTCGAGTCGTACACGATGCCACCGCCGGCCTGCATGATCACCGTGCCATCGCGGAACGCGACGGTCCGCAGGGCCAGTGCCATATCCATGTTGCCAGAGTAGGCAACGTACCCGACACAGCCCGAGTAGAAGCCACGCTGGTCGCGCTCGAGCTCGGCGATGATCTCCATCGCGCGGATCTTCGGCGCGCCCGAGACCGTGCCGGCCGGAAAGCAGGCACGCAGTGCATCGACCGGGCTGAGATCCTCACGCATCTCACCGGTGACGTGGCTGACGAGGTGGATCACGTGCGAGAAGCGCTCTGTCGTCAGCAGCACTGGCACCTCGACGCTGCCGGGCGTTGCGACGCGCCCAATGTCGTTGCGGGCCAGATCGACGAGCATGACGTGCTCGGCACGCTCCTTCTCGTCGCTCAGCAGCTCCGCCTCCAGCCGCATATCCTCGGCGTCGTCTGCGCCACGTCGGCGCGTTCCGGCAATCGGATGCGTCGTCATCTTGCGGCCGTCCATGCGGATCAGCGCCTCGGGCGATGCACCGACGATCTGCTCTTCGCCGAGCTGCAGGTAGAACATGAAGGGCGATGGATTCACCGTCCGCAGCGCCCGATAGAGCGTGAAGGGATGAATGCCGGTTTCGACCTCAATGCGCTGCGAGAGGACAACCTGGAAGATGTCGCCAGCCTGGATGTACTCCTTGGCGCGCTCGATCATGGCGTTGTATTGCGGGCGATCCATGTTGTGCCTGGCGCGCTCCTGAACGGTGAGATCGGATAGCGGCTTGTCCCCGGTCGGGATGACCGCCGCGCCCTCTTCTAGCCGTCCTGCGAGCCGCTCGATGCGCAGAATCGCCTCCTGGTAGGACTGCTCAATCGGCGTCGCGTCGTCGATGTGGACGTGCGAGACGACCTTGACCTTGCGCTCGAGATGATCGAAGACCAGCATCGAATCGACGAACATGAAGACGCCATCAGGGAAGTCGTTGGGTCGCTCCGGCGCAACCGGCAGATCCTCAAAGTAGCGCACTGCCTCGTAGGACAGGTAACCAACAGCGCCACCCAGGAAGCGCGGCAGTCCCTCGACATGAACGGCACGATACGGCGCGAGAAACTGGCGCAGCGCCACGAGCGGGTCGTCGTATGGCATGGCCTGCTTGTAGCCGCCCTGATTGACCTTCGCGATGCCGTTCTCCAGTCGGACAACGAGGTAGGGATCCGAGCCGAGGAAGGTGTAGCGCGCCAGCGTCGTCCCGCCCTCCACGCTTTCGAGCAGGAACGAATAGGGACCCTCGGCGATCTTCAGATACGCCGAAACTGGAGTCTCAAGATCGGCCATGATCTCGCGATAGAGCGGGATGACGTTGCCCTGATCGCGCAGCGCCGCGACTTCATCAAGGGAAAGGGAGTATCGGGGTTCTGCCGCCTCGGCGGCGATGTGTTGTTCAGTAACGATGTCAACCATGGTGGGGATCTGTCTTTCACTCACAGAACAATCAAGCGTCGCGCAATTCGCGCGGGAGAACGTCGCTTAGCAACGCCAACTCGCTCGGCTCCACTCGGCAACCGTCGTCGGCCGAGTCTGTCCTGTGTGTGCAGTCTGCAGATACACCGTGTCGTTGCCCGTCTGCTCGCGTCTCCGAATTCAGAGACAACAAAAAACCTTCGTCCCCAACATCGGGACGAAGGCGTCTGACGCGCTCCGCGGTGCCACCCGGTTTGGCCTTCCCGTGCAGGAAAACCCACCTCAGCGAATCGTCGATCTCGACGACCGTACGATCCCGCTCCCTGATAACGGAGAGCTGCCGGCGCTGCCTACTGCGGTCCACCCGGTTCGGAGCGCAACTCCCGGATCCATTCCGCGCCTGCGCTGACACCGACCTCTCACCAACCGTCGGCTCGCTGCATCAGGACTGAGCGCGTACTCGTTCCGTTCAACGTTGATACGTCTTCAGTTTCACCGGATGGTAGCAGCCATCTCGCCTGCCTGTCAATGTCGCCTAGATTGCACCGTCTTTCGCAAGCTCGGCCAAACGCTCTTCGGTCAGGCCCAGCAGGGAACAAAAGACATCACTGTTGTGCTCGCCGAGTGCGGGGCCTGCCGCGGTGATCTGACCAGGAGTCCGGCTCATTTTCGGCACGACCCCGGGCATCTTCAGCTTGCCGATCGTCGGATGGTCAACCTCAACAACGTTCTCGCGCGCCTGATAGTGCGGGTCGGCGAAGATGTCCTCGATCGAGTAGATCAGGCTTGCCGGACAGCCCGCGGCGTCCAGCCGCGCTTTTGCATCGGCGAACGTCCGGTGCCCGAACCAGTCGATCAGAATCGCGTTCAGCTCATCATCGTGCTGTACCCGATCGGCGTTCGTGGCAAAGCGCGGATCGCTCAGCAGGTCCGGACGATCGATCGCCGCCGGCAGGCGCTCCCAGGTGCGCTGCGTGCTGCAGACCAGCACCGCCCACTTGCCGTCTGCCGTCTGATAGGTGCCGGCCGGACTGGCGCCGGAGGCAACGAACGGCGTGCGCTCGCGAACGAGGCCAAGCTGGTCGAACTCCGCGACGAGCGATTCCAGCATGCGGAAGAGTGGCTCATAGAGCGAGACGTCGACCTCCTGGCCTTCGTCATCGCCGCTGGTGTCGCGGTAGTACAGCGCCATCATCGCGGCGAACGCACCAGTAAGCCCGGCCACGTAATCCGCCAGCGAGAACGGCGGGCTCACCGGTGGTCGGTCAGTGTGCCCGGTCAGGTAGGTGACACCACTGAACGCCGTCGCTGGCGTGCCGAAGCCGGCCAGGTCACGATTCGGCCCGGACTGCCCATAACCCGAGATGCGCACGACGATGATGCCGGGATTCGCCGCTTTCAGCGTGTCGTAGTCGAGACCGAGGCGGTCGAGCGTGCCGGGGCGAAAGTTCTCGATAATCAGATCCGACTTGCGCACCAGATCGAGGAAGATGACGCGGCCCGCATCCGACTTCAGATTGATGGTCACGCACTTCTTGTTACGCCCGAACGCCGCCCAGCGAACCGAGTAGCCGTCGATTTGCGGCAACAGGTCGCGGCTTGGATCGCCCGAGCCAGGCATCTCGACCTTGATGACCTCGGCACCGAAGTCAGCAAGTAGCGATGCGCCATAGGGCGCTGCAATCATCGTCCCGAGATCCAGCACGCGCACGCCGCGCAGCGGCCCAAACCCACTACGCCCGCTTGATCGTTCCACTTGCTCGCCCACACCCATCCCTCTCGTCTGCAACCGCGCTCCAGCCGCAGCCAGTGTACTGGCAGATTCAGGATGCCCCCCCTGAACTGCTCATCGCATCTCCACAAATCAAGTGTCTGCTGCGAAGTAAGCATCAATCTAAATGCGGAGACGGTGGGGTGTTCGACGCGAGCTGTGCTGTGAGGCGTTGGTTGTGTGCCTGAGATGGGCGTATGCGATACGCCCCTACATTAGGGACCGACGAAACGTGGCTGATGCGTATTGCATACGCCCGGCAAGCATGCCAGGAAACGCAACAAACACTGCAACTCAGCTATGCGCAAACGCGACACGCCAGCCGCCGCTCAGGCACGGCCCGTCCCCGCTAATACGGCGGGTCGGTGTGCCGCGGTCGACCGGGCTCTTCGCTGATCGGCAGGTCGAACCCGTCGTCGTCGCTCTCCCAGGCGGAGAAGGGAGCGGACGGCGGCGTGAGCTGACGCAGCAACGAGCGCGCGCGATCGCCGAGGGCGAAGTCGCGGAGCTGCTCGGCGTGGTCGCGTGCCTGAATCAGATGGCTACGAGCCTCATCGTCGCGGTTCTGATCAAAGAGGATCGCGCCGATGTTGTAGTTGGCAGCGGCGACTGTCGGCTGATCGTCGGCTGCCATCGACGCCTGCAGCGCATCGCGGTAGAAGTCGAGAGCCGTCTCCAGATCATCGCGCTTGTCATAAATCGCAGCGATGCCCTGCAATGCGCGACCCCGGACGCGATCGTCGCCATGCGCGGCGGCTGTGTCGACCGCGCGCATGTAGCGCTGCTCTGCGCCTTCGACCTGACCGGCGGAAAGCAGCAGGCGTGCTGCCTGGCTATGCAGGCGCGGGATGGTCGTGACCTCGCCGGTCGACGATGCCTCGTCAATCGCAGCGTCGATGTAGCGCAGCGCCTCGTCAGTCTGACCCGACTCGGCAGCGAGTCGGGCGAGGAGCGGCAGATATTGCAACGTCTGGCCGGGCATTCCGGCGGCGCGAGCAGCAGCGGCAGCCGACATGAAGGCATCCTCAGCGTCCGACAGGCGCTGCTCTGCGAGCGCGATCTGTCCGACGAGGTGATAGACCTCGGCACGCAGGGCGTTGTCCTCGGTCAGGCGGGCGAGCTCTTCGGCTCGGTCCGCCAGGGCGGTGGCGTGTTCGGCCTGTCCGCTGCGCAGCATCGCCTCACCGGCAGCCAGCAACCAGCGCGCTTCACCGGGGATGTCGCCGATTGCCCGCGCGCCGTGCACGGCGTGCTCAAGCTCGTTGAGCGCCTCGGCTTCGCGGTGCACGAGCATCAGCGCGCGCCCCAGCAGGCCATGCGCCTGAATGCCGAAGACGGGATCGTCGACCTGTCGGATCAGGTCGCGCGCATCGGTCAGCTCACGAATCGCCTCAGCTGGCCGGCTCGCTTCGATGAACATCTGGCCCTTGGCCAGCTTGGCGCGGGCAACCTCGGTGCGATTGCCAAGCCGCGATTCGAGCGCAATGACATCGTCGAATCGGTACAGCGCCTGATCGCGCCGGCCCAATTGCAGGTCGAGCCGCGAGAGCATGCCCAGCGCGCGAGATTCCATCGACAGGTCGCCAAGCCGCCGGGCGCGATCCAGCGCAACTTCCAGCCGTTCGGTTGCCTCTTCCGGCATGTCGAGCTCGCGCATCAGCGCGCCGGTGCGGAATGCGACCTCCGCCTGCAGCGGATCGTCGACCGTGCGATCGGCGGCATCGCTGGCCTGCTGCAGCAGCATCAGGCAGCCATGCAGGTCGCCACGCTCGCGCAGGATCGCGACCTGACGGAGCAGCGCATCGACGGCGCTCGAATAGTCGCCAATCCGCCGGGCGCTCCGAGCAGCGCGATGATAGAGGTCGTGAGCGTTGGCAACATCACCATCAGTCAGCGCGATGTCAGCCAGCAGAATGGCCGTCTGGATATCGTCGCGGGTGTCAGATTCCTCGCGCCCGGCATCGAGCTGCTGGATGAGCAGATCGCGGGCAATCTCCGTTTCGCCGCGCTCAAACGCGCCGCGCGCCAGGCGATTCAGCGCCCGCTTCTGGCCGGCAACATAGGAGATGCGCTGCGCCGTGTTCAGCGCCTCGTGCAGGTGATACTCGCGCTCGCCATCGTCGCGATCATGGATCAGCAGATCAGCAACGCGCAGATGCAGATCGACGAGAACCTTCTCGAAGCCCTTGGCCTGCGCAGTGGCGACATTCAGTCGGGCGAGGTTCAGCGCAAACTCCGGATTGGCACGCGAGTCGAACTCGACCTGGTGATCGAGCTCGATCAGGTCGCCGTCGGCGATCCGACCGTTGACCTGAAACGACTGAGCCGAATCAATGGCGCGGTCCAGCGGCATGCGACCGATCGTTACATCGGCGGCAAGCCGATACAACGGATTCGCTTCAATTCCCTGGTATCGTCGCAGCCATCGGCTGAACAGCTCCAGCATCGGCCGTCGGTTCCTCCCCACGTCTGCCGGGTTCGGCGCAGCAATCGTTCGTCAGGCTACCAGGGCTGCTCGTCAACCATGGCGCGGCGAAGCGTATCAAGAGTCACGTTGCCGCCGCTGACGATCAGGCCAACCTTCTGGCCGTGCAGATCGCCAGCCATCTTCTGCGCAGCCGCCAACGATGATGCCCCAGCGCCCTCAGCGACCAGGTGCGCCTTGTCAAGCAGCAGCACCATCGCCTGACGCATCTCCTCCTCGGAAACGAGGACGACGTCGTCGACGAGTTGCTGCATGATACGGAACGGCGCTTCGAAGGCCACACGGGTTGCCAGGCCCTCGGCAAAGGTGCTGCCGCCCTCCAGCGCTACCAGCTTCCGCTGATGGAACGACTCGTAGACAGCAGGCATGTTCTCCGTCTGGACAGCGATGATGCGCGTCTGCGGACGCATCGCCTTGAAGACAATCGCGGTACCGCACACGCCCGACCCACCGCCAACCGGCACGATCACCGTATCGAGATCTGGGGCGGACTCAATCAGCTCAAGCGCGTAGGTTCCGACGCCGGAGACGAGCCACGGCTCGTTGGCCGGGTGGATGTAGCGCATGCCGTCGCGCTCGGCGCGCGCCTCAGCTTCGGCGCGACACTCGTCGAAGTCAGCACCGGATTCGACGACCTCAGCGCCGAGCCGCCGCGTTGCGGCGACCTTATCCGGATTGTTCACCTCAGGCATGTAGATAACGGCGCGAACACCGAACTCTCGCGCTGCCCAGGCAATAGACTGCGCGTGATTACCGGTGGACGCGGTAACGACACCGCGCGCACGCTGCTCCGGCGCGAGTTGGCTCATGAAATAGACGCCGCCACGTACCTTGAACGCGCCAACCGGCTGCATGTTCTCGCACTTGAGCGTGAGATCGAGACCGACGTGCTCGTTTAATGCCGGGGATTGGACAATCGGGGTTGGCGGCAAGTAGCGGTTGACGACCAGACGCGCAGCAAGGATGTCAGAAACCGTCGGTGACGTTGCAGCGCCAACTGGAGTGGTCATTGTTGTGCTTACCCCCACTGTTGCTCCGAGCGGGACGCCGACGTTGCGCCATCGAACAGGCGATCACGGCACGATCCCGACTGGCCGGAGAACCCCGCGCGAGTATATCATCGTGCGGATGTGGGCCGTACGTTCAACGCCGCACGAGCGCGGTGAAAAGGAGTGCGCGTGGCTGTCGAAACTCTCACCTTTGCCCAGCGCTTGCGAGCCGCCCAGGACCAGAATCAGTCCCTCCTTTGCGTTGGCCTCGATCCTGATATCAACCGCTTTCCGGACGGCGTAGCCCGTACTCCCGAGGCAGTCGCAGACTTCAACCGCGCCATCATCGACGCGACAGCCGACCTCGCTTGCTGCTACAAACCCAACATGGGCTTCTATCTGCAGTACGGGATCCCGGGTGTCGAAGCACTTGCACGCCTGCGCGAGGACATCCCGGCGCACATCCCGGTTCTGCTGGATGCCAAGCTCGGCGACATCTCGGTGACCAGCACCGGCTACGCCCGCGCTGTGTTCGAGACGTGGCGCTACGATGCCGTGACGGTCAACCCATTCCTCGGTCGCGATTCGCTGGAGCCATTCATGGCCTACCCGGACAAGGCCATCTTCGTCCTGGCCAAAACGTCCAATCCCGGCAGCGGCATGTTGCAGGATCGTGTGCTGCAGGATGACTCCGGCACCGAAACGGTGACACTCGCCGTCGTCCGCGAGGCGCGTTCGTGGAATGCGAACGGCAACGTGGGTCTCGTCGCCGGCGCAACATGGACGCAGCAGTTGGCGGAGATTCGCCAGGCCGCGCCGGAGCTTCCGATCCTTATTCCGGGCATCGGCGCGCAGGAAGGCGATCTCGAAGCGGCCGTCGTTAACGGACTCGACGCCGAGGGCCACGGCATCCTCGTCAACGCCAGCCGCGCGATCTCCTACGCCTCAAGCGGCAGCGATTTCCAGCAGGCCGCACGCGCTGCCGCATTGAGCCTGCGCGATGCGATGAACGAGGCGCGCGCGAAGGCAATGGGCTAGCGCAGCGCTTCAAGGCTGCTGATAGCTCGCCCGAAGGCCTGCTTTCTCGCCGACCATTTCGCGTTGGTCGTCAGTATAAGATCGTCTGGTTCGACAGGTTGGCAACGTTCCGATCCTGCCGAGGCTCTCAGCGATACAGGAAGCGCAGGATGCTGTCGCGCTGGACTATCTTGGCGCTGGCCGCACTCAGCGCGTCACACGCGACGGGACGATGCGCCACAGCACCTCGGCGCGCTGACCGCCGCCGATCCAGCGATGGAAACGGTCGAGCTCGAGCCGATAGTCGTCCCGGTCGCGAAAGATGACCGGGATCTGCGATGCGTAGCAGGCGATCGCCTCGCACTTCCGCTCGAACGCGCCGTCATCGAGCGGAACGAGACGCACCTCGCGCGTGACGCCCGAGCCGATGCGTGCGCTCAGCGCGCGACGATCGAGCGCGTAGGGGATATCAGCGTAGGCCCAGACGGAGACGCCACGCGCCGCCACACGCCGCGCGGCACGCAGCACGATCTGATGATCGACGTGCTGCCCGACGGCAAGCGGCACGACCAGTTCGTCCGCCTCAAACGCGCCGAGCAGGTCCGCGACGCGGGAGATCGTGTCCATGTCGGTGTCGAGGATCTTGCCGAACAGCATATCGTCGGAGTCGTAGCGAGCGTCGCGGTAAATGGCATCCAGCTCGTCGAGCCAGACCGGAGTGACGTTTGCACCGAGCGCCTGGGCCGCGCAGCGGTCCTCGTCCCGTCGCAGATCCATGACGCCCTCAGACGAAGTCCCCCACCGTTCGTGCTGCAGTGCCGCGAACTCGCCGAGGTCGCCGGTCGGCTGACCCGCGAACACCGTGACAATCGTCGGCGAGTCCATTCGCGCGTCGATTGCGACTGCGCCGCCGCACGAGAGCGCGACATCGTCGGCGTGCGGCGCGACATACAGACGCTTCATCATCAACCGCTTCCTCGCACACGCGCATCGCCGACGCGGCGAGTTATCCGCTGGCGGTCGAGGTACTCCAGGACAGCCTGCGCGTACTTCCGGCTCGTGCCGAAGACGTCGCGGAATTCGGCCAGCGTGATACTGCCGTTTGTATCGAGTATCTCTTTCACCCGCGCCTCGATCGCCGTCAGCTCTCCGGTGCCATAGACGACGCCATCCGCGACGCGCACGGCATAGCCAAGCTCAACCATCGCCGCCAGCAGATCCGGAGATATACCGAATGCGTCCGGCGCCGGCGGTGAGATCGGCTCGGCGGTAAGCGCGGCGCGGTAGGCATCCACCTGCCGCTGCTGATCTGCGGTGAGTGAGATTTCGTGCTCCGGTAGCGCCAGGAGGCTGCCCAGATCGCTGACGCTGCCGTCTGCAGCCAGCGTGGCAAGCAGCGCGTCAGCAGCGCGGCCCTTGGCATTGAGGCGGCTCTTGATGTCTTCGCGCGGCATCCCGCGGCGAAGCGGCGCGCGGCGGTGATACTCCTTCAGGAGCCCCATAACGATCCCACGCTGGGCATCGACGAACACCGCTTGCGCGAGGTAGCGGTTGGGCGGCAGTGCGCTATTGTCGCCCTCGCCCAGCGGAACGACCAGATCGCGGATCGAGCCGATCATTCCCCGCGCCGTTTCGACATCTATGGACAACCGCTCGGCGATTGCACGCAGCTCCAGCGGACCCTCGGCGAGTGCCTGAACGAAGCGCTCCTCGGGTGTGCCGGTCGCGCGCGTCTCCAGATCATGCAGAACCTCAGTGCGGAAGCGTCGGTGGCGTCGCGGGTGCGGATCGATCACGCGCCCGCCACCGAGTGTCTGGCTTGGCGAGGCTCGCCGAATAATGAAGTGATCCCCGGCGACGGCTGCGATCGGCTGATCCAGCCGGATCTGCACCCAGCCCTCAGCGCCGGGCGCGAGTCGCTCGTTATCGAGCAACGTCAGGTGGGCAGGCGATTCAGCGGCACCGATGAAGATGTCGATTGGTTCGTTCTGCTCCAGCGGCTCGGGGGCGTCGGCGACAACGCGCAGGCGCGCATCGAGCATCGTCGTCGGCTGTAGCCAGCCCGGCGTCGTCAGCACATCGCCGCGATGGATATCGTCACGCTCGATGCCGGTGAGATTCACCGCTGTGCGGGAGCCGGGCAGCGCTCGATCCGATTTCTTCCCGTGACTCTGCAAGCCACGAATGCGACTGCGCCGCCCGCTCGGCACGATCTCGACTTCCTGACCGATCTCGAGCACGCTGCCGGTCAATGTGCCGGTGACGACCGTCCCGAACCCGGCGACGGTGAACGAGCGATCGACTGGCAGGCGCGGTCGTCCGCCGGTTACCTGGCCGGGAACTTCATCTGCCAGGCGCTCGATCTCTGCTACGAGCTCGTCCAGTCCGCTGCGTGACAACGAATCAACTGCGATGATCGCGGCGTCAGCCAGGCTGGTGCCGATGAGGCGCTCGCGCGTTTCCTCGCGGACCAGCTCCAGCCAGTCGTCATCGACGAGGTCACGCTTTGTCAGCACGACAATGCCATGTTGGACGTCGAGCAGATCGAGGATCGCCAGATGTTCGGTCGTTTGCGGCATCGGGCCTTCGTCTGCGGCGATCACGAGTATGGCCACGTCGATTCCACCGACGCCGGCCAGCATGTTCTTGATGAACCGCTCGTGCCCGGGCACATCGACGATGCTCACCGATGTCCCATTCGAAAGCGGCAGCCAGGCGAAGCCGAGATCGATCGTCATCGCCCGCTCGCGTTCCTCGTTGAGCCGGTCGGGATCGGTGCCGGTAAGTGCTTTCACCAGCGTCGACTTGCCGTGGTCAACGTGGCCGGCCGTTCCCGCGACAATCGTCCTGGCCGACCGCGCCTCGGCCGCTGCGCCCTGCTCTTGCGATGAAGCTGGTGGCATCTGGGGAGCTCCTGCTTCCTGAAAAACCCGACCAAACCGCAGTATAGCAGCGGCCCTGTGGAGCCCAGACTGCTACGATTGGCGGAATCGGGGAAGTCGTGGTCGGCGTGAAGGAACAATCAGTGAAACGCGAAGAGACGCGGGCCGGAATTCGTCCGTGGATCGGCGATCCGCCACGAACCGCACCTCCCGATCTGCCCGGTTACGTGCAGCTCCACCGCGAACAGCTCGGGATGGGTCCGCTGACGATTGTCGGATTCGTCCTCATCCCGGTCTGGTGGTTCATCTTCGTCATGCTGGTCAGCCTCGCCGGGGGGCCGTCTTCCTCTTCCTTTGATATCAATCTGCTGACACTGGCTGTCGGCGTCTTCATCGCGCTGGTGCTGGTTCCTTTGTTACATGAGGCCGTCCACGGCATTGCTGGCATGCTTGTCGGCGCAACACCGTCGTACGGGATTGGTCCTGGCTTTGCCTACACTACGTTCCCTGAAGCGTTGCGCAAGTGGCAATACCTCACCGTCGGTATCGCGCCGCTGATCGTCCTGTCCATTCTGTCGGTACTCGTCGCAGCGGTATGGGAGAGCGTCGCGAACGCTGCCATCTTCTTCGCCGTCATCAATGCTGCCGGCGCGATCGGCGACCTCTGGATGAGCTGGAAGATCCTGCGCGCACCGAACGATGCGCTGTTCTTTGATCTGGCTGATGGGTTCGCCGCGATGGTCCCGCGTGAGTCAGTGCCCGAGCCGTAGGTCAGGCCCAGACTCACGCGAGCGTGGGGGTGGGGGGATGGGGAGTGCTGCGGATTAGTCGGCCGCCATTCCCGGCAGCGCGGTGATGCGTGGGGTGTCGCTGAGAACCTCCGAGATCGCCATCACTCGCCGAACGATGCGGGCCAGAACTTCCGGAGTAATCGACTGCTGCGCATCGCACAGCGCCTCGTCAGGCGAGGGGTGCGCTTCGACGATCAGCCCCTGCGCTCCGGCAGCGATCCCCGAGAGCGCCATCGGCTCGACCAGATTGCGCAGGCCGGTGCCGTGGCTCGGGTCAACGACGACCGGCAGGTGCGACAGCTGGCGGGCCAGCGGGACGGCGTTCAGGTCGAGTGTGAACCGGGTGGCAGTGTCGAAGCCACGAATGCCACGTTCGCACAGTACGACCTGGTCGTTGCCACCAGCGAGCAGATATTCAGCCGACATCATCCACTCCTCGATAGTCGCCGAGAAGCCACGCTTGAGCAGGATGGGCTTGCCGGCCGTCGCCGCGCGACGCAGGAGCGGGAAGTTGGCCATGTTGCGCGAGCCGATCTGGAGCATGTCGGAGTAAGCAGCGACGAGATCGACCTGCTCGGGTTCCATCACTTCGGTGACAACAGGCATACCCGTCACTTCGCGAGCGAGCGCCAGGTACTGCAAGCCCTCTTCACCAAGGCCCTGGAAGGAGTACGGGGATGTGCGCGGCTTGAACGCGCCGCCACGCAGAATCGTCGCTCCAGCGGCCCTGACCGCCTCGGCGGCTTCCAGCATCTGCTCGCGACCCTCAATCACGCACGGACCGGCCATGATGATCGGCGTGTCTCCACCGATGACGATGTCGCCGACCCGCACGCGTGTGCCGTTTGGCCGCGCCGCGCGCTGCGCGAGCATGTACGGGCGGGTTGCCGGAGTCACAGCCAGGACTCCGCTCATGGCGACGAGCTCGTCACGCATCTGCGGCGTCACGGTCCTGCCTGATACGCCGATAACCGGCTCACCACCGCCGGTCAACGTGTGTGTGTGGAAGCCACGCTCCTGGACGAACTTGATGATCTGCTGGCGTTGCCCTTCGGAACTCTCATGTTCCATCGTGATAATCATGTCGATCCCGTTCCTTCCCGCGCTCTCGCGCACCCACCCCAGACATCCGAGCAACAAAAAAGCAGAGGTGTTGCCTCTGCTCCTCCGACATCTCTGGTTTTGTGCTAAACGGTTATCTGCTCAACCCCGAATAGCCCACCAGCGATGCCGGAGGGGTAAAATAAAAGTAGAACCACCAATACGATGGCTGCTGCTCTACTTTGCTATTCGGGTGGTCAGTTACCGTTTGCTCCATAATGACGACATCCTACGGGCCAAATCACAGGCTGTCAAGCACCGGCTCACGCACGGGCCTCCACGCCAAGCCGCGGGGTCGCATCCTACGGGCTGAGATCAGCCCGTGATCGCTCAGGAGCACACCGGCAAAGCGATCGAAAATTGACGGCTGGTCACAGATTGCTCCCAAAATCCCTTGACCTCACTACCGCAGCGGTGCAGACTCTTGGTGGACGCGGTTGATCCTATCCGCGCTGCGCAGGAGCCAGACAGAAACGGTCCCGGCCCCATGCGCAGCATGATGCTGGCGACAACGAGAACATAGATCGCTGACGCCTGCCCGTACTGCCGCGCACGAAAATCGACCTGCTAGCGCTCGGCATCGTGCCGGCTGCCGAGCGTCATTCCAAGCGCCGAACCGGCGAAAAAGCCGGCAATAACAATGATGAATCTTGCGCGGTAGCTCACACCACACTTGCCCACACGCTCAACGTGAGTCGCGCACGTTCCTGCACTTCCACCGCCACCTGGGGCCGATTTCGCCCACGTTCCCAGATTGGCGGTCTGAGAGGACGACGCTTCGTGGAACTCCTCGCGGGGCTCGTACTTAGCCTGACAGCCGCGGTTGTCGGCGCGTGGCAAATCACGCGGCGCGATCGCCCGCTACACGGCCCGCTTGATGATGGCTCGCTTGGTCTGCCGCGGATCCAGCGCTGGAACGAGAGCTATCGGCCGCCACGCTTCCAGCGTTTACGAGCTCGTTTCCCCCGCCTCCAGATGAGTCGCTTCGGTACTGCGCTCCTGGTGATCCTGCTGGTGGCCGGCGCGGCCATCGCGATCTACACGCGCTCGGTATCGCAATCCGCGACGCGCCAGCAGGAGTTCGAAGCCGGCATTGCGCAGATCAGTGATCGTCTGCACGAGGCGCAGGCGACCTCGGACGTCACAACGGCGTACGCAATCCTGATCGACGCGCAGGCCGAGCTCGCCGAATTGACGAGCATCGCGCCGGACGACGCGGCGCAGGAGACGCTCGTTGCGCAGCAGGCGGCCATCGATGGGGAGATTGCCCGCCTGTCAATTTCCGCGCCGGTTATCGGAACCCAGCTGGTCGGGTCATTCCCGCCTGCGCCGAGCAGCATCACACCACAGCTCGTGACAGCAGGAGATCATGTCTACCTGCTGTCCGACGCTGTCTACGAGGTCGATCCGATCAACGCGACACTTGTTGCGCTGCTGAAGCCGGGCGATGTCGTTGCTGATGGGGCAGTGCTGCCGCCGCGCGCGCTGACCTGGCGCGACGACCGACTGCAGGTCGTCGACGCCAAGCGCGCCTATACGCTCGACCCCACGACAGGCAAGTGGAGCGCAGAGCAGCTTGCGACGTTCGATACTGCCGGCCACGTCGATGCGACCGAAGCCGCGTCGTACGACGGAAACCTCTACCTGCTGCTACCGAACGACAACACGATCCTCAAGTTCCAGGCCGACGCCTATAACGCGACGCCGGAGGACTGGATCGGTAACACGATGAAGGACTCGCTGGCGAATGCGGTCGACTTTGCCGTCGACGGGCACGTCTATGTGCTGCTGCGTGACGGCCACGTCCTCGATTTCCTGCGTTCACGGCTGGAGGCGACCTACTCGCCGTCCGTCGTGCCGCCATTGAGTAACGCTTCGGCCATCGTCGCCAAGCCGGATAGTGCGTTCATCTACATCCTGCACGCGCCGGACGGTCGCATTCTGCGCCTCACGCGTTCCGGCCAACTGGCCCAGCAAATCACGATGGGGGACGCGACAGCGCGTGTGAGCGGCGCGATCGGGCTGGCAGTGAACGAAGAGAAGAACCTGGCCTACATCGTCACGCGCACGTCGCTGTTCACCATTCGCCTGCCAGAGCCACCGGCAGTCGAGGCAGACGAGCCGACTACCAACGGCGAGCCGCAGTAGCCGACCAGAAGCCCAGGACAGATCATTCTTCTACGCCTCACTGGCGGCGGGTGCGCCCTGCACGTCTACTTCCGGTTCCGGTTCCCAGTCGGTGCCGCTGCGATGTCTGGCATACAGATGCGTCATGCCGATGACACCCAGCGGGTAGAGGAACGCGAAGAACAGGCTGCTCAGGAAGTTCACGAGATCGACCGGGCGAGACGGCACGGACAACAGGAAGAAGATCGCAGCCAACGGCCCGGCCAGCGTCGTGATCATAAGCAGGCTGAACCAGGTGAGAAGCGTTCGGCTGATGCTTGTATTCACCGCGGCAGCGCTATCAGCGATAGCAGGTTCAGGCGTATCCCGATCGATGATCACTGCCTGCGGAATGAAGACGGCCCGCATGATCACCATGATCGCCTTCGGGATGCCGATGATCGTAATTGCCAGCTTCAGCGCCGTCAGCAGGACCTTCAGACGGGCAAGGATGATCGGGATAATCGCACGCACGCCGTTTCGGTACGCATCAAGAACCTTTGGCGGGCGACCACGCCGCAGTTGCGTCATCATCCAGATAATTGTCGGCTCGACAAAGACCACTGCGGCAAGCGCCTGTAATCCACCGAGCGAGATGAGGACAACAATGCGGATGCCGGGGAATCGCCCCATCATGTCGACGAATGGGCCGATCGGTGGCACATGGAAGAGAAGCGTCTGTAACACGGCAGTGAGATAGCCGATCGGAATCAGCAATGCACCGATGAGCGCAAATGTGCGCAAATTGCGTCGATAGTAGGAGAACGCGGCCCCGATAGTCGAGCTGGCGTACGCGAATACAGCGCCGGCGACTACGAGAATCCCACCGAGAATACCGGCGACGATTGCCGGCGTACGCGTGAAGGCAACAAGAATGCGGGAGCCACCGCTGACCGCGCCACAGAATATATCCAGCGGCGCCTGACCGAAACCTTCAAAGTCGGGCACGATCAGGCTGCTGTCACGCTGGGCGCTCGCCCAGGTGACTGGCTGCGTCCAGGAGCGCTTGTCGTTCGGGCCAGTCGGGCCGTTCCACTCGGATCGCCGTAGCTCTCCCCAGCGGCCATCGTAGGCCAGCCAGGCGAAGGGATCGTTCGCATCCTGCGGCTCATGGGGCACGACGATGGCCTCCAGCGCGTAGCGTCGATGCGGGCCCTTTGTCGTCTCGCAGCCGAAGCCAGTGCCGTTCTCGGCCAGCCCGAGATAGACGTTTTGCTCGAAGAAGCTGGCGTGTGCGCCGCGTGCTACGTAGACAACCGGGTGGCCGTCCTCCTTCGACAGCTTGTCGTCGTCCCACGATGCTCGCTCGCCGCCGCCGTGCTGGGCATAGATCACGCTGTTCGGCTCCATCGTGAGCGCTTCCTCGACACTGGTTGTGTCGAAGAAGAACATCACCATCTCCCAGTCGCCTTCGTGGTTGTTATTCCAGTCGTTGAAGTAGTAGTACATCCAGTACTGCAGCGCGAGCGTGTCGGTTCCCGGCTCGTTATAGATGTGCGCGTAGGCGACCCGCGGGAGATTCTCCTCGGCATCGCGGTTGGCGAAGTAGCGCCGGTAGACACAGCCCGGACGGACCGGACTACCGGGGTAATCGAGATACGAGCCGGCCTCGCGCCCGTACAGATCGGCAGCGTCCGGCGCATCATTGACGAGCTCACGCGCGCCGCGCGCATCGCCGGTGACCGATTGCATCAGCGGGATATCATCCCGGCCGAGAACGAAATCGACCGGGACCGGATCGAAGCCTTCGTTCTCCGTGTCGCAGACATTGGAGCTGATCTGCCGCAGATAGACGATCGGTGAGTACTGATCGGCCAACTGCTGTTCGGCAGAATCCGTCGCCGAGAGAACGTACGGCGAGGTTGGTGGAACCGTCTGCGTCGCTGCGCTCGCCTCAGGCAGAGCGTTCGTAGCAACAACGCCGATGAGCGCCGCTGCGATGACGAGAACGCCGATGAACGCCATCAATCGGCGTGAAACAGAGGGTATCCTGTGGTCACGCCGCGACATTGCAGTACTTCCTCAGTTCCGTACATCAACAACGGCCGTCGGCCATTGTCTCTGGGCGTCATCCAGCGCTGCTCAGTATCAGATCGTCACGGCAGTGCCGGACACCGCGACAACGATGAGATTTGGGCCGTCACCGGTCAGGCTCGTGTAGCGAATCTCCGTCGCGATGATCGCCGTTGCTCCGATGCTCCGGGCCTGGCGAATCATCGTCGAGATGGCGCGCGAGCGCCCCTCGCTCAGCCGCCGCTGGAGCAGGGTAGCGGATGGTGGCCGCCGCTGTGAATCGTTCTGTGCACGCAGGGCCGGAACTTCGACAACCATTTCGCCGGCCACAATGGCCAGGTACTCACGAACCGGGTGACCTTCAATCGCATCTGTCGTTACAACCACGAACTCGCCAGACGCTACGGCTTCCGTGCGCTTGAAGATCTCAGGCATCGAACACGTAGCTCCTTACAGGCGCACAGCAGTGCCAGCGGCACTGACGATAACGTGACCGGACCCAATGGGGATGTAGACAACCGACACGTCAACAACGGCCGTCGCGCCACGAGCGTTCGCCTGGCGCGCGATGCCATCGATCACGTCGCGCTGACCGCGGACCAACGCCCCGCCGATTGATCGTGCTGGGGAAAGTGCTGTTTGAGATGGAATGACGACAACCGAATCTGCGGTTACCACGCCGAAGTATTCTCCAACAGGCCGGCCTTCTATTCGCTGCGCAGTTGTCGTCATTACCCCGAGCGTGATCATCAACATCGTGTGTCGCCATCTCGGAAAAATCGGCTAGCGGTTATGACGACAGTACACGGGTTCCGACTCACTGATGACTCACGATTCAGGTACACTGGATCGTGAAACCTCTTCTGCTGCGTAACATGCAGCCGCAGAGGTTCACCGATTTCGGCAATCTTTCGAGTCTCTTGCACATTGCAGGTCCGCGTCTACATCGAGCGAGGCCGACCATGCCGACACTTGACCTCCAACTCCTCGGTGTCCCGCAACTTCTCATCGACAATCAACCGGTTCACCTTGTGCGGCGCGCCTCCCTGGCATTGCTCGCATATCTGGCAATCACCAAACGCCAGTACCCGCGCGATGAGATCGCCAACTTCCTTGGTGACGATGACTCCAATGAGGCAGCGCGGAAGCGTCTGCGCAATGTCCTGACCGATCTCACCGAGCATGGGCTGGGACCGTTTCTGCTTTCTGACCGGCGGTTTATTGGAATGCGCGAACCAATGGCCGGTTCAAT
>JBDHWD010000016.1:0-44614 GCA_039810005.1 Thermomicrobiales bacterium | reverse complement strand
TCCTGCCCGCGATTCTAGCCGCAGGGTTGCCTGCGCCACAGCGGACTGGCATGATGCGCTGCAATTGCCCACAGGAAACGCACGATGAAAGGGTTGGGTTCGATGCACGGAATCGAGTTCTTTGGCGAGCCGACGGCAGACGAGGCGCGTCCGTTTTCACGAGCGACGAAGGCCGCCGGGCTGGTATTTGTCTCCGGCATTTCCGCCGGCATTCACGGCACGGCAACCGAAGAGGCCGCAGCGGCGCTGAACAACATGAAGGCAGTGCTGGAAGAAGCCGGCACGACGATGGATCATGTCATCCAGGTCACGTTCCTGATCACCAACTCAGCCGACTATGATGAGATCAATCGGGAATACAAGAAGCATTTCCCCAACGGGCTCCCGGCACGCCACACCGCGCGCTTCGGCGTGCCGACCCAGGCGAAGTGCGGCTTTGCCTGCATTGCCCTCGCCAACGATTAGCAACGAGCCGCTTCCGCACCACCCGGCGCGAATCGCAATGCGCCGGGTGGCTCCTCCTCATATCTCGCAGACTCTTGACCTCGATTCGCGTTCCTGCTAGAACGAACCATCCCAATATTCAGGAGCTTGCGGCGGGGCAATTGCTCCGGCGCTCGTCTCTCGCAAGGCGAGGAGTCTGCCAAGTTGGTACTCCGACTCATCGTTCGCCGCCTCATGTTCCTCGTGTTCGTTCTGTTTGGGCTGTCGCTCATCACGTTCGGGCTGTCGCGGGTGATTCCCGGTGATCCGGCGCGCCTCGTCGCCGGCCCGCGCTCCAGCGCCGAATCGGTAGCCAAGATCCGCGAGCAGTACGGCTTCGATGATCCGCTACCCGAGCAGTATGTCCGCTACATGCGCGGCATCCTGACGCTCGATCTCGGCGATTCAACGAGCACCCGTCGGCCGGTGACCGACGATTTGCGCCAGTATCTACCGGCCACAGCCGAGCTGGCTTTCGCAGCATTTGTACTGTCGCTCATCGTCGGGCTGCCACTCGGAGTTCTCTCGGCGGTGCGGCCAAACAGCATCATCGACAACGTTGGTCGGCTCGTTTCGATCAGCGGCCTGGCGATGCCGTCGTTCTGGCTGGCGCTCATGCTGCAGTTCCTCTTCTTCAGCAAGCTCGGCTGGCTACCGGATGGCCAACGGCTACCGATCGGTGTCGATCCGCCGGGCCAGATCACGAGCTTCTATACCGTCGATGCGCTGCTGCATGGCGACCTGCATCTCTTCTGGCTGGCCGCGAAGCATCTGTTCCTGCCGGCCGTCGTGCTGGGCTATGGATCGCTCGCCGTCGTGACGCGCATGGTCCGCGGCGGCATGCTGGAGATCCTCGGGCAGGACTATATCCGCACCGCCAGGGCGAAGGGATTGGCGGAACGCGCGGTCATCATTCGCCATGCGCTGAAGAACGCGCTGCTGCCGACGCTCACGGTCGTCGGGCTCCAGATCGGCATCCTTCTCAGCGGCGCGGTGCTGGTCGAGATCGTTTTCTCCTGGCCCGGCCTCGGTCGCTACGCCGTCACCGGCGTGAACCAGTTCGACTACAACGCGATCATGGGGACGACGCTCTTGATCGCACTGGTCTATGTCCTCGTCAATCTTGTCGTCGATGTGCTGTATGTCGTCATCGATCCGAGGATCAACTACTCATGAGCATAGAAACATCGGTCTCGGGCCCCGGCAACGTCGATCCCGCGAATCAACCGATGACGGCAGCCGAACGACGCGCCGCATTCCAGGAAGAAGTCACCCCCTGGATGCGCGTCCAGAAATTCAACCGCCTGTTCTTCCGCGGTAAATGGCTGAACGTTGCCGGAGCGGTCATCATCCTCGTCTTCCTGCTGCTGACGGTCTTCGGGACGGCGCTCGCGCAATCACGCGGGCCGGAGTATCACCCGACCGCGCCGAAGTGTGGCGGCACAAACTCCTGCATTCTGGAGAAGTTCCAGCCGCCATCGGCGCGGCACTGGTTCGGCACCGACGACCTCGGGCGCGATGTCTTCTCGCGCGTCGTAGCCGGCGCGAAGTACTCGCTGATCATCGCCGTCGTCATCCTCGCCGTCGCCGTCAGTGTCGGAACGGTCATCGGAGCGGTCGCAGGCTACGCCGGCGGCATGGTCGATGAGATCCTGATGCGCTTTACCGACATGTTCCTCGCCTTCCCGGCGCTCATTCTGGCCATCGCGATCTCAGCGTCGCTCGGGCCGAGCCTGCGCAACGCGGTCATCGCCCTCGCGGCGGTCTACTGGCCGTGGTACGCGCGGCTGGTGCGCGCGCAGGTGCTGACGATCCGCTCGCGCGACTTCATCGAGGCAGCGCGCGCATCCGGCGCGTCCGACCGGCGTGTTCTGGTTCGGCACATCATGCCGAACTCGGTCAGCCCGGTGATCATTCAGATGACACTCGATATCGGCTACGCGATTCTGGCGACCTCGTCGCTGTCCTTCATCGGCCTCGGGGCGCAGCCGCCGACGCCCGAATGGGGGCGATTGATCACAGACGGCCGTAACTTCTTCCGTGATGCCTGGTGGTACATCACGTTCCCCGGCATCGCGCTCTCGATCACCGTTCTGGGCTTCAACCTGATCGGCGACGGCCTGCGCGACTATCTCGATCCGCGCACGAAGTCGATCTAGGATGCGCTGTCAGCGCTTGCGCGGAGTTGGCTTGGGGTCGGCGAGCGGGGCGAAGCCGCGCTCCCGCAGGGCGCGTGTCGCTGCGCCGTAGAGGCGCTCGCCGGCGTCTGGCTCGTCATAGATCAGGGCGATGCGGCCATCGTCGAGCAGCTCCGGCTCCAGTCCGGCTTCCTTAAGGGCCACGACGACCGGCTCACTCTCCTCGCCCTCTTCCGGCACGAGCAGGACAGCTCGCCGCAACCAGATACGCCGATAGCCGCGATCCCACTCTGCGAGGGTGAAGCCGACGTTCTGCGGCAGTGCTGCACCGCTCTGGCGCTCCAGATAGGTGACTATCTGTGCCAGCACCAGCCCGCCGGCCAGCGCGCGGGTAAACGCCTCGGCGGTCAGACCCCAGGTCGAAATGCGGTCGAGCGACTGCAGCTCAGCAATGGCCGAGAGCGACCAGACTCGGCGCGGCGTCGGGCGATAGAGCAGCACCTGGAAGCTCGCGCCGACAGCCATCGGCGCTGGCCCGATCGACGGCACCGACGGCTCGACGCGCTTACCGGCGACCCAGCGACCAAAGGGGGTCAGGCGCAGTACGGCACGACGATCCCGCAATACTGTTGAGCGCTCGATGAGACCGAGCCAGACGCAGGCAGTCTCCAGGGTCGTGCCGACCACGAGCGACAGGATCTGCTCGCGGCGATCCTGGCTCGCGTTCGCGCCATCGATCCGCCCGCCTCGCGGCGCAGAGCCAACCGAGACGACCGATGCCTGCCGCATGAGGTCGGGATGAGCTTTCAGCAGGCGCTCGATGAAGCGCTCCTGGTCGTACCACTGGTTCTCATCAAGCTCACCGAGCACCGCAACGAGGCGCTCGCGGAAGGCCGGCCAGGCTGCGCCGTAGAGCATGGCATCAACGCGCTCGCGACCCTCGATCCACTCCTCGGCGACCATCCAGGCGGCGACGAGGCGCTTGCTCGCCGCCGCGAAGCTGCGCTCGCGCCAGCCGCCAGCATCCTCACCAAGTACAGCGCGACCATCCTCCTCACGGACAATGCCGGCTAGCGCGGCGACCCGTGCGATGAATGGAACGTAGCCGGTCGGCAGGTCGTGCGTCTCGCGATCCGCCCACCACAAGCGCCGACGGAATCGCCGCAAAATCGCCGGGTCTCCATCAGCCAGCGCGCGCCAGCGGGGCGCGGCGTTGGCTATGTCACGCAAGATGGTCAGCACGTCCCAGGTAGCGGCGAAGGGAAAGAGCCACTCCGGCTCGACGACATCGCCATCGTCCACCGCAAGCAGGTCGGGCGGCGGCTCTTCCTCAATCGGTGGCGGGTTGAGGATGGCCGACGGCACGATCGCCAGACGGCTGCCGTCCGCCGCATAGCCGTGCCAGACGAGCAGCGGCGAGGCGAGCTCGCGCAGAATACGTCGCCGCGTCTGCAGCGGCACATCGGCAGGCGCAAGCAGCTCATCCAGCGGCACGCTGCCGCCGGCCGTCTTGAGCCGCGCCCAGATGTTGCGGGCCGGTTGCGAGAGCGTAGCAATCTGGCGGTTCACACGCTCAGGTCGCGACAGCTGCTCCTGCAACAGCCCGACTAGCTCCCCACGCGCGTGCATCGCAGGAATCACCCGCGCACCCCAGGCCGTCGCCGCTTCCTCCAGCTCTGGATACGGGACAGTAGCGAGAAGCAGGTCGAGCGGCGCATCCCAGCGTGTGTCTGCGGCTTGCTCGGCCTCAATCCGCTCGATCATCAGACCCATCTCGCGCGGCAGGAAGACTGATCGATCCGTCTGCGGCGTGTCCCTGGCGCTTTCTTCGACGGCGATGAGCCCGCAGGTATAGAGCGCCGCCAGCTCGCGGTCGGCTTCGTCGCGCTCGATACCGGCCTCACGGGCCAGTTCCGCCGGCGGGCAGGCCGCGCCATCGTGCTCGTCGAGCACCTGCGCCAGCCGTTTGCCGGTTGGTGACACGCGTTCCCAGACATCGCGGAACGCCCAGATGTCAGTCATTGTGCGATAGAGAAACGAGACATCGGCGTGGCGCTCGTGGCCGGTGAGCTCGACCGACCATGCCGCAGCGATCCGGTCAAGGTCGGACGACGAGCGTTGGAGCAAGCGACCCAGCAGGTTTCGCATCGTCAGCCCCCTCAACAAATGGGAAGGAATTGCAGCACCGTGTGCCGAAGTATAGGAAAATGTGTCGATCCTCTACGGGGAGGTGTTGAGTAGGCAACTGCTAAGATCGGCACATGTCACCGAACGATCGCGATCATAGCGACATCGAGACTGACAACGGCTTCGGCTACGTCCCGGCTGATGCCAACCTTGCGATACCCGTTCGCCGTCGAGCAACGGCGATGTGGGGAACCGCGCCGGACGCGACTATCCTCGCGCCCGGCCGGATCGAGATCGTCGGCAACCACGTCGATTACAACGGCGGCAACGTCATTTCGGCAGCGATCGATCGCTGGGTCGCCGTCGCGGCACAACTGCGCACCGATGGCGCGCTGACCGTTTCCGCGCCCGATGTCGGCCGGGGCGTTGCGACTGAATCGATCGACGCAATCCGAACATCTTCCGATGGTCCAGAAGCGGCAACGCCGGGCTGGTACGCGCTCCCGCGCGCGGCAGTTGCAGCTGCGCTTGAAGCCGGGATGAACATCACCGGCGCGGCGCTGTACTACCGCGGCACGATCCCGCTCGGGCTCGGCCTGGCGTCATCATCGGCGCTGTTCGTCGCGCTGGTCGGCGCGCTCGACCGGATCACCGATTCGAATGTCGGTCGCTTCCGCATCGCTCAGATCGCGCAGGCCGGCGAGCATCGGCTGGGCATACCAGTCGGGCTGCTCGACCAGGTGACATCGATTGTCGGCGGACTGCTGCGCTTCTCGAACCAGCGCGACCAGATCAGACGACTGACACCGCCGCAGGGCGACACCGTCTTTGTCGTCATAGATTCTGGCGTCCAGCACACGCTGCGAACGTCACGCTACGCGCTGCGAGTTGCCGAATGCAGGCAGGCATTGACGATGCTGCAGGAGGCCGGCAATCAGATCAACGCGCTGGCCGAGCTGCCACTATCTGATCTGGAAGCTGCCGAGGCGCTCCTGCCGCCGCCGCTCGATCAGCGCCTGCGCCACGTCGTGCAAGAGGTCGAGCGTGTCCACCAGGCGGAGGCCGCGATCGCGGCGAGCGACCTCATCGAGCTGGGTCGGATCATGAACGAGTCGGGCGACTCGTCAGCTACGCTCTACGACATCAGCCATCCCAAGGTCGAAGCGCTCATCGTAGCAGCGCGGAAGGTGCCCGGCGTCTATGGCGCACGCATGATGGGCGGCGGCGACGGCGGCGCGGCGCTCGTTCTGGCAGAGCGGGCAGCGCTGCCGGCACTGGAGCAGGCAATCACGACGAGCCCGCTGACCGTCTGCCGCATCGCTCGCGGCGCAACGGTTGTCAATTGAGCCTGCGCCAACGTAGGCGCGAGCTTCGCACGTAAGGACAGGGAATGATTCAGGAACAGACCACGGAAGCCCGGGCTCCGCGGCGCGTCATGGTTTCGATGGCGCACCCGGACGACGCCGAGTTCGGCTGCGCCGGAACGATCGCACGCTGGGCCGCGGAAGGCGACGAGATCATCTTCGTCCTGGGCACCAGCGGAGATAAGGGCAGCGACGACCCCAGCATGACCAGCGAGCAGCTGATTGCGACGCGCGAGGCCGAGCAGAAGGCCGCCGCCGACATCCTCGGCGTGAGCGACGTGATCTTCATGCGCATGCGCGATGCTGAGCTGGTGCCGGATCTGGCGATGCGGCGCGATCTCACGCGCATCATCCGGCAGGTGCGGCCAGATGTCGTCTTCTGTCAGGACCCGACGGCTCGCTGGGAAGGCTCCGAGTACATTCAGCATCCTGACCATCTCGCGATGGGCGAAGCGACGCTAGCCGCCATCTTCCCTTCGGCACGCGACCGCCTCACCTTCCCGGAGCTGCTGGGCGAGGGGCTGGAGCCGCACAAGGTCCGCGAAGTCTACATCGGCTCATCGCTACCAAAGTGCGACGCGTTCATCGACATCGGCGCGCACCTCGAAACAAAATTCAATGCACTGGCCGCGCACAAGAGCCAGATGGGTGACTGGGATTTCCGTCCAATGCTGACCGGCTGGGCACGTGATACAGCGGCATTTGCGCGCTACAAGGCGTTCCCCGGCGCTGAGGCGATGGAGTATGCCGAGGCGTTCAAATATCTGAAGCTGGACTAGCGCCGACAGACCGCCAGCAGGTCAATCGCCTCGCTGACGTCACCGCCACGAACCGGGAAATCTGCCGTCGACAGCGTCGAGACGAGATCACGGTTGCCGCGATTGAGCACGCGCCGCACGATCCGCGTCAGGCCGACGTGGATCGGCTCGGCGATGCGCGGTGGTATCCGGCGGTGCAGTCCGAGGACATCAAGCCGGACGATCTTGCTGACCACGCTGTCGTTCTTGGCGCGGTAGGAGCTCACTGCGTCGCTGCCGAAGATGCCGAGCAGCTCGACATCATCGAAGATCGTCCGCAGGGTCGCCTCCAGCGCGGTCGGGCTGAAGTCCTGGACGTGATGGGGATTCGGCCTGGCCCCGGCCACCAGCAAGTTCGGTGTGGTCAGCACCAGCACGCCACCGGGCGCAAGCGCACGACGCACTTCGGCCAAAAACGCAGCCGGGTCGGGCAGATGCTCGATCACCTGAAAGCAGCAGACGAGATCGACCGTCGCGTCCGCCACGGGCAGCGCTGTCACATCAGCAGCAGCGAAGCCGAGCCGGTCGCTCGTCCCGTACTTGCCGGCCGCCCAGGCCGCCGCTTCCGCAGACTGGTCGAGGCCAAGGACGAACGCGGCCCGTTCGGCGAGCAGCGCAGACCCATAGCCCTCGCCACAACCGGCGTCGATGACACGGGCATTGGCGGCCTTCGTCAGGGCATACTCGTACGCCGCCAGGCTCTGGATGAAGGTGACGCGCATCTCCGGCATCTCGGGGATCACCCGCTCACCGGTAAAGCGCATGCCACTCGATGTCTGCTCGGTGTTGCTCACGAAACCGCCACTCCAGCGAACCGCGCGACCCACGCAGCCAGCATATCGAGATAGCCATCGACGAACTCGCCCGTGTCGTCGATCAGCAGCCGGTGGTTCGCGCCGCTGAAAACGGCAACAGCGCTGTTGGTGTTCCCCGCTTCATCCAGCGCCTCGGAGCATATCCGCGCGCTCTCCCGCGCCGGCACCAGTAGGTCCAGCGAGCCGAAGACCGCCAGGAATGGACAGCGAATTCGCGCCAGTGTCGATGGAGGATCGTACGCTTCCTGCGTGAAGGCGCACATCATCCGCCACAGCGCCTCGCTCTCAATCGGCAAATACTGCGCCCACTGCTCGTTTCGCGCGCCTTCGAATATCTGCTGCACGCTGGCGAAGTCATCACCGCGCAACGCAGCATCGTGCACCGCCCCGAACGCCGCCAGCGACCGTTCGATCTCAGTCTCGGGCAGCCCAGCCTTCCGCAACATCTGTTCGCAGCCGTAGAGGTCCTGCGCGGTGACATCGATAGCCGGCCCGGCACTGGCGACCACGAATGGCAATTCAGGATGGTCGGCGGCCAGAATCTGGACGATCCAGCCGCCCTGACTGTGACCCCAGACGCCAACCCGCTCAGGATCAATCCCGTCGGCGCTGCGCACCGCCTCAATCGCTGCCATACCCTGATCGGCGCGATCGTAAAGCGCGTAGTTGCGCCAGTCGCCGTTCGACTCGCCAATACCCGGCTTGTCGTACGAGTAGACCGCCACGCCGCGCTGCAGCAGCACGTCACGGATCGGCGGGAAGTAGCCGAAGCTGTCGCGGTCAGACTCGCCCGAGCCCTGCAGCATCACAATCGCCGGATGCGGCCCCGACCCTTCCGGCAGGTGGAGCGTACCGACGAGCGTCAGATCGCGCCACGAGAAGGAGAGTGGCTGAGTTGTCGTCTGCACTGATACGCCTCTCTGGTTAGTCGGTGCTTCGCTTAGTCGCGACGGCCTCCAGGTGCGGACGCAGGATGGGCGGCAGCCACCCTAAAGGGACGCGCCCGGCAATCGGCCGCAACGCACGCGGCCCCGGCAGCTTGGCAAGCTGCGCATCCGTCAGACGCGGCTGCGCCAGCAGTCGTATGTCGAACCCGTGCCGCGCGAAGCCGTCGCGCAACTCCGCCGGCGAGAACATGCTGGGATGCCAGAAGTAGGCATCGTGCAGCCCGCGCAGGCGGTAATACGCATTAGCCGTGACACGGTTCGGCGTCTTCAGATAGTAACGCCCACCAGCTGCAAGCACACGAGCAACCTCGGCGATATGCCGCTCGGCTTCCGGCAGATGCTCGATTACATCACTGGATATGACAACGTCGAACTGCGCATCGCGAAAGGGCAGCTGCTCGGCATCAGCGCCGACAAGCAGTGCGTGCGGCGCATTCGCGCGCAGAGCAGCCAGCGAGGTCGCCGTCAGGTCGCTCAGCGTGAGGCGGGTGAAGCCGCTCTCGGTCAGCCGTGACGCCAGAAATCCGCCGCCGGCCCCGAGCTCGAGTATGCGGACATCCCGAGGCAGTCGGTCTATCTCGGCCAGCAGGGCAGTCGGCTCGTTGTATGCGCCGTACGTGTTCGACCGCGCCGGATACTCGCGGTCGAGTGCTTCGTAGAACGCCTTGCGCACGTCGGGCGGCACCGGCTTGTCACGATAGCGGTCGGAGCAGTCGCGGCAGAGGAAGGTGCGACCCTCGAAGGTCTCGCGGCACAGCAGGCAGCGCCGTCGGGATCGATCGACAACCACGCTAGCGCGCTCCTCTCAGCGACGCACGGAAGGTCAACGCCGCCATGCCTGCCAGCCCAACCAGCGCCAGGGCGAACACGCCCGCAAACAGCACATCGGAGCGGGCACCGGCGCTGACCTCGGAGCGCGCCGAGCCGAGGAGTGCGCCGACATCGACTGGCCGCTCGTAGACTGTCCGCAAGCCGAGCGCTCCGACGCCATCGACTCCTTCAGCAACCCAGCCACCGTACGGCGCACGTTCGGCGGTAATGCCGACTTGCAGGCTGTCGGCTTGCGGACCAGCGCCTGGCTGGATAGCCAGCGTCAGGATCGTACCCGGTCGTACGGCAGGTGTGTCCTGCAGAATCAGCCAACCATCGCGCCGGGGCAGCGCATCGATCGATGCCTGCATCAGCGTCGACTGCGCAGAGAACTCCGGTCGGAAGATGAGATCGCCGGGAGCGTCGGAACGCTCGCCCTCGGCATACACATCGTCCTCAGACGCACGAACCGTTGCTCCGGCGGGGACATCCAGCCGGATGGTGAACGTCCTGTCGGCTGATTGTGGGAGCGGATCGAAATGTATTGTCAGGTGGCTGTTGTCGCGCAGATCGGCGGCAGGCACCTCGGCCTCGCGAACCACCGTCCCAGTGGCATCAACGAGCGTGGCGCGGAGCGGTCCAGCCGGTGCGCTGCCGGGCGCTTGATGAGTGGCGAGAGCGTCGAGCGGAACGAAACCCTCACGCCCGTCGCCGAGTCGCACCTGTGCCCACCCTTCAGCAGAGCCCAGCGCCTCAACCATCGAACCGGCGGGCAGCGTCGCGACGGGTGCGCCGTCGATCGGCAACGAGCGAACCTCAGCATCTGCCGCGCCAATCGTCGCCGGTCCGGGCGCGAGATCGCCGCCGAATGTCGCGACACGCACCGTCACGCCATCCAGCCCGTCGTATGGTGCGACGAATGACTGGCTGATGCTGAATCCACTGCCGGGCAGCCAGATGTCATTCTCGTCCCAGGCGCTGAAGTCGCGTTCGGGGAAGCGCTCATCATGTTCGGGCGCGTAGCGGAGCGTCACCTGTGCGCCAGTCTGCCAGGCGCTGTCGGTGGCGTCGGCGAGGCGCAGCGCCAGCCGCATCTCGGAGAGGTCACCCGAGCGCGCGTCGTCCGGCAATTGCGCCTGCCGCTCCTGCAGCTCGACTGGCGTCGTCTTCGGATCATCGGCTACCGCCGCTGAGATGCCGGAGCCTGCCAGGAACGGCTGCTCGACCGTCTGCGTCAGCGGCTGCCAGCGCAGTTCGCCATAGTCGTGGGCGACCGGGCTGCTAAACCCGGTCACCTGCGTCGTGCAACCGGCCGTTACCAGCGCCAGTGGCAGCAGCGCCCCCGGCACGATCAGCGAGCGCTGCGCGGTCCGAGTCGTCTGCACGCGAACCGCGCCATCGCCGCGCTCGTCAGATGCGCGCGACAGGCTGCGCAGAATCTGCCAGGCCATCCAGAGCGACACGGCGGTCAGCAGCGAGCGGAACAGGCCGAAGAACATGCGTGGATCGATCTGCGCTGAGATCGCCTCGACCGGATCCGGCAAGCTGGCGACGCGATCACCAAGCAGCGGCTCGAGCAGATTCCAGGTCGTCCACGCCCCCCACTGCGCCGAGTAGACCAGCACGCAGACAACCTGAATCGCGTGATAGACGACCATCCGCGGCGTCCAGGCGATCGTCAGGGCCAGGAACGGCACCAGCCAGATCGCGTAGTGCGGATGGAAGAAGGTAAGCGCGAAGACCAGCAGGTAGGCAACCGCCGCGAAGCGCGGATATTCGTCGGCTGTCACACCGCGCTCGACTGCCCAGAAGACGAAGATGGCGTAGACGACCGGGAAGAGCAGAATCCAGTCGTCGAAGCGCAGATAGAATCCGGCGTCGAACCAGTACTGCAGATGCTCGTAGGTGTTCAGCACCGTCAGGATCGTGCTCTTGCCGGAGGTCACCAGCCCGGCGATCTCGACCAGCCCGACCATGCCAACCAGCAGGCCGAGGAAGAGCGCGAGCTGTCGCTGCGACCGGCGGAACGCCAGCAGGAAGAACGGCACAATGACAATCGGGAAGAAGCGCATCAGCGTCGCAGCGCCCAGCAAGCCCAGCCCTGCCACGCGGCGCACATCCGACCCACCGCGCACGACGTGCAACGACAGCAGCACCAACAGAATCGCGATGCTGTCGTGGCGGCCGTAAATCGCCGAAGAGAAGATGACGATCGGATTCAGCAGCCAGAACGCCGCAACGGCCACCCTTCGAGCCGGCGCGACGAGGCGCGTCAGCAGCCAGGCGCAGGTCAGGTCGGCGACGACATAGGGCAGCTTCATCAGGAAGATGAGGCGGAACAGATGATCGTAGGCGAGGAAGTGCTCGAAGTCCGCCCGGCTGGCCCCGACGCCCAGCGTTGAGGCTGTCGGCGACCAGATACCGGCGCTGTCCGGCAGAAATGGGCGGATCAGCAGGAGCCAGACGTTGTGCAGCTCCTGAATAAGGAACTGGCTGGTGAAGCCAAACCACTGGTTTTCATACGCCGCCTCCGCAGCCCGCGAGTAGATCTGATAGGCATCGAAGTGCAGCGTGAACGGCATCACCAGCAGGCGAATCGCCCCGCCGATGAGGAACAGCGTCAGCAGCCTGCGGGTCGCCGTGTCGGTCGGCAGGTGGCGCAGCATCAGGCAACCACTCCGATCCGCCGCGCGATGCGCACCGCAAGCAGTGCGACCGGCAGCGCGACAACGAGCAGCACGCGCTGCAAGATCGCGAAGCCAAGTAGCTCGCCGCTGCTCATCCCGACCGGCACGGCCAGCGCGACCATCGCCGCCTCGCGGACTCCCAGTCCACCGGGAAGCGGCACGACCTGACCGAGCAGGAGCGGGATTGTCGACAGCGAGAGTACGGCCGTCAGCGACAGGCTCATGCCCAGCGCCCAGAGCAGGCTGGCGATCACCGCTGCCTGCAACAGCCAGAGCGTCGCCGTGCACCAGGCGACGGCCGGTCGATCGATGCGCGAGCCGATGGCTGCGAATGCCTCACGAATCCGCGAAACGCCACGCCGCATGCGCTCGCGACCGATGAGAACAACGATCGCGATCAGCGCAATCGCGCCGACGATCAGCGCGATTCGCGCCGTGTGACCGTAGCCGGCGAAGGCGTCCATGAATGGCTGGGGGCCGATCACCAGAAGAGCGCAGACCGAGCCAACGAGCAGCACGAGGAAGTCGAGCCCCTGCTCGAACGCCATCGAGAGGATCGTCTTGCCATACGGCGCACCAGCCGCGCGATTGGCCAGAAACGCTTTGGCCGGCGCGCCGAGGAATCCGGGCCCGGCATAGTTCACCAGTGAGGAGCTCACCGTTACGTCGGCGGCGAGGCCGATCGGCACTTCAGCGTCGAGCGCATCCATCAGCACACACCAGCGCACGGCATGCACGAGCGGCAACGCGATGCCGCAGGCGATGACCGCCAGCAGCGGCAGGCGATGCGCGCTACGCACGTGATCCCAGGTGCCGGCCGCCTGCCCGGACAGCCAGAGCGCGATCAGCGCACCGACCAGCGCCAGCCAGAAGACGACCGGCACGATCAGACGCGATCGCGACACGCGCGCCCCCTCGCTCGTGCGAGTTCTACGACCGGCCAGAGGGACGCTGAGATCGCTTCGAGTGAGGCGCGAGAAGCAAATGCGGAACGCCCACCTGCCGCGATGCGCGCCCGCTCATCCGGGTCCTGCAATCTCGCGATGGCGTCAGCCAGCGAATCGGGGTCGTCGGGCGGGATCAGGACAGCGTCTTCGCCGTCGCGCAGGTAGCGCTCGACAGCGGCGCAGCGTCTGGTGATCGTCGCAACCCCACAGGCGGTCGATTGGTAGACCTTGTTCGGGACCACGCGCGCCGCTTTCGCTCCGCTGTCAAAGACCCCCAGCACGACATCGGCAGCGCGGAGTCGCGCGCCGAGATGCTCAAAGGGTATCCAATCCGTCCACGCGATATTCCGCACGCCCAGCGTCACCGCCAGATCCCGCGCAGCGCGGTAGGTCTGACCCGTCCCAACCATCTCAACTCGCGCATTCACGCCGCGTTGCTCCAGCAACGCCGCCGCCTGAATAACCGTCTCGACACCGTGGAGCGGGATGAACTTGCCGACGAACAGAACGTCGAGCGGGCCATGCTGCTTCCGTTCCGCTGCGCCAGGGAAGAAGACCGTCTCGTTGGCACCGACCGGCACGACAACAATGCGCCCAGCCGGCACGCCGAACTTCGTCGTCATATAGGCTGCGTTCTCGTCCGTATCGGCCAGCACGACTGTCGCAAGCCGCAATGCCAGCCGGTCAACCAGTCTGATGAGTCGTGCCGGCAGCGTTCCGGGCGTGAAACGCCGACGATCCTCGACAATCGTGTCAGTCAACGTCACCAGCGGATTGAAGATCACTGGACGTCTGAACAGTCGCGCCAGCGGAGCGAGAACGAGCATGTCAGCCTGCCCAACGTAGCCGACCATAAGCGCATCGCTCGCTCGCAGATGGCTGATAACCTGCGGAATCAGCCAGAGATAGGCAGCCAGCATTCTGATCGGCAGCATCAGCAGCCCGAGGCGGCGCAGCGCGCTCTTGTCGCGCCATAGCTCCAGCACCGGCGCATGCACTTCCTCGACGCGCGCACCCGCCCCGCGGAGCGCGTCGATCACAATGCGGTTGCGCGGATAGTCGCGCTCATAGGTTCCGGCGTAGCAGATCCGTGGTGAGTCGTTCACGACAGGGCATTGTAGCGGCTCAAGACAATAGCCATCCGGCAGAACCATGCCAGACTCAATGTCTCGCTACCCGAACGCTGACCAACGCGTCCAGCACGATTCTGAGATCAATCTACTTCTGCACTGCCGAGTGCCGAGCTCGTAAGCTTTCCAGACAGCTGCTGCGCCGTTTCCATTGTTAACATTGAGTACTGGCGGATCTCAGCGTCGCTAACCACATGCGTAGGGTATACAACTGAAATACCTGCGATACATTCGCCTTTCGCGTTACGGATACCTGCTGCTACCGCTCCAACTCCTGGTATCGATTCCTGACTGCTTATCGCGATCCCTGTTCTACGAATCTGCTCCAGATCGCTGAATAGCTCTCTTACCGTTCCTATTGTCCACGGGGTTACTTTCGGCAGCGGATCGGGGCCGACAATGGCCCGCACGTCACCATCTGACTTCGCAGCGAGAAGAAGCTTTCCAATCGCTGCGCTGTGGTAATAGGGGCGCTGCCCAATATCGAACGCGACGCGAATCGACCCCGTTCCCTGAACGGTATGGATAATTGTGAAGACGTGACCCGACGGGACTCCTGTTGAGGTTGATTGACCCGTTTTGGCCGTGAGATTCGCCATGGCAGGTCGCAGGATCGCCTCAAGCACAACAAAGGGTCGATAGGTGCTGCCGACCGCGAATGCCTGCGGACCGATGGCATAGGCCTTTGTCGTAGCGTCCTGTGTCACGAAACCCTCAACCGCCATCGTCGCTAGAAAGCGGGAGACGACACTCTTATTCAGTGCCAAAGCACGGGAAATGTCTCCTACTGTCCATAATGGCTGGTCAGCGGTAAACAGGCTGAGTATTCGGAGCGCCCGCTGAACTGACTGGATCGAAGTGGTACGCGCCCCGGTCATCTTCTCCTCCTCATGAGGCAATACGAATATAGATTGTGAAACTGTGTTGACAGGTGAATACCAGCGTGGTAGTCTGCCATTTAGCAACGCTGTTTCACAATACGCAACAACTGGACGCAGTTGACGGATATCCGGCGTAACGGGTTTGACGCCCGCGCTGGCGACAAGATGTAGCGACAGTCGAGTGCTGGAGTTTTCCGGCCCTCGACGCCGTCGAGATGAATCTTGCCAGGTTATGGGGGATACATGTATTGCCGACGTGCGACTTTAGAATCTTTTGATTCATGCACCATTGGAGCGGCGACTGGAACCGCCACCCATGATGGTGCACCAATTGTCTTCAGCAACAGCGACGATCCGTTCGCAACCAGAACGCGCCTGATTGTCGTTGAGCCGCAAGATGGATTCCGCTTTGTCGGCACTCAGATCGTGTCCTCTCAAGCCGCCGTACCGTTCGATCGAATGGTTACGCGAGGGGTAAACGAAGCCGGGTTCGGCTATACATGGGCATATGTGTCACCGGAAACCGAGCCAAGTTACCTCGACGCTATTGGCATTCCCTATTCGCAGTTCGGCTCGCTTCTCCTATCGAACGCGTCTTCTGTCTCCGATGCTATCGCGTTGCTTGACGCATATCCTCGCGCGTATCACGGCAATTTTCTGTTCGCTGATGCCAGCGGCGAGGTCGCACTCGTTGAGATCAGCACGAAGACCTATCACATCGAGACCCACATCATCGACGGGGCATTCGCCCGCTCGAATCATTGGATATCGGGCGAAATGGCACCCGTCGGTCAGCAAGAGCCTGGCACATCGTCAGCCTGGCGCTACGAGCGAGCGACACACGTTGTCAATCAGCTTGCAGGCTCATTCGATGTAGAAGCGATTCGCCAGATCACCGCAGACCACGAGGGGCGTGACACAGTTGGCTACTCAATCTGCGCGCACGGGGACGGTGATCCGGACAGGGCTAGCTGGGGCGGGACAGTGAGTTCAGAAATCATCGAGCCGCGCGCGCGCCGCATGTGGTACTGCTACGGGTGGCCCTGCGGCTCCGCCCCAGACGATCTTCACAAGCAACTGTATCAAGATCGATCGTGGGGCACCTATCTCTCGTTTGATCTAAACCACCTCGCTCCCGGCGAATACGTCACGCCTGACGGTCGTGTGACCCCGCTCGCGGTGCATTACCTGGTAAGTACAAGAGCCGAACTTCGTTCGACTCACGAGGTCGTTTAGCTTCGTGTGGAGAGTCTTTCGAGGAGGATAGCGGATGCCAAAGTACGATGCAGAACGAGGCGTGTTCATATTCCAGCAGGGCGAGCGGCTGAGTCGGCGCGCGCTACTGAAGTTAGCTACTGGCGCAGCAAGTAGCGTCGCGATCGCAACCTTCCTTGCTGCCTGTGGCGGAGATGACAATGATACAAGCTCGTCAACCACGTCAGTCTCCGATGGATCTTCATCTCCGGCAAGCAGTGATGTGACACCAGCGGCGAACTCCGATGGTACGCCGAAGAAGGGAGGCCGGCTCCGCGTTGGTTATGTCGAGCCCCCGACGCTAGATCCCGACTTTCACTCTAGTTCTTCCGGCGGCAATATCATCGGCATGATCTATGACAGTCTCCTCATACAGGATCCCAACACGTCCGAGTACGTCGCTGGCCCGTTGACAGAGTCTTTTGAGGTTTCTCAAGACACGAAGACCTGGACATTCCATCTCAAAAAGGACATCACTTACCACGACGGTTCAACCTTGGAAGCAGCGCATCTGAAAGCCATTTACGAGTTCGCGGTTGATCCGGACAACGCCACGTTTGTCACGGGCATCTATCTGCCACCCGATCCAACATTTGAGGCACCAGATCCACAAACATTTGTTATCAGCTCGCCGCTGCCATACGGGCCAATGGCAAGCCACCTCTTTTGGGATGCGTGGATGGGTGTGTGGCCGCCAGCAGCACGCGAGAAATACGGCGCAGACTTTGGTCGGAATCCCGTCGGGTCGGGGCCATTCAAGTTCAAAGAGTGGGCGGCTGGCGACCATCTGCTTCTTGAGCGGTTTGACAACTACACGTGGGGGGCGTCGTTTCTGGAAAACAAAGGTCCCGCATATCTTGACGAACTATTCTTCAAGTTCACTCCGGAGCAGAGCACCATCATCAATGGCCTGCAGAGCGGCGAACTGGACATTGCCTTCCTTCCCAACCAGTTCTACGACCAATTCAAGTCAAACCCCGATTTTGAGATTCTCTCGCGCCCGTCCGGTCGACTGGACTGTCTGGGCTGGAACAACGAACGCTGGCCGTTCGACGATCTGAAGACTCGACAAGCCCTGATGTATGGATTTGATCGAGAGCGCTTTCTGCAAGTGATGGAGGGAGGCCACGGCCAGGTAATGTACGGCGCTATCGTCCCTGCACTTCCTCACTACTGGCCGGGCGAGCAAGAGGCGGGCCCCAAGTTTGATCTCTCCAAAGCGAAATCATTGCTAGCTGATGCCGGTTGGGCAGACGAAAACGGGGATGGAATCATCGAGAAGGACGGAAAGCCCTTTGACGCGGTGCTAATCTCAGGCGGCAGCGAGGCAGAGGTTCGGTGGGCCAGCCTCGTGCAGCAGCAGGCGAAAGACCTGGGAATCAACGTCACGATTGAGACACTGGAGTCTGCAGCGCTCACGGCGCGCCGGAACAGTGGAGACTTCGATCTGTACTACTTCATATATGACACGGTTGATCCGGACATCATCTGGTTCTTCTTCCATTCGCAGCAGATCCCAACCGAAGGCAGCTCGGGGTTGAACTGGGGCCGAGTCAATGATCCGATACTTGACGACCTCATCATAAAGCAGCGCAACACAATCGGATCTGATCGCGACGCCGCAGTGCAAGCGATGGTCGAACGAATGATGGATCAGGCATCTGTCCTTCCACTGTATGCGCCCGAAAAGAACACGGTCTTCAACAAGAAGGTGAAGGGTGTGATTTTCTACCCTAATGCGATGGACTGGGAATTAACAGAAGCCTGGATTGACGACTAACCGATATGGCAGCGTATGTAATTCGGCGAGTGCTCTCGATTGTTCCAATCCTGCTGGGCGTAAGCATCATTACGTTTTTCTCAATCCATCTCACGCCCGGCGATCCGGTTGATCAGATTCTGCAGAACAACGCGAACAAGGAAGCAGCTGACCGGCTTCGTGAACACTTGGGGCTGAACGACCCTTTACCGGTGCAATACATGCACTGGTTCGGGTCAGCTATCCAGGGCGACTTCGGGCGGTCGCTTTTGACGAACGCTCCGGTGTCTCAGGAAATACTTGACCGTTTCCCGAGCACACTCCAGCTCGCCATAGCAGGTATGCTCATCTCCGTCTTGCTCGGTATACCGCTCGGCATGATGGCTGCCATCTCAAAGCGAGCGTGGCTCGATTCGAGCTTTATGGTGCTAGCCTTGGGCGGGCTGTCGATTCCATCCTTCTGGCTCGGCATGCTACTGAGCCTGTTCTTTGGCATCAAACTAGGATGGTTCCCAATCCTCGGAGGGGACGGATGGAAGGCATTGGTCTTACCAGCCTTCACGCTCGGCATCGTCAATGTCGCGATCATTGCGCGCTTAACACGTTCGAGCATGCTTGAAGTGATTCGCCAGGAATACATACAGACGGCCAGGGCGAAAGGGCTATCCGAGCGAGCGGTCGTTATCAGACACGCGTTTCGCAACTCAATGATTCCGATCCTGACAGTAATAGGTATCCAATTCGGAAACCTGTTAGCCGGTACCGTCATTGTCGAGTCGGTTTTTGCCCGCGCGGGACTCGGGACGCTCGCCATTCGTGCTATTCAGGCACGTGATTTTCCACTCATCCAGGGGATCGTCCTTCTGTATGCGGTTTTATATGTCGGAACCACTCTCATCATCGACCTGCTATATGGAACGCTGGATCCGCGAATCCGATTGTCGGGCTCAAGATGACGGCGGCGGAGCGAACGGTACGATCTAATGTATGGATAAGGATCGGCTCTGCGCTTGACCGGAGGGAGCAACTATTCAGGAGAGAAAATGGCTGAGACAACCAGAGCGGATTCAATGTCCCACCCAGCATTCCTGGCATCTCAGCGACCACGCAGGCGTTGGGCTTTCTTACGGCGTCTGATGCATAACCCTCTCGTATTGATTGGAGGGTTAGTTCTCGCAGTCATGATTTTGGCCGCCGTCTTTGCGCCGATCGTGGCCCCGGCCGATCCTCTTGAGCAGTCGAGTGACCTTCTCGAGCCGCCGTCGCGTACACACCTGTTCGGAACTGATGAACTGGGCCGAGATGTCTTCAGCCGAGTGGTCTACGGTACCCGCATATCGCTTACGATTGGCCTGGTTGCCGTAGCCATTGCTACAGTCGTTGGGAGTATTGTCGGCCTTGTTGCCGGGTTTCTCGGCGGTATGACCGACAACATTGCAATGCGGCTCATCGATATATTAATGGCGTTCCCGGGAATCATTTTGGCGATACTTATTATGGGGACACTCGGGCCGAGCTTAATCAACGTCATGATTGCGGTCGGGATAAGCGCTATTCCCTGGTACGCACGCACGGTACGCGCATCGACACTAGTCGTACGAGAGTACGATCATATACTCGCGACACGTGCGATAGGAGCAACAACTCTACGGATTATGTTTCGACACGCGCTGCCAAACGTTGTGGCACCCGTTATTGTGTTGTCAACAATTGGCATCGCCGGAGCTATCCTTGCCATTTCTGGTCTTAGCTTCATCGGGCTTGGTGCCCAACCTCCTAGTCCTGAGTGGGGGTCTATGCTCAGCCAGGCACGCGTGTATTTGCAACAAGCGTGGTGGATAGGCACTTTTCCTGGCATCGCGATCATGCTGGCGGTGATGTCAATAAACGTGATCGGCGATGCACTGCGTGACGCCCTGGATCCGCGTATGCGGGGCATGGTCAAAGAGTAGGCGATCGAGGAAACAAGGAGTGATAGATTGACAATTGACTCAGCAATAAATCGAGATGCACTGAGGACCGCCACACCTGCCGACTTAAGGCATTACGTCCGTTCCAGGAAGTGGACGGATAACACCGTTGGACTCGCTACCGGATATACGCAAACCAATCTGGTCATTCTTCCTGCTGATTATGCATTCGAATTTCTGCTGTTTGCGACAAGGAATCCGCGACCTTGCCCTATTATTGACGTGACAGAAATAGGCTCGTTTATACCGCAACATGCTGCTCCAGGTGCCGACCTGCGTTTCGATGTTCCACGCTACCGCGTGTATGAACAGGGTCGGCTTGTCGAAGAGACGCTTTCCATTGAACATCGCTGGCGTGATGACCTTGTCGGATTCCTGATTGGCTGCAGCTACACCTTTGAGCATGCGCTAGTTCAGGCAGGCGTGGCTTTGCGCCATGTGCAGGAGGGAAGAAATGTACCGATGTTTCGCACATCGGTCGCGTGTGTTCCCGCTGGACGGTTCCATGGTCCGCTGGTAGTTTCGATGAGGCCGATCAAAGCCGACCAGGTATCGCGCGCCGTCCAGATCACCAGTCGCTATCCGTTAGCACACGGTGCGCCAATCTGGGTCGGAAACCCTGAACGCCTGGGCATCCGATCCATTGATGACCCTGACTGGGGCGAATCCATCGACATTCGAGAAGATGAGACGCCGGCGTTTTGGGCCTGTGGGGTAACACCGCAGGCAGTGGCCATGCAATCCGCCCCACCACTGATGATTACTCATGCGCCCGGCCATATGTTCGTTACGGACATTCCAATCAGGGATCTTGAGTCATAATTCAACGATTACAGCCGAACCATTCCGAAACAGGGTAATGGTGAAATGGCCACTCCGGGAAGTGGGTAACTCTTGGACGTGATAAATCAACGTGCCACAGCCCTCGTTGGTGTCGATACCGGCGGGACCTTTACCGACTTCGTCGTGATCGACGCCAACGGTATCCACGTTCATAAGGTCCTGTCGACGCCGGGCAGCCCGGATACCGCAATCATCCAGGGGCTTCGCGAACTCGACGTTTTCGACCGGCTGACCGCGCTGGTCCACGGCTCAACCGTCGCGACCAACGCAGTGCTGGAGCGCAAAGGCGTGCGCACTGGCCTGATCACGACAGCCGGATTCCGCGATGTGCTGGAGATTGGACGGCAGACGCGCCCGAAGCTCTACGATCTGCGCGTCACCCGCGAAGAGCCGCTGGTGCCACGCGACCTGCGCGTAGAGGTCGGCGAGCGGCTCGATGAGCGCGGCGGCGTCATAACACCACTCGACAGCGATTCGGTCGCGGCGGCTGTCCAGGCGATGGCGGACGCGAAGGTCGAATCGGTTGCGATCTGCCTGCTGTTCTCGTTTGCCAATCCGGCCCACGAGCAGGCAGTCGCTGAGGCGGCGCGGGCTGCCGGGCTGCATGTCTCGGCGTCATCCGAGGTGCTGCCGGAGTTCCGTGAGTACGAGCGGACGAGCACAGTCGTGCTGAACGCCTACGTTGCGCCGCTGATGGACCGCTACCTCGCGCGCCTCGAAGCGACGTTGCCGAACTCAACACCGCTGCGCATCATGCAGTCGAACGGCGGCTCGATCTCTTCAGCGACTGCGCGACGCGAGGCGGCGCGCACGCTGCTGTCCGGCCCGGCTGCCGGCGTGGTCGGAGCGGCATTCGTCGCCGCGGCTTCGGGTATCAACCGGGTCATCTCGTTCGACATGGGCGGCACATCGACCGACGTCGCGTTGATCGATGGCGCAGTCACCGAGACGACCGACGGACGCATCGGCGGGCATCCGACGCGCCTGCCGACGATCGACATCCACACCGTTGGCGCGGGTGGCGGAAGCATCGCCTGGTTCGACCTCGGCGGCGCGCTGCGAGCCGGGCCGCAGTCGGCTGGTGCCGATCCCGGTCCGGCTGCGTATGGCAACGGCGGCACTGAGCCGACCGTCACTGATGCAAACGTCGCGCTCGGCCGCCTGATACCGGATCGCTTCCTCGGCGGGACGATGACCCTCGACGTTAGTGCAGCGCGAGCCGCGATCGAGCCGATTGCTCAGCGGCTGGACGCCAGCGTCGAGGAAGCAGCACTCGGCATTATTCGGGTGGCCAACGCGAACATGGAGGCGGCCATCCGCGTCATTTCGGTTGAGCGCGGACACGATCCGCGCTTGTTCGCGCTGGTCGCGTTTGGCGGCGCGGGGCCGCTGCACGCCTGCGAGCTGGCCGACGCGCTGCGCATTCCGCGCGTCCTGGCGCCAGCGACTCCCGGCGTGCTGTCCGCACTCGGCATGCTCGCCGCCGATGTCCTGAAGGATTACGTCCGCACCGTCATGGTCGAGGACGACACTGCCGAAGAAGCGATCGAGCCGGTCTTCCGTGAGCTGTCCGAAACAGGCCGCGCCGATCTCCTCACCGAGGGGGTCGCGGCGGACCAGATCCAGATCGAACGATTGCTGGATATTCGGTACGTTGGTCAGTCGTACGAGCTCGTCGTGCCGTACGAAGGCGACCTGCACGCCGCAGTCGAGGCGTTCCATCAGGCACACGAGCGGCGCTTCGGCTACAGCGATCCGGGCGAGCGCGTCCAGATCGTCAACGTCCGCGTCAAGGCGCGTGGCGTCTCGACACCACCCGAGCTCAGCCGCGGCGAGCAGAGCGAAGCCACGCCAGCGACTCCAGCCGACTATCGCGCAGTCGTCTTCGGCGTCGATGGCGTTCCGCAAGCGATCGACACGCCGATCTATGACCGCGCCACGCTCAGCGCCGGCCAGACCATCGTCGGACCAGCGATCGTCACGCAGTACGACACGACCCTCGTGATCCCACCAGGCTGGCACGCTGCAGCCGATGTCGCCGGCAACCTGATCATGGAGCGAGCGGAGTGAGCGTGCGGACCATGAACGCCACCGTGTCGATGAATCCGGTACAGCAGCATCCCGCCAGTCCTGTCAGTGGCAGTGGTCTGTCAGCGCCACTGTGCCGAGTACCTCTTCAAGGCAGTCGCACATTCGCCACTCCAGACGAAGGAGTCCGCTAGATGTCTCAATCCGTCGATAGCACACCGATGGTCGACCCGGTCAGCCTGGAGATCTTCCGCAGCACGCTCACTGCGATTGCCGAGGAGATGGGCGCTGTGCTGACACGCAGCTCGTACTCGCCGAACATCAAGGAGCGCCGCGACTTCTCCTGCGCCCTGTTCGACCGCCACGGTCGGTTGGTCGCGCAGGCAGCTCACATTCCGGTCCACCTCGGCTCGATGCCCGAATCGGTCGCAACCGCGCTGTCTGAGTTCCACGAGTTTCTGCCCGGCGATGTCATCGCGCTGAACGATCCCTACCTCGGAGGCACCCATCTGCCGGATGTCACGCTGATCTCGCCGCTGTTCGTCACCGGTGAGGGCGAGCAGATTCTGGCCGGGTTCGCGGCGAACCGCGCCCACCACGCGGACATCGGGGGCATCTCGGCCGGCTCGATGCCGATCGCGACCGAGATCTATCAGGAGGGCATCATCATCCCACCGATCAAGCTGTGGGAGGGTGGCAAGCCGAATCAGGCAGCACTGCGCTTGCTGCTGCGCAATGTGCGCACGCCGGACGAGCGGCGCGGCGACCTTACCGCTCAGGTGGCGGCGAACCGCACTGCAGATCGTCGCATCCAGGAACTCGTCGAGCGTGCCGGTCTGGCGACGCTCGATGCGCACATCGACGCACTGATCGCGTACGGTGAGCGCATCACCCGCGCGACGATCGAGCAGATACCGGACGGCATATACACCTTCACTGATGCGCTCGATGATGACGGCGTCGTTGACGAGCCGATCCAGATCGTCGCGACGGTCACGGTCGCGGGAAGCGAGCTGACGGTCGATTTCACCGGCACCGCGCCGGAGTCACGCGGCAGCATCAACGCGGTGGCTGCCGTCGCCAGGTCAGCGTCCTATTATGTCGTGCGCTGTCTGATGCCGGACGATGCGCCGTCAAACCACGGTACCTTCGCGCCGGTTACGGTGATCGCCCCGCTCGGCACGGTCGTCAACGCCCGTCCGCCGCGACCGGTGGCTGGTGGGAACGTCGAGACATCACAGCGCATCACCGACACGATCTTCGGCGCGCTGGCGCAGGCGCTGCCGGATGTTATTCCCGCCGCCAGCCAGGGGACGATGAACAACGTGACTGCTGGTGGCCGCGACCCGCGCACCGACCGACCGTTCGCCTACTACGAGACGATGGGCGGCGGGATGGGCGCGCGCCCGGGTCTCGATGGACTCTCGGGCGTCCACGTCCACATGAGCAACACGCTCAACACACCGGTCGAGGCGTTCGAGTTCGCCTATCCGATGCGGATCACCGAGTATCGGTTGCGCGACGGCTCGGGCGGCGCGGGGGCATCTCGCGGAGGCGATGGGCTGGTGCGCGAGATCGCATTTGAGGTTGAGGCAGAGGTGACACTGCTGACCGAGCGCCGCCGCCTCGCGCCGTGGGGACTGCGGGGCGGCGCGGATGGTGAGCGCGGCGCAAATATCCTGCGCCGCGATGGAGAAGATCAGCCGCTGCCTGGCAAGGTGCGCTTCGTCGCCCAGCCGGGCGATCGCCTGTCGATCCAGTCACCGGGCGGTGGCGGCTGGGGCAAGCCGACGGCGTGAGGCAGGGCAGCAACGGCCCAACGACACCTCCGATAAAGCGCAAGGTGCTGGCATACATCACCCACGGCTCGCGCCTGCTCGTCTTTCGCCAGCCGCAACACCCGGAGGCGGGCATTCAGGTGCCGGGCGGTACGGTCGAGCAGGACGAGCCGCTCGACATTGCTGCGCTCCGCGAGGCGCGGGAAGAGACAGGACTGCTCAACCTGTCGCTCGTGCGCTTCCTCGGCAGCACCGACTACGACTGCCGCCCGCATGGCAAGCAGGAGATCCACGAGCGCCACTACTTCCACCTGCGCTGCGCAGGAACACCTGCTGAGACGTGGGATCACTGGGAAGAGCATCCGTCAGAGGGCGAGGCGCGCAGGATCCTGTTTCGTTTTGGCTGGCTCAGCTTGCCGGATGGAGTGCCTGCGCTGATCTCTGAAATGGATGAGATGCTTCCGGCGCTCGTCGCCGATTTTGACCTCTGACGCGCAGCCAGGCCATCAACGAACGCGCCAACAAGCCGCTGATAGCTCGTGTCGAGGTCGATCGGCAGGCCGAATCCTCCCCCCAGCTCGATACTCACGAAACCGTGCGCGATGCTGCGTAGGCCACGTATCGCGTGGATCTGCTCGTCGTCGGTCAGGCCGAAGGGGTCTAATGCCAGCCGCAGCACCTCCAGCACATCGTCAGAAGCGGCCAGTAATTCGACATCATCGGCGTCGGGAGCGCGGATGGTCGAGAGGTACAAACCGGGACGACGCAGCGCAAACGCGCGATAAGCATCGGCGACGGCGTAGAGCGCATCCGCGCCCGCCTTGCCGATGGCTGCGCGCCCCAGCTGCTCGCCCAACTCCTGCACCCCAAGCAGTGCCAGACCGCGCCGCAGTCCTTCCTGACCGTCGATGTGGTTGTAAAGCGACGGGGTGCGAACGCCGAGCGCCAGCGCCAGGCTCGTCAGCGTCATGTCGCTGCCCGGCGCTTCGTCGAGCATCGCTGCAGCAGCGCGGATGACCGCCGCGCGGTCGAGCCCGCGCCTAGTGCGTCGCGTGCTTGACTGCGTGTTCGTTGCCACGTCGCTCCGCCTCCTCAATCGCGGCATCGATCGCCGTCAACGGCTGCTCCAGAATATCGCCGTGCCCAACAGCCAGTAGAGCCGGGTTCAACGCCCGCAACCGGCGTGCGGAATCCAACGCGAGGGTGCAGTCCCAGGTCGACCAGGCAGGGAACGGGAACGATGGTCGCACAACACCCGACACCGCCATCCCGCCGCGCGTCTGAAACGCATCTCCGGCGATGAGCGTCCCGTCGCGATGGTCGTAGAACGCGATGTGGTCCGGCGCGTGGCCGGGAGAGGCCACGACCTCCAGTGAGCCGACTCGATCGCCGTCCGAGAGCAACCGGGTTGGTGTTGTCTTCTGGACGTTGCCGCCGCCCAGCTTCGTCTTGCCGCCGTGCATTTCGTCGGGATCGAGCGAGCGATCACCTGTCAGCCGGCGGGCCGAGCGCGCCGTCATCAGAACCTCGGCATCGGGTAGCGCCTTGCACAGTGCATCCAGACCGAGGACGTGATCGGAGTCAGCGTGCGTCAGCGCAATGCGCACGATCTCCCCGCCATGCTGCCGCGCCGTCTTGAGAATCGTGTCGGCCCCGCCCCAGACGCCGGTATCGATCAGCGTGAATCCATCGTCCTCTCTGACGAGATAGGCATTGACCGGGAACAGCAACGGCCAGCGTGTGAGCTGAATCAGGTTGTTGGCGTGAGTAGTAATCCGCATCGAGGTGCCTTTCGAATAACTAAGTCCATTAGTTTTATACTAATAGGATTAGCTTCTGATGTCAAGAGCAGGAGCGGTGACTTGGTCGACGGGACGGCACGCGAGTAGGACGCCGGTCGCCAAAATGTACGGGCGTATTGCATACGCCCGGCCAGGTCCACGACCCCGTCCGAGCATGTCGATCTATCGGGTAGGCGTTAGCCCGGGCGGGTGTCAAACTCGCTATCGCCGCTTCCCCGGCCCCCCGCCAATCTGGCCGGGCGTATGCGATACGCCCCTACATGCGTGATGCCCAATGCTCCCGGTATCCCAGTTACCCAGACTGATCACCCACTGAGCCGCCCAGACGCAGCGGTCGCTGGCGGCCGATCCGCCAGGTAATGGTGCCGTCCGCGTTTGTCAGGGATTGCATCGTTGCTGGTTGGGCTGCGGCGGCGAGGAGGTCGAGCGTCGCCTTGTTCGCCAGCAGGTGCGCGCGGGCGACGCGCTCCAGATGATCGCCTTCGGCCGTCTCGTCGTTGACCTCCGTCACCCAGGAAAGCACGGTCGTGCGTGGGTAGCGCAGGTGGAAGCCGCGGCGCGGTGAGTCGGCATCGACGGCGGCGATGTGCCAGAGCATGTCGTCATGGAATTCGCCGGGGAATCGATCCGGCAGACGCGACTGGCCCCACGCGCGATAGCTCGCGCCATAGGTGCGGTTCCACTCGCCGATGTCGGTGTCACGGACGATCGCTGAAACTGCTTGCTGGAGCGCGGCGACAGATGCCCGCTGGGCGTCGTTATCCGGCGCATCAGCGTACGACGCGATGCCATAGAGGAGCGCCTGCACGATCCAGTAGGACACGCGGAAGCGCGGCGGTGAGCCGAACCCGGCGAACGGCTGCACCCACTCGTGCGACGGAACGCCGTGATTGTCGACGATCACGTCCGGCAGCCAACGGTGCCAGAGCGAGCCACGCGCCCGGGCTTCGCCGAAGCGCGTGTCCGGATCAAGGTGATCCGCGCCGTATTCGTAGCCGAGCGCGTTGTAGCGTGCCGGGTGGTGCTTCCAGGTCGTGGCTTCCGGGTAGCTCGCCAGACGCGCATGCAGCGCAGCGCCGTCCGGGTTTTCATACGGCAGCATGACGATGTTTACGGCGTCGAGATAGCGACGCCACGCTGGATCATTCGCGCAGAGCCAGGCGAGCTGGAACGCGGCGTTCGTGCTGGAGATCTCGTTGGCGTGGTGACGGGCGACGATGAGGTAGGTCGGCTTGAAGATCGCCGCTTTGACGATGGAGTACAGCCGCCCGGGCACGGGCGCATGCAGCGCGAGCGCGGGCAGCGGCCGCCCCTGATACGACGCATCCTCAATCCAGGCGGTCACTTCCGGCGCACTCGCCAGACCAGCCGCGATCTCGGCAACGCGATCGCCGTGGATGTTCTCCGTCATCGAAGGGCGCTCAGTGTTGGCGGCATTCGCGAGTGGTGCGACGAGCGGCAGGCGGAGTGACACGCTCTCGCCAGCAAGGCGCACGCGGGCCGGAAGCGACGGTCCGTCGAGCTGAGTCGTCGCGGCCAGGGTGCGCAGACGGTCGAGCCTTGGAGCGCTGTCGCTATCCAGATCGACGTCGATGACAACGGCAAGCTCGCCATCGGCGAGGCCGACTTCGCTCACCCGAAGATCGGGGAGCGCAAGGGCAGGCTGTGCTGGTGCGGCGCGCAGAGTGATCCTGGCGCGCGGCCGGGCAGCGGGAGCGACACGGACGATCGGGATAATCGGGCCGGGCGCGCTGAGCGTGTCGCCGGTCGTGCGCTGGCCATACAGTTCGATGGCGTCGAGCGTCGTGAAATAGATGTCTTCGGCCAGCGCCTCAGCCGCCGAGTCGTTCTCCTCGCGGACGCCGAGCCGATCGTTCGGCTCGCTCACCCAGACTTCGACCAGTAGCTCGCCGAAGAACGGCTGCTGGTCAGCTTTCGCCCCGGCATCCTCGACACGTTGCAGCAAATCGGAGATGACCTCGCTCTGCCAGAACTCCCAGAATGACTCCAGATCAGTCGGGACACGCATCACCTCACGCCAGCCATCGCCATCAGCGGCCATGATCCCGCCGGTCGTCACGACGACGCGACCCGCGTCCTCACCGAGCTCCGCAATGAACGGCTGTATGCGTGAGGGAGGCGTGCAGGTCCAACGTCCGAGTGGCGCACCGCCTGCCGTCCATGCTTCGGCGACGAACGTTGCAGGAGCGTCGGCGTCAGCTTCGACGAGCTCAATCGCCTCGTCTGGCATACCCAGAGCGGTCGCCATCATCTCCGGGCCGGGGAACAGCTCCTGCAGCCAACGGATCGGCATGTCGAGCGTGTTGTCCTCGGTCATCCGGCGGTAACTGATCCGGATGCGCTCAGGGCGTTGCGTCATCGCCAGCAGCGCTGGCGTGACAACGTCGGTCAGCCAGCTGAGTCCTGCCTTGAAGGCAGACAGGACGACAATCTGCGTATCCGCGTGTCCGCGTTCTCGTTGCGAGTCTGCCAGCGTTGCCGCTAGCGCGCGGCGAATGGCGGGCGGCTCGCTCACGAAGACGTGCAGGATATCGGCAGCTGCATCAACATCGGCGAGCGACTGGAACTCGGCTTCGAGCCGATCGACCTCCCAGTCGGCTGACCACTCACGCTCCCAGAGGATCTCGCCCGGCTCGTATGGCTCCGGCCCATCACCAGCGAGCCAGCGCCGCAGCACGGCAACCGCCTGGCCAACACCGCCGCACTCCGGCGCAGTGATGTGCGGCCAGTCGGTTGCGATGCGCAGAAGCAGCTCGGCGAGTGCGTCCGGGTCGCCGGTCGCAACCCAGCCGTTCGCGACCGCGGCCAGACGAGCAGCGCCGGAGTCAGGTCGAATCGACAGGCGTACTCCGCCGTCGCGGACAAGCGGAAGCGTGACCCCGCCGCTCTCCAACGCGACACGCGCGGCGAGGTTTGCGACCGCAGCGGCCAGGTCCACCGGCATCGAGTCTGGCAGATCAAAGCTGATCCGGCTGGCGTCTGGCAGCAGATCACCATCGCGATCGAGCAGTGCGCCACGCGCGGTGAACAGGTCAGTCAGGCAGGCGGAGGGTGGTTCGGCGGCAGCGGCCTGGGTAACAGGTGCGACGTCGATTGATGAAAGCGTCGGCAGATCACTAACCCGCGCAACCGTGAGCCGTTGGCGCTGATCCGTGTCGGGTTGGCTCCCCTCGGCGCAGACGAGCGGCATTGTCAGCGCCTGGGTCGCGACGCCGAGCCAGGCGGACACATCGACGAGCGCAGCAACGAGATCCCGGTCAACAGTGCCGTTGGGCGCAGCAAGGACGAGCAGCCTGTTTATTTCGTCCGGGTAGCCATCTGCGTTGGTATCGACGATCCACTTTTGCGCGTCCACGCCCGCCTCCTCAGTAAGCCTTCCGTCCGGCGTGGCGATTGTACGGCCAGTCGCGGCAGAGGCACGTCTATAATCCCTGTTGAGCGCCGTCGAGAAGGGAGTGCGTGCCGATCATGAGCAAGCAATTCAACCCACGCGAGCATCTGCGTCAGCTTGAGGACGGCTCGCCATATCTGGACGTCAAGTGGCGCATCCACTGGTTGCGCAGCGAACATCCGGAAGCCGAGATTGAGACAGAGCTGCTGTCGCTGGACGATGAATACGCCGTCTGCAAGGCGATCGTTCGCATTCCGCAGCGCGGCGCTGCCAGTGGCCATGCGCGCAGCAGCAGCGCCCAAACGCCGGCCTACATCGAGACTGCCGAGACGCGCGCCATCGGTCGCGCACTTGCTGCGCTCGGCTACGGCTCCGAGTTCGCGGAGGCAGACGGACAGGGCAGCCACGTCGCTGAGCCTGAGCCGGAGACCGCGCCGCCCCGGATCGCGCCAGTGCGCCCGGCAGAGCCGGATGCGTCGCCTGCTTCTGCGCCCGCGCCTGAACCAACGCAGATGCGCTCTCTGCGTGAGTCCGAGCCACAACGAGAGCGGCCGCAGCGCGAGCAGCCGCAGCGCGAACAACAGCGTCCGCGACCTGTGCCGCAGCGCGAGCAGGAAGCCGGCCCGACCGTTGGGGATCTGCCGACGCCGATGATGCGCGGCTCCGATCTGCGTGCGCGCGATTCCGCGGCGCGCGGCGACCCCGCCGATGTCTCCTGGACCCGCTTCTGGCAGTGGGCCAAGAATCGGGGCTACCGGGACGCCCAGCATCTGAAGGACCTGCTCGGCATTGACGTCAATGCGCTAACGCCATCGGAAGTGCGCGCGCACGTCGCTCGCTACGAGGAGCAGCACGGCCTCCCGAACGAGCCCGCCGAGGAATGATCGTGACGCGACAACTCCATGCTCTTCCCCTGAGCGCGCCATGAGCGCCTCGGCCACAGTCACGCGACCGTCGATCCTGACCCGGCCGTTCCTGCTGACCTGCGCGGCCGGGATGCTCTTGTTCGCGTCGTTTCAGCTGCTCACGGCTGTCCTGCCGCTGTACGTCAAGGATGATCTGGGCGGCTCGTCGACAGCAGTCGGGCTGATCGTCGGAATCTTCTCGGCGGCGGCGCTGTTGCCGCGCCTGTTTATTGGACGCGAGATCGACCGCCGCGGCAGCAAGCGCTTTCTGATTATCGGCGCGGCCCTGTTCATGTCCGCGTCAACGCTCTACCTGTTCGCTGATAGCGTCACGTTGGTCCTCGGCGTCCGCGCCGTTCATGGGCTCGGCATGGCCTTCTTTCACACTGCATCGTTCACCTTCATCGCCCACATCGCGCCCGACTCAAGGCGCGGCGAGGCGATGGGCATCTGGGGGCTGGTATCGACGTTCGCAACCGCGATCAGCCCCTACCTGGGCCTCGTCCTGCGCGATACCTACGGGCTCAATACGGTTTTCAGCCTCGGCGTTGTCTGCGCGGCCGGAGCAGCCGGGTTGCTGCTGCTCGTCCACGAACCACATCGCCCACGCGAGTCATCACACATCAGCGGCGGTCTGCTCGAGCTGAGCGTCATGCCGGCCGCCATCGTGGTGCTGCTGTCGAACCTCGTTTACGGCGCAGTCATCGCCTTCATCGTGATCTACGCCGAAGAGCGCGACATCCCGAATGCCGGCCTGTACTTCACCGTCTTCGCCATCGCCGTGCTGGCGTCGCGCGTCTTCGGCGGTCGGCTGGCGGACCGCCTCAGCCGCATGGCCGTCATTATCCCGACGCTTGTCCTGACGATCCTTGCGATGGGCACGCTGGCGCTGGCGGATTCGCTGGGGTTGCTGTTGCTCACCGGCGTGCTGTTCGGCCTGGCGTTCGGTGCCGGTCAGCCGGCGTTGAATGCCTACGCTGTCGATCTGGTCGAGCCGCACCGACGTGGCGCCGGCATGGCGACGTTCACGTCGTTCTTTGAAGCCGGCATCGGCGCAGGGTCGGTCGGCATGGGCATCGTCGCCGGATTCACCGGCTACGCGGCGATGTTCGCCATCTCGGCGATCTTCCCGGCCATCGCCATTGTTTACGGCGTCAGTGTCGGGCGACGAATCGAGCGAGGACAGCGATGATCGACGATCTGACACCGGCGGCACTCGGCTTCCGCGAAACAACCAACGGCTGGCAGAAGCAGGTCGGCATGCGCACGATCGACTTCCGCGTCGTCCGCACGCGTGAGGACTTCGCGCAATGCGAGCGATTGCAGCGCGACGTGTTCGGCGTCAGCGAAACCGACCTCGCATCGTTCTCGATCATGGTCGTCATCCCCAAGACCGGTGGCGAGGTCATCGGCGCGTTCGATGGCGAGCGCATGGTCGGCTACATCCAGGGGTACGGTGGCTACGTCGGCGGGAAACCGCTCCTGCTGTCCGACCTCATGGCCGTCGATCCGGCCTGGCGAGGCGGCCTCGGCTTCGCGCTGAAGACGCTGCAGGCGGCACTGGCGGTGCAGGTCGGGTTTCGCGAAGCAGCCTGGACCGTCGATCCACTGCGTGCCGCCAATGCGCGACTCAATTTTGAGCGGCTCGGCGCGACCAGCCGCGTCTACGAGGAGAACGTCTACGGGGAGGAGTTCGCCGGCGGACTGTATGGCGGCCTGCCGAGCGATCGACTGTATATCCATTGGGACCTTGCAAGTGAGCGTGTCCGCGAACGTCTGGCCGGTGCCTATCAACCGCTGGAGGCCGACGCAGCGCTGAGTCTGCCGGATTTCCCGGCTGAGGCGATTCAGACGCGTGTCGCCGTGCCAACTGATATCGATGCGCTACTGGCGCGTGACCCGGCTGCCGCACGCGAATGGCGGTTCATCGTCCGCCAACAACTGGAGATGGCGTTCGCCGACGGCTTCCTGATCGTTGGCTTCGCCGGGTCGCGGAGCGCGCCGAACGCATACTATGTGCTGGAACGAGGCCGCTAGGCGGTCACAGGGCGGAGGAGGAGACCCGTGCGCATTACAGGTGTTGAGCTGATCCCGATTCGGCTACCACTGACCGAGCCGTTCGTAATCTCCTACGGCACGTTCCCCGATGTCGAGTCGGTGCTAGTCCGCATTGAGACGGACGACGGCACGATCGGCTGGGGCGAGGGGACGCCTGACCCGCATGTCACCGGCGAGACGTTCGGCGGCGTGCTGGAGGCGCTGCGCATTCTGGCACCGACGCTACTCGGCTGCGATCCGCTCAACCGTTCGGCGCTCATTTCCGGACTGGACCGCCGCATGGGCGCCAACCCAACGGCGAAGGCCGCCATCGACATCGCCCTGCATGACCTCGTCGGCAAGGCGACCGGCATGCCGGTCTGGGCGCTGCTCGGTGGCCGCGCGAAGGACCACCTTACGATCTCGCGCGTCGTCAGTATGAAGAGCCCGGACGCTATGGCTGCCGACGCGACGGCACACGTCGCGGCCGGGTTCAGCACCGTCAAGCTCAAGATCGGCGATGCCAACGACGTGGCAACCGACATCCGCCGCGTTGCAGCTGTGCGCGAAGCGCTCGGGCCGGACATCGCGATCAAGATCGACGTCAACCAGGGCTGGCGCACACCCGGCGTCGCCATTGGCGGGGCGCGCGGTGTCGCCGAGTACCTGCCGGCCTACGTTGAGCAGCCGGTGGACTGGCGCGACCTGGAGGGGCTGGCGGAAGTTCGCCGCATGGCTGGCGTGCCGATCATGGCCGACGAGGCGATCCACGACGCGCGCGATGCGCTCAGGGCCGCGTCGCTGCGCGCCTGCGACCTGATCAACATCAAGCTGATGAAGACCGGCGGCCTGCTGTCGGCGCTGACACTGAACGCCATCGCCGAGACGGCCGGTTACACCTGTCAGGTCGGCACGATGGTCGAATCATCAATCGCATCAGCCGCCGGTCTGCACCTTGCGCTGGCGCTGGCGAACGTCCGCACCGTCGAGATGGGTGGGCCGCTGATGCTGGCGGAGGACATTGGTACGTTGCGCGACGGCTACGATGGTGAGCGTGTGCGCGTGCCGGAGGGGCCGGGACTGGGTATCGAGCCGGACGAGCGCACGATCGAGCGCTACGCTGGCGAGCGCGTCTGGATCACGGCCTGACAGGCACCGAACAAAGGAGCGGTAGATGAACGATGGCCAGACAAAGGGCAGATCGCGGCGCGGATCACGCTGGCGCAAGCAGCAGCAATCGCGCCAGATGAATCACAATCTGGACCTGTCCATCTACCTCGACGAGCTGGCCGACATCCGCGAAGCATCGGCGACGAACCTGGCGAGCGCCGGAGAGCAGGCGCTGAAAGCACTCGATCGTTTTCTGGCCAATCTGGCCCGCAGCCTGGGGATGGACAACGACCGCGCCGGCCTGGGCGATTCGATCAACTATCTGGAACATTCGCCGATGTCCGATGCCCGCGAGATCGCGGCGCAATCCGAACGCTACCGCGACACCCGCAACGCCCTGGCTCATAACCCCGATGTCATGCTGCGTCCCGAGGCGGCCAGCCGCATCATCGACGGCGTCGAGGGCATCATCCGCATGGCTGCATCCGGCATCGGCGACATCGCCCACCGCACAGTCGTGACGGCCCACCTGGATGAATCACTCACCGACGCGCGCGATCGCATGCTAGCGCGCCACTACGACCAGCTCGTCGTTGTCGACAAGCGCGGCAAGCTCGTCGATCTGCTGACTGACCGCGACATCGTCATCGCCGAGGCGCGCGATGACATCGACGGAGTCAGCCCGACGGTCGGCGAGACGATTGAGCAGCGCGGGTACATGGCGGCCGGTATCCTCTCGCGCCATAGCGCGGCAAGTGAAGCCATCGATCTGTTTCGCGACGAAAAGGTCGGCGCGATTGTCATTACCGAGAATGGCAAGGTCGGTGAATCGCCGCTAGGCATCATCACCCGCGGCGACGTATTGAACGCTTCATAGCGAGCTACTTACTGACAGCGGCCCGCAGCGCGCGCATCTCGGCCGTGACTTCGCTGATGTCGTTGCCGACCCCTTCGAGCCGGGTGCGTTCGGAGCCGACAAAGCGGGTGTAGGGCGCGATCGCATCGCGGATGCGCCGTAGCGACCTGCCAAGCTCGGCTTCGAAGCCATCTCTCAGCACATCCGAGAGCTGCTGTTCCAGCTCCGCCGAGCGGCGACGGAGCTCGTTGCGGGCGGCTCGCTTGCGGGCCGGCAGGATGAACAAGCCCAACCCCGCCACTGTCGCCGCCGCGAGAATGCCGGTCACGTCGGCGGCGGCGGTCGTCGCCATCGCGACGACGATTGCGCCGAGCGACACCGCGCCGGCCTGCACAACGGCTGTCTGTGCCAGCGCCGAGCGCACATTCGTGGCGAGCAGCGTCGCCTCCGAGTGCTGATCGTAGCGCTCCACGACCGACTCAGCCTGCCGCGCGACCTGCATGATCAGCGTCTGGCGATCGGAAGCAAAGCGGCTGCCGACCTCGCCGACCATATCATCGCGGTAACGTTCCAGCGCCCGGCGATCGAGCGTCTCACGGACCGTCTCCCAGGCGCGGAAGTCCTGCTGCACCATCCAGTCGATCAGCTCAGTGATCGTGTCGTCGATCTGGCGCTCGGTGTCGGCGACAACATCGCGCTGGAATGCCGCCTTCGTGTTCTCGGAGCGCACGAGGTCGAAGACACGACCGATCCGGATGTACTCATCGAAGAAGCGGTCGGCACGCTCATTCAGGCGATGGACGATGTTTTCGACGCGCGTAATGTACGCGCCAAACTCGCGCCGCATCTCCTGCTCGTAATCCTTAAGCACTGCCTCAATGCGATCGATTGTCTGCGCATCCTGCGCCAGCAGTGCCAGCCGATCCTCGACGACGTTCGTGTAGCGACCGAGCAGCCGCTCGGCCACGCCGAGCGGGTTGAGCAGCTTCAGGCGGATGCGCTCGTCCTGATCGAGCGTGTTCATGATGTAGTCGCGCAGCGGCTCGAAACGGCCGGCCGGATCGCCACGCTCGGCGAGCTTGGCTGAGATCGGGAAGATGAGCGGCTCGATGCCGAGCAGGCGCTGCGCATTGTCACTGATGAAGCGCACGACCTCGTTGACCTGCTGGTCGCTCTCCAGCACATCGACCTTATTCAGGACGAAGACGATCTTCTTGCCCCAGTTGCGGATTTCTTCAAGGAACTCGCGCTCGGACTCCGAGAACGGCCGGTCGGCCGAGGTGACGAACAGCACCAGATCGGACCGCGGAACGAAGCGCTGTGAGATTGACTCATGCTCTCGGATGATGGCGTTCGTCCCGGGCGTGTCGACGACATTGATCTCGCGCAGGAACGGCGCGGGGTGGTGGTGGATGACGACGCCATCGCTCAGGATGTCCTCTTGCCCGGCATCTCCATAGACCAGCAGGTGGATCATCGCCGTCGTCGGCGTGACCCCCTCGGGCATGATCGGCTCGCCGACGAGCGCGTTGACGAACGCCGACTTGCCCGAGTTGAACTCGCCGACGACGACGAGCAGGAAGAGCGTTTCGAGCTGCTGGCGCGCCTGGCGCAGTAAGCGCAACTCGTCGTCAACGCCATCCGAGGACGGGAAGACGCGCGCGACGCCTTCGACCCGCGCCAGCAGCGCCACCGCGCGATCGCGCAGCTCCTCCTCGTTTGTCGATAAGACCGCTCCAGGTGCCGGTCGGTGGTCTTCAGCCACGGCTACCCCCTCGCATGGCCCTCGCCGCCTCTATTGCGCATCTCGCGTGAACGCGACTACTATTGGCACGCATACTGCAGAACCTGATGCCAACACCAGACGTAACCTTGAATGTACGGTGCTCGTTCCGCGCATCCATTGGACCAGGAGGCTTTCTATGCGACATCGCCTTGGCACGATGGACATCGTATTTCTCGCACTGATGATGCTAGGAATTGCCGCCGCTGTCTACCACGCCTGGAATGGCCGCTACGCCAATGCGCTGATGGCGTCGGCTGCGGCGATCCTCGGAACTGTCGTTCTGTTGACCGATCAGACGGCCCGGACGGCGGAATCATCAATTCGCCTGCCACGCTGGCGACCGTGGCATGCGAGCGACGACGACGAGCGGCAGACGCCCTCGGGCCGCTGGTTGAGCAATAGCATCCTGGCCGGGTTTGCGGCGACGACGATCATGTCGTTCGCGCTGATCATCGCCTATCTCGTCGTTGGGTTCATTGGTAGCGAGAACGGCAACACGGTCAGCCAGTGGTTCTGGGCACTGAAACACAACGACCTGACCGACGGCATCTACGACATCCCGATCGCCGCGTTCAGCATCAACCTGATCGCCGGCCTGATCTGGGCATTGATCTATGCACGGCTTGTCGAGCCAACGCTCAGAGGTGCCGGCTGGTGGCGAGGGATGGTCTTCTCGATCGGGCCATGGCTGCTCTCGCTGATCGCCTTCTTCCCGCTCGTCGGTGCCGGCTTCTTCGGCCTGAGCCTGGATGCCGGGCCATTGCCTGCCATTGGCAACCTGGTACTGCATCTCCTGTACGGCGCGGCTCTTGGCGGCATCTATGCTCTGTCCGAGATGAGCGCTGTTGACGAGGGCCTGAGTGCGCACGAAGCCGAGGTAGAGACTGACGGCATCGCCTTCGGGCTGGTCGCCGGGCTGACGTCCGGTATCGTGATCGGCGCGATCGTCAGCGCCATCATGTCGGACAACCTCGACACGGCGTTTAACGTCATGCTCGTCGGCGCAGCGTTCGGCAGCTTCATCGGTGGACTGGCCGGACCGTTCCTATCAATGGATCGCGACCTCCGCCATCGCTCGCAGTGAGGAAAGGCGCAATTCCGCAACGAATCGTTGCCGAGTGAGATGGATTCCAACACGCTTGTATGGACGCGATCCGGCCTGTCCTCGCCGTGAGAGGACAGGCCGCGTTGATAGACGGGAGGCTGATCCGGTACAGGAAGCGCCCTGGGATGACATCCCGGTTCCTCATCCCGTCATGGATGCGAATCAGGGACAACCGCGTGCCGAAAAATGATGAATGCCTGAGATTCGGGCCGGGACCGTCGCCTCGCGGCGAGGACCTGGCCATGCATATCCATACGAACGGTCCACGGCGACTCCGACTACTGACCCGGAGTCGCCGCGGAACGAGTTGGCTCTGTCTCTAGAGGTGCGAATCGAACCAGTCAAGCGTGCGCTGCCAGCAATCGCGGCGGTGCTCCGGATGGCCGGCGCGGCGGAAGCCGTGGGCCGCGCCCGGGTAGCGGGCGAACTCGACTTCGCAATCGGCTTTCTTCAGCGCGATGAACATCTGCTCACCCTGCCCGATCGGGCAGCGCTCGTCCGCTTCGCCGTGGATGATCAGCGTCGGCGTCGTGGCTCGATGGGCGAACGTCGATGGCGAGTGGGCCGCGTACCACTCGGTTGACTCATGCGGCTGGCCGCCCCACTGCAGCTCGCCGAAGACGTGGCTGATGTCGCTCGTTCCGTACATCGATTCGAGATCGAAGCACGGTGCGCCGCAGACTGCCGCCTTGAAGCGATCGGTCTGGCCGATCGTCCAGGCAGTCATGTAGCCGCCGTACGAATAGCCAGTGATGCCGGTGCGCTCGGCATCGGCGTACGGGCGCTTCAGCACCTCATCGACCACGGCCATCAGATCCTGAAAATCCTCGCCGCCCCAGTCTTCGGTGACCATCTGGGTGAACTCGCGACCGTATGAGCTGGAGCCACGCGGGTTGCTGTAGACCACGAGGTAGCCGGCTGTCGCCAGCACCTGATGATTCGGCGACAGTGAGTAGCCGTAGAAGCCGTTCGGCCCGCCGTGGATGTCAAGGATGACCGGATACTTCTTCGACTCATCAAAATCGACCGGCTTGAGCAGCCAGGCTTCGATCGTCTGGCCGCCGCGCTCGACATCGATGCGTTCCCAGAGGGCCGCCGGATGCTCGGCCAGGACGTCCACGTTCGGATCAACGATGATCTTCTGCTCGCCGGCCTGCATATCGTAAACGGCAATCTGCCCGGCCGAATCCATCGCCGAGCGCGACTGCACGACGTAGCGCTTCTCAGCGTCGGTGCTCATCCCGCTGTGCTGGGCCTGCCACCAGACGACGCGCTCAACCGCGCCGCGCTCGCTGTCGGCGACATACAGGCCGCTGCCACCGGCGCGGATGGCGTGAAACAGCACCTGCCGATCGTCGAGCCAGACCGGCTGGGCCGACGCGCCCTCCCCACCAACCGGCAGGCACTCGAGGTCATCGGTCAGGCGGATTGTCTCGCCGCTGGCGATATCGTAGACGAAGATGTCGCTCTGCCAGGTCATTGAAGTGTCGCCGGTATAGAGGATGCGCTGGCCCTCTGGCGACCACGACCAGGTCGAGACGTTGCCGTCCTCGGGCGTGATGTGCTCGACAGCGCCGGACGCCACATCGATCAGCGCCAGCTGGGAGTGAATGCCATTCATCATCGACACGGCCACGGCGAGCTTCGCGCCGTCCGGCGACCACTGCGGACCGCTGTGATCGTTCAACGTCGTCGTAACTCGCTTGCGCTCGCCGGTCTGTGCATCAACGACGAAGATCTGCGCGCGCTTGTCGCCGAGGTAACCGCGACCGTCCTGCTTGTAATCGATCCGACGGGTCACCCGAACCGGCGGCGCGGCGTCGGCTTCCGGCGTGGTCTCATCGACATTGTCCGGATCGACGGTCGTGACGTAGGCGATCTGCCCGCCATCCGGCGACCAGGCCAGACTGGAGATACCCTGCGCGTGGCGCGTCAGCTCACGCGCCTCGCCGCCGGACATCGACATCACAAACAGGCCGGACTTGGACACACGGTCAGAAACGAACGCGATCTGCGTCCCATCAGGCGACCAGCGCGCGCCGCTGTTGCGCTCACCGGTCTGGGTCAGTTGCCGCGCGTTGCCCCCATCGCGATCACACGCCCACAGTTGCGCCAGCGGGCTGGCCTTGCCGCGCTCCGGCGTTGACAGCGTATAGACGATCGTCCCACCGTCCGGTGAAATCTGCGGATCGTCCGCCGACCGCAGACCATAGACCAGGACATCGGCAGAAAGCGGTTGTGCCACGAACTCGACTCCATCCTCATACACCTCAAAGCATTAGCCTGCGGCAGGATAGGCTCAGTTGCTGAACCCGGCAAGTGGCGCACATGCTTGCATCGTGTCGCGTGATAAAGCACCATACTGCGCCATCACCTCGGCTATTGAGGAAGCGACATTCACGGAGAGACTCGCGGTGCGATACGACGAATGGCAGCTCGACGATGAAGACGACGAGCTGGAATATGGCCAACCCCGACGTGGACGGCGGTCCGCAAATCGCCCACGACCGCGCAAGGTCGAGCAGGTCGCCGACGAAGGCGAGATCGAAGACGAATGGGAGACAGACCACGAGCGTCGTGAGCGAGAGCGGCGGCGGGCCGACATCAGTGAGCCGTTCAAGTGTCGCAACTGCCGCGCCTTCATCGGCGAGCCGCCGTCCGGGGGCAGGCAGCGCAACCACTGCCCGATGTGCCTCTATTCGCTGCACGTCGATCTAAAGACGCCCGGCGACCGCGCCAGCGACTGTCGCTCGCTCATGGAACCGATCGGGACCTTCTATCGGCCCAGCCTTGAGCAGGTCGTCGTGCATCGTTGCCTCGGCTGCGGAGCAATCCGCTACAACCGCGTCGCCGCCGACGACAACCCGATCCTGCTCGAAGAACTGCCGGTCCTCGACGAAGCGACCCTGCCCGACCGCGATGATGGGGTGAAGTGAGGGCTGCAGCATAGGGGAGTGTTTCGTGGGCGTCCCTCTCACCGACCTACGATACAAGACAGCCACACCTGCGAGCAGCGGCAGCCGATTCTTTGTCCTGTCATTTCGAGCGCGCACGCGAGAAATCTCCCACCCGTTCGAGACAATCGGACGGGGAGGAACGGATTCTTCACTGCCGGTCACCAATGCCCGGGTGCCCCTTGGGCGGTGGCTCCCAGGCGTCGGATGACAGAGGTGGAGGAAGGGGCGTGGCTGCGTTCGGCTGTATCGGACCGGGGGAGATTTCTCGGCTGCGGCCTCGAAATGACAGGACAAGGTGCGGGCTGTCGCGCCAACGTGTTCGCCGCTTTGACGCAGACAACTCACTCAGCGTGACGGCGATTCGTCGATTCGCGCGAAATATGCGTCAACTGCCCGACCATCCGGCAATGTCACCGGTGCATCGGTGAAGTTGCTGGTTACGACGTAATCGCCACGGTGATTGACCCGGACGCCATCTGGTAGATCCATCGTCGCGATACCGAGACGATCCAGCGTACCGCGCAGCACGTCTCGAATCAGTGATGGAGACCAGGCACCGATGGTTGTGACGTTGCCGTGCTGAACAACTGCCGGTTGCCCTTCCAGCGGACCCTCGTCGTAGCGCACGATGGCCGTGCCGCCGTCGAGCCGGTAATTCTCGGCCCAGGTCGACACGGTGTGGCCACCAGCGCTGATCCGTAACCCTGGCGGCAAACCGTCGATGTTGCCGATGCGACAGCCGAGCAGATGCGTCAGGGGACCTGGTTGCCCAGCTATCCAGGCGCGGCCATGTTGATCGCGCGACGCGGTGCGCGGCCCGACAATCAGCGGCGCGAGGGTAGCGGCTATCGCGAGCCGCTCGGCCCGCTCCTCGTCGACGATGACCAGTGCCGGAGCAACGACCAACTTGTAGGCGCTGAGCTCCGCGTCCGCATGCCGAACATCAACATCCACGCCGAGCGAGCGCAGGGCGCTATAGAACAGCAGCATCTGTGCCCAGTAGTTCGCTCCGGCGCTATGTGGCTGCTGATGGTATGCCCAGAGGCTGTCGTAGTCGTGCAAGAGCACGACCGACGCGCGATCGCTTGACACCGGCAGCCCGAGCAGATCGAAGTGCGCGACCTCCTCGCCTCCACGATCACGCGAGCCATCGTGACGCAGCAGGCCGGAGTGCATCTGCTCCTGTCCATGCAGCGCGGCGCGCCAGCGGAAGTACGCCACGACGCTCGCGCCGTGCGCCCAGGCATGCGTCGTCCAGAGACGCACTGCTCCGGCCGGCGGCAGCGGGTTCGACGGCACCCAGTTGATCTGGCCGGCTTGCTGCTCCATCACCCAGAACGGGCGACCATCCAGCAAGCCGCGATAGAGGTCGTGGTTGAAGCCGGTCAGGTCAGGATGACCAACACGGGCGAAGCGCCGCTTGTCATCCTCGTCGAGGTCCGAGTAATGCACGGCACCGGTCGGGTAGGAATCCCACGACACGAAATCGAGACAAGCGGCGGCGCGGTAGTGGTCGAAGTCTGGGGTTAGTCGCATCACGTTGTGGGTGATCCAGCGACCCGGCGAGAGCCGCCGAACGATCTCTGTCTGCTCAGCGAGGAACTCGATGATCGTGTCGCTCCGATAGCGTCGGAAATCGAGCGCCAGCGATGGGTTAGGCTCATCGACACCCTCGTTGGGCAGCGCTATCTGCTCCCAGTCCGTGTAGCGCTGGCTCCAGAACGCAGTGCCCCAGGCGCTGTTGAGGTAGTCCAGCGTCTCGTATTCCTCACGCACCCAGCGACGGAAGCCGTCCCGGCTGGCCGCTGAATAGCTCAGGCCGGTGTCGTGGTCCGCCATTTCGTTGTCGAGCTGCCAACCAACGACCGCCGGGTGCTGCCCGTAGCGCTCAGCCACAGCGCGGGTGATCCGGCGACTCTGCTCACGAAACACCGGGCTAGCAGTGTCGTAGTGCCGCCGCGCTCCGAAGCCACGCACGCGACCGTCCGGCCCGACCGGCAGGATCTCGGGATGTTGCTGCACCAGCCAGGCAGGCGGCGCAGCGGTTGGCGTCGACATGACGACGCATAGTCCAGCTTCCGCGAGCGTCTCAATCGCCGCGTCGAGCCATTCCCAATCGTACTGCTCCGGTTGCGGCTCAATCAGCGCCCAGGCGAACTCGGCGATCCGAACGTAGCGCAGCCCCATCTCACGCATCTGGCGCGCGTCCTCGCCCCAGCGCTCGCGCGGCCACTGCTCGGGGTAGTAGCAGACACCGAGAGCGAACGTGTCATGCGGATCGTAGCCATCGCCCACCAGTCCCTCGCCTTCGTTGCGTACCGACTAGCGCGTGTGCGTCACCTTGGTTAGTCCGCGCGGTCGGTCCGGATCGAAGCCCCGTAGCCGCGCTTGCGCGAGCGCCAGGAGCTGGCCCGGGGCGACGGCGACGATTGGCGAGAGCCACTCCGGCACATCAGCCGCCAATGGCAGGATCATGCATGACTCGGAGACGGCATCAGCCCGATCGGTAACGGTCACGATCTCAGCGCCGAGCTCGGTCAATCGCGCGATTAATTGCGCGACATCGCCGAAAACCTCACCGGACGGCGCGATGAGAATCACCGGGAAGCCGGACTCGATCACGGCAATCGGTCCGTGCTGAAAGTCGGCGGACGAGAACGGTTCGGCGATGACGTAGCTCGTCTCCTTGAGCTTCAGCGCCACCTCGCAGGCGGTCGAGTAGTTGTAGCCGCGTCCAATCACGACGAAATGGCGGGCGAAGGTATAGCGCGCCGTCTGCTCAGCGAGCTGCGAATTGGCGTCGATGGTTTCGGCCAGAGCCTGCGGCAGCGCGTCCAGATGCGCCCAGACATCCGCATCATCTGCGAGCGCGGCGCTCAGCATGGCGATGCACACCAACTCGGTCGTATACGTCTTGGTCGCCGCCACTGCGCGCTCTACGCCGGCACGAAGAGGGATGCACAGCTCAGTCGCCATAGCCATCGGCGAGGATGGATCGTTCGTCAGCGCGAGAGTTGTCGCGCCCTGACGTCGCGCTTCTTCGACAACCGTGACCGTATCGATCGACTGGCCCGACTGGCTGATTCCGATGACGAGCGTATCGCTGAGATCGGGAGGACGCTGATAGACAGTGTAGAGCGACGGGGTTGCATGCGCGACCGACCAGCCATTGCGTGCGCCGAGGACGTACTGCGCGTAGCGGGCAGCATTCGACGATGTCCCGCGTGCAGCGATGACCACCGACCGCGATTTGCGTGCGCGAATCTCGGCCGCCACCTCCTCGATGGTCGACCGACCATCGCGCAATAGTCCGGCAATGATCTCCGGCTGCTCGCGAATCTCGCGCTCGAACGCTGTTCCCGTCATGGCACCTGCCCTTCAACCACCCCACCCACCGATGTTACGATGCCCGCCCGCGCTCCTGCGCCGGTGCATCGACTGACCATACAAAGGAGTCACTCGTGGAACAACGTGTCAGCCTCATCACGCTCGGTGTCTCGGACCTGGCTCGCGCTCGGCGCTTCTACGAGGACGGCCTCGGTTGGGTGCCACACCACAAGACGCAAGGTGACGTAGCGTTCTACCAATTGCCGGGAATGGCGCTCGGACTCTTCCCGCGTACCGAGCTGCTCAAGGACGCAACGTTGCCCGAGGACACACCGGCTGGCGTTGTTATGTCGATCGCCATCAATGCCCGCTCCACCGAGGAGGTTGACGCCATCTTCGCCGAAGCCGTCAAGGCCGGCGCGACCGTCGCCAAACAGCCGGAGACGGTCTTCTGGGGCGGCTATTCGGGCTACTTCCGCGACCCGGACGGCCACCTCTGGGAAGTCGCCTGGAATCCCGGATTCCCGATTGCTGAGGATGGGACGGTCAGTTTGGGGGA
>JBDHWD010000015.1:0-44632 GCA_039810005.1 Thermomicrobiales bacterium | reverse complement strand
GTGGACGTGCGTCACCGGCTCAGTCGGTCGAACGGCTGCGACGATCTCATCTGACAAGCGAATCATCGGCCACGACGATGACAGCAGCATGTCATCGAAACGGCGCGGCTTGTCGTCGGTTGCGCCGAGTGACAGGCGCTGAGCATTGCGTCGACTGTAGAGGTAGTCGAGGTCCAGATCAACGCCGTGAGCAGCGAGCATGCCGACGAGGTGATTGAGCTGCGTGATGCCGCTCCGACGCATCACGTTGGCCGGAATGACGCAGGATGGCTTGCCGCGCAGAATGTCCTCAACAAATGCGGAGAGGTTCCCGCGTGGCCCGACCTCAATGAACACCCGACAGCCCTCGTCATAGAGCGCCTCGATTGTGCGTTGAAACTCGACCGGCTGCGACCAGTGGCGCAGGAAGATCTCGCGAATATCAGCAGGATCGTCTGGATAGCGCTGCGTCGTCGCGCACGAATACAGCGGCATCGTAGCCGGCCGCACCGGCACCTGCTCGTAGAGACGGCGCAGATCGGCGGTAAACGGCTCGAAGAGCGGCGTATGCACGGCACGGTCGTATGCGAGCTGTTCGTAGATAAGCCCCTGGCGCTCGACCAGCGCACGCGCACGCTCGGCTGCAGCGGGCTCGCCGATAAGGACCGCCTGGTGTGGGCAGTTTTCGACAGCCAGGTAGATATCGCCGCCCGCCTCTTTCGCGATCGCTTCAACCTGTTCGCGCGGCGCAGCGATGGCCAGCAGCGTCGCGCGCGGCACGCCATCGTGCGACTTTGCAGACGCGTAGTAGTCGTACAGCGCGCGACCCAGCGCGATGAAGCGCTCGTCCGAGTCAACGTCGAACACTCCGGCAGCGGTTGCCGCCGAATACTCGCCGCTGCTATGTCCCACGCAGGCGTCGCCACGTAGCCCGAGCCGCTGGAGCAGTGCAAACATCGCCTGATTGGCGGCCTGAACCGCTTCGATTGCAAGGTCCATCTGCATCAGTCGATCGAGGTTGTAGCGGCGCGTTTCGTCGTCAAACGCAGGACGCGGGAAGATGTAATCGCTTGGCACGTCCCCTCGCGGGTGGTCGTGGAAGATCCGGTCGTAGCGGTCAAAGACCTCCCGAACCTCTGGGAAGTGGAGGCACAAGTCCGCCAGCATGTTCTGGTACTGCGCGCCTTCCCCGGGAAACAGCAGCGCAACCTTACCCGCCCTCCCGAGCGGCTCGGCGAAGAAGAAGATCCCGGACACATCCTTGATGCGCCGACAGCCAGGGTCGGCCAGCCGCGTTGCTGCGCGATCGAGCTTCGCCAGCAGATCCTCATAGCTCGACGCTACGACCGCCAATCTGAGAGCCGAGCTGTCGGCGTCGAAGTCGCAGTTCACGGTGTAGGCGAGGTCAACCAGCGCCACCGGGCCTTCCGGCTGATCGGACAGTCGTCTAACCTGCTCGGCGAGACGCACGGCCTGTTCGCGAATCGCTTCCTTCGTCGCGCCACCGAGCAGGAAGATCTCGCTGTCCCAGCGCGGAAGATGCCGAATTTCAGACTCACGATTCTCGGTCGGTCGAAACTCTTCCAGCACCGCATGGGCGTTGATACCGCCGAAGCCGAATGCGTTGACGCCAGCGCGCCGCGGCTCCAGCGCGCCGTGAATCCACGGGCGCGGCTCGGTATTGAGATAGAACGGCGTCTTCTCAAGCTCGAGCTTTGGATTTGGCTCGCGCACATGCAGCGTTGGCGGCAGCACCTTCTGGTGCAGCGCCATCGCCGTCTTGATGATGCCTGCGACTCCCGCAGCCGGGATCGTATGGCTGATCATCGACTTAACGGTCCCCAACGCTACGCGAGGCAGGCCACCGTTGCGCGTGCCGAACACCTGCGTAAGCGCCTGCACCTCGACTACGTCGCCGACTGCCGTCGCCGTGCCGTGCGCCTCAACCAGCCCGATCGTGTCTGGCGAAACACCCGTGTCTTCGTAGGCGCGGCGCAGCGCCATGATTTCGCCGTCAATGCGGGGGGCCATCACACTGACACCCCTGCCATCGCTGGCGACGCCAACGCCCCGCAGCACGGCGTAGATGCGGTCGCCGTCACGCTCGGCATCAGCTAGCCGCTTGAGGACGACCATGCCGATGCCTTCGCCGAGCAGCGTCCCGTTCGCGTCCTTGTCGAACGGCCGGATCTGCTGGTCGTGAGAGAGTGCCCCGAGGCGGCAGAAGACATTCAGCGCCGCCACGGGCATCCAGACCTGCGACCCACCGGCGAGCGCTAGATCGCACTCACCGCTCAGCAGATCGCGCATCGCGAGCTGGATTGCGATCAGGGATGACGCGCAGGCGGCATCGACGGTATAGGTCGGCCCCATCAGATCGAGCCGGTTAGCGATACGCCCAACGATGATGTTCGGGATTAGCCCCGGCACCGTCTCGGCCGTCATCGGTGGCAGGATGCGCTTCATCTCCTCGCGCAGCAGCTCAATGCGTGCGTCGTCGATCTCCGGATTGAGCTTGCGGATGAGCTCGATCGTCTGGCCAACGATCAGCGTGCGCTGAATTGCGGTTGCATTGCCGCCGTTGAGGTACGTGCCCTTGCCGAGGACTACCGCCGTCCGATGACGGATCTCTTCGGGGAGATCGTCGCAACCTGCATCGTGCATCGCGTCGTGGGCGAGCTTGAGCGCCAGCCACTGGTCCGGCTCGCCGCCAACCGACATCGGCGGAACTCCGTAGGCAAGCGGCGAAAACGACACCAGCGAACCAAGATAACCGCCACGTTGACAGTAGACCTTGTCACTATCCGTCAACTCAGGATCGTAGTAAATGTCAGGATCCCACGCCTCAGCAGGCGGCTCCGAAACCGCATCGAACTTATTGAGGATGTTCTCCCAATATGCTTCCAGATCTTTCGCGCCCGGAAAAAGGCACGACATACCGATAATGGCGACTCCATCTTCCGGCAACGATTGATTGTGCGTGGGTGGCTGATATGTCCGAGCCATGTAACCTCCATGGCATACATTCATAAGGAGCGCGGGTCAATTGAGCATTCATCCTGGCTTACCAACGACGCGATTGAGCGCGCGCGATCCCGTCCCAACCATGTCGGTCAGCGTGGCTACTACAGCACCATCATCGCTATAGAAGTAATGATCCGCGTGGCAGATTGGCGAACCGCTGTCGGGTCGTATTCGAAGCTCATGCCGCAGCGCCTGCGATTTCGCCGACCGTTCTGCCTGAGCGAAGCGCTCGATTCGATTCAGCGTGTTCGGCAGCAGTGTGACGTCCCACGACAAACGGGTCCAGATTAACTGCATTTGAAGCGCACTGTCGATCACCGACGGGTCGAACAGCCACGCACCGGTACCACTCGGCAGGAATCGATCGAGCGCGACCGGCTCGATTGTCGACCGCGTGCCGGCTTCCGCGATTCCGTCGATTTCCCTGATGCCCTGGAAGAGCGGGCCGTGGAACAGGTAGGTACTGTAGGCTTCGGCGGCGGCGACTCTCGGCGGTAGCAAACCTGACAACCGCTCGGGTGAAGCAGCCAGAGCCTGCAACGTTCCAAGCTCGACAGTCGCACGGTAGTGAACGCGGGGCGGCTGGGCAGCTGCAACAATCTGGACATTGACCGTCGTCACGTCGCCATCGGACTGTATCGACGGACTGGCGATCACCTGCACATTAACCGGAGCAGGAACGGAGATGCCGCTCAGCAACTGCATGTTGCGGACAGACCGCACCTGCATTGATGGAGCGACGAGTGCTGCAGTCTCTGCCATGAGCTCCAGCGCAACAGCGAACGGAACGACCGGCGCGCCGTCGATCTGATGGTCAAGCAGGAAGCGATCGATCGACGGGTCGAACGTGCGCTCGACTTCTACGCCCCCATCTGGACGCCGGTGAACCGTCGAGCTCACCGACAGAAGCGGGAATTCGCCAGCCGTGGATGTCGCCGCTGTGCTCGTCTGCGGCTCCGTCACCGGGAACGTCATCGGGTCTCGCCTGCCGATACCATCCACCGGCGCGCTCGTGCCGCCGACAACGATCTCAACGTCGCCCTTGCGGCCGAACTGGAGCTCTTCTACGAGCCGACGGCAGCCGACCGGCAGCGGTATCAGCTCGACTCCGCGCTCGGCAAACTGACGCCGCACAGCGTCCGAGACCATGCCGGTCTTGAGCCAAGGTCCCCAGTTGATCGATACAACGTGCGCCGCCCACTGACGATCAAGATACTGCGCCAGCTTGTTCAGCACTTCGCTTGCGGCGGCGTAGTCCGCCTGGCCGCGATTACCAAAGCGGCCTGACACCGACGAGAAGAACACGAGGAATCGAAGTGAATCCGGCTGCAGCGCCGCAGCCAGTGTCAACGCACTATCGGCCTTCGTCGTCACGACGCGGCGGAACGATGCGAGCTGCTTATCGCGGATCAGCTTGTCCTCGATAATGCCGGCCCCATGAATCACACCGTCGATCCGGCCATGCCGCTGATAGACGTCGGCGATGAGCGCGCGGAAGGCTTCAGCATCGCGCACATCGCAGGCGAGATACTCAACCTGCGAGCCGAGCGATCGAAGTCGCTCGATCGTCGACTGAACCTCGCGTCGGCTTAGCAGATCGCGAACTTCGCGCTCGATCATCACCGGCGTGACCTGCTCACCGGCAGCGCGGTGCTGCTGCACGAGCGCAAGCTTCAGCTCCGCTTCGTCTTCAATAGCTGCGGTCTGAGGGTTCTCCGGCTCTAGCGGCGTTCGGCCCACCAGGATGAGAATCGGTTGCCACAGTTCGGCGAGCCAGGCTGCCGACTCGGCTGTGATTCCGCGCGCGCCACCAGTGATGAGGACAACGGAGCTCTGCGGTAGCGAAAAGGGTTCTGCATTGCCATCAACCGGGTTATCAACGATCCGCACGCCATAGCGCTCATCGTTGACGTAGCCAACCTCAACGTGGGCATCGACGCTCCAGAACTCGTCGGCAAGACGCTGGGCAGCGACCTGTGGATCGCTCGACCCGACATCAACGGCCTTCGCGCGCAATTCCGGCCAATCCTGCGGGATCGTCTTGACGAACCCGGCCAGCGCGCCGCTGGCGACGGATTTCGCGCTCAGCGAGCCGCTCAATCCAAAATCACCACCGAGGTTGACCGCGCTCATGACGGCGACATTCCCACATGCACGCTGAATAAGATCTGGCGCGAGGTGCTGTGTCGCCAGGAATATCCAGGAAAGCTGCCGTTCGAGATCAGCCTTCAGGAACTCAGGATCAAGATCACCTGCCGGCTCATGATGAGCAGCGGAGGACAGATGGATGAGCGCGCCAATTCGCTCGTGCTGATCGCGCACTGTATCGAGAACTGTCGCAGCATCGTGTTCGCTGGGGGACGGGAACGCGCGCGTGTCAACTCGCACGACGCGAACGCCGTCAGCTTCCAGAATCGTCGCGAGGTGGTGGCCGATCTCTTCGCCATCGTCGATCAGGACGACAGCGCCATCGACCTCGCGGTTGCCGGTGCGGTCGGCCGGCCCGATTGGGAAGCGAGTCACACTGAACCGACCGATCCGCTCGCCGGTCGGTTCAAACTCAAAAGGGCGGCGATCCTCCGTCCCGAGTGTCGCTTCCTGTGTACCCCCGACGAGGATTGTCTGCAGCGCATCGACAATCTGGTTGAGCGTCTTGCTGCTCGTCACCTGCTCGACGTCGGGTGTCACGCCCTCAGGGATCGGCAGGGACTGCATCATTGTCCCGGCGATCTCAACGCGCTTGATTGAATCAATGCCCAGATCCGCTTCCAGATCCGCATCGAGCCCGAGCATTTCCGGTGGATATCCGGTTCGGTCGCTAACAACGTCCAGCAGCATCGTCATCAGCTCCTCGCGACCGAGCTTGCGCTCAGGCGCTGCCACCGGTGCCGCAGGCGGGGCTGGAGCGGTCGCCTGGACCGGCTCGGGTGCAGACGGAGCAGGTGGAGTCGGTGCAGGCGGTGGCGCTGCCGGTTGAACGACTGGTGCCGGCATCCTTGCCACAGGCGGGGCGCTGGCGAACACCGCTGGCTGCGTGGCCATGTGCGCATGGCCGTTGGCGTGACCATTGCCGTTTGTCGCCATTGGCGGCCGCAGCACGTGAGCGGCGGGGCGCGAAACGCTGCCGGTCGTATCGACGAAACGCGCCTCCGAGCTCGGGCGATACGCGCCGAGATAGGCGAGCATGACCGAGCGCTGCGTTTCGAGGAACTGCTGCATGACCTGCTGATGACGATTCATCACGTCATTCACGCGGTCGCCGGCGTAGGCGGCTAGTGCCGGTTGCTGGGTGTACATCACCGGCATTGCTTGCGCGGTTTGCTGCTCGGGCACCTCAGCTTCCTGAGGCACTAAATGGTTCTGTATCTGTGCAGTCACTGCAACCTGCCCTTCATGCTTCGAGGCGGATCCGTGAGGGGTCGCATGACCTTCCAATCTGGGTGGCACGGACAGGGTTGCACCGTTCGACGGCGGAGGCCCGTCAGCGTGGTGCAGTCCGGTTCCGTTTGACAAGGCTCCAACGGCGGAGGATTCTCCACGATCGTCACGATGGACAGTGACCGACAACGGCGACTGCCGCCCGGCCCCACGCGGCGGCGCGCCAACGGGTCGCGCTCCACCGCCATTTACCAGCCAGGTCGATGCCGTATGCGTCGGCGCTTCCTGGCCAGCGTCGAGAGCACTGAGAGAGAGCCTTTTCGCTTTGCGGTCGGCGAAGAGCCGGTCGAGTTGTACCGGCACCCCTTCTGTGATGAGCGCAGCCAGCGTGTGCAAGAGCTGAAGCATCGGAGCGCGGCCGGATTGATCCATTGCGATAGCGACGTGCGGCTTGCCATCGAGAATGCTGCCGATGAGGCCTGTCAGCACGCTCTTCGGACCGACCTCGACAAAGATGCGCGCACCGGCGGCGTGCATTGCTTCGACCTCACTCACCCACTCCACCGGGTGCGTCAGATGTCGAGCAAGCAACTCACCGATTTGCGCCGCGTCTTGCGGATACCGGTCGCCAGATGTGTTCGAGTAGACCGGAATTGACGGGGTTTCGATCGGCGTCTGCGCCAGCATTTCGGCGAGGCGCTCCTGAGCCGGAGCGACGTAGGGCGAATGGAACGCGCAGGCGACCGGCAAGCGCCGGGCCCGCAGGCCGTGCTCATCGCACCATGCAATCGCACGGTCGACCGATGCCTCGCCGCCCGAAATCACCGTCTGCTTCGGCGAATTGAGGTTCGCCAGCGTGATGTCCGGGTTATCGAGCAGCGCGAGCAACGCTTCGCGCGGCGCGTCGATTGCGGCCATCGTACCCGTTTCGCCGACCGCGCCCTCAACCATGAACCGACCCCGCGCTTCGGAGAGACGCAGCATGTCCTCGGGGCTGATGCTACCGGCAGCCGCCAGTGCCACGAACTCTCCGTAGCTGTGTCCGGCGACCATCTCCGGCTTCACGCCGAACCCACTGAGCAGATTGCTGAATGCCAGATCAGTGACGCCTAGCGCCGGCTGCGCGATATTCGTTTCGGTCAGGGCCGCCCGCTGCGCCTTCTCATCCTCCGGCGTGAAGGTTGGCGGCGGGAAGATATAGCGGCTCAGCTGCTGCGGCAGCAGGCCGGACAAGACCTCATCGGCGCGATCGAATTGCTGCAGAACATCAGGGAACGCCACTGCCAGATCGCGGCCCATATTGACGTACTGCGATCCCTGTCCGGGGAAGACGAACGCGACAGCGCCGTCACGCGCCAGACCGTCCTCAGCGAAGTGGACGCCGGTCGGCAGGTGCTGCCGCGCAATGTCGGCCGTCAGGACATCGCGGGCCGAGCGCAGCTTTGTCGCCAGATCCTCCAGCGTTGCGGCCACGATAACGAGCACCGGGCCATCGCTTAGCGGCTGCTCCGTGCTGAGCGTATAGGCGAGATCGGTCAGCGACGGCTTTGCGCCCGCATCGAGCTGACTCAGAACACCCTCGATCGTCGTCATGAGCTCCGCGCGGGAGTGTCCGCGCCAGACCAGAATCTCGGCCGGGATGTTCCCAACGATTGACGGCGCGTCGTTCAGGTAGGCACCGGTGTACTCTTCGAGCGTCAGGTGAAAGTTCGTGCCTCCGAATCCGAACGCGCTTACACCAGCGCGACGTTGCGGCGTCGACGCGTTGCGCAGCCACGGCCGGGCCTCACTATTGACGTAGAGCGGACTGTTGGGAAAACCGGCACGCGGACTCGGTCGTGTCACACCCAGCGTCGGCGGAAGCACGCGATGATGCAACGCAAGCGCCGCCTTCATCAGGCCGGCGACACCGGCTGCTGCCTTCGTGTGGCCGATCATTGACTTCACCGAGCCGATCGCTGCCGACTGGGTCATCGCTCCGGCACGGTTCAGCACGGTTGAGAGTGATTGCGCCTCGGCCTGATCCCCTGCAACTGTTCCGGTGCCATGCGCCTCAAACAGCTCGACTGTGGCTGGGGAGTAGCCTGCCTGTCGATACGCACGATCGAGCGCCCGCATCTGCCCTTCGGGCCGCGGCGCGGTCATGCTGCGGTCGCGTCCATCGCTGGCTGCGCCCGCGCCCTGGATCACGGCGTAGATGCGGTCGCCATCACGCTCGGCGTCGTCCAGCCGCTTCAGCACCAGCGCCGCGAAGCCCTCGGCGATGGCGATGCCGTCTGCGTCCGCATCGAACGGTCGGCAGCGTCCAGTGGCCGACAGGGCCTGCGTCTTCGAGAAGCACAGGAAAGCGAACGGGTTCTGGATGGCATCGACGCCACCGACGATCGCCATGTCACTCACACCGGACTGCAGGTCGCGGATCGCCAGATAGACCGCTGCCAACGACGATGCGCAGGCGGCGTCGACAGTGAAGTTCGCACCGCCGAAGTCGAACCGGTTCGCCACGCGACCAGATGCAACATTCATCAGCAAGCCGGGGAAGCTATCTTCAGTCCATTCCGGCATCAGGCCGTTGGACAGCTCGTTGATCTCCCACGCCGCGTCGCCGACTACGAGCGGCAGGGTCGAGCGCATCATGTAGCCGGCGGTGAGGTCCGCGCCGCCACCGCCCGCGCCGAGCATCACCGACGTGCGTTCGCGGTTGAAGGGCCGCGTTTCGTACCCGGCATCGCGGAGCGCAGCCTTCACGACTAGCAGCCCAAGCAGCTGGAACGGCTCGATCGACTCGATTGACTTCGGCGGCATGCCGAACTCGACCGGATCGAACGGGATGTCATCGATGAATCCGCCCCAGCGTGAGTAGATCTTGTCAGGAACGGAACGGTCGGGATCGTAATACTGCCGCCAGTCCCAGCGTTCGGCCGGGATCTCGGTCACGGCATCGACCTTGGCCAGGATGTTCTTCCAGAACGTCTCGGTATCGGTCGCGCCGGGGAAGATGCTCCCCATTCCAACGATCGCGATCTGGGCTGGTTCGGGAGTCTGTTCGGCAACTTCCTCCTCTGCCGGAAGCTCGGCCAATGTCTGCGACGAGCCGATTGAAATGCGAGCGTGCAAGTCGGCCATCGGCACGACCTGGTCGTGGAGCGCCGCAACCTGCCCGATCATGTACATCCCGCGCGACCACTGTTCGTCGGGCGCAACGTCGATCAGCTTCGACTCTGCCGGACTCGTCCCAAACGCCGGGTTGCGATCGACGCCCTTCGAAGCGATCCGTAGTCGGCCGATATTGAACTCCTCCAGGCGATTGCGGATCTCTTCACTCGACGATTCAGCGCGGATGAGCTCCAGCTTTTCGGACCGGAAGTCGTCGACGAACGGCGACGGCAGACAGCGCGTGGAATGGCCAGGGCCACTCTCCAGCAGCACCGTCTCGTCGCACTCCTGCGCGGCGCGCTGGAATCCGGCTGTGATTGCGCCGGATGTCACCGCCTCGGTCGTGAACAGATAGGCTGTGCCCACCAGTACGCCGATCCGGACTCCTCGCTCAGCGAGGGGCGCAGCCAGCGCCGCTACCATCGCTGCTGATTGCGCGTCGTGAATTCCGCCGGCAAAGAGAACGTGGAACTCGGCGGCGTCGACCGAGCGCGTCAGACTGGCGAGCAGCGCGTTGACCATCGTCTCCCAGAGCACGAAGCTGGTGCGCGGACCGACGTGGCCGCCGCACTCACGCCCCTCGAAGACGAATCGTCGCGCGCCGTCCTTCACATACAGGCCCAGCAATCCCGGAGACGGAACGTGCAGGTATGTCGAAATGCCATCAGCTTCGAGCGCCAGCGCCTGATCCGGCCTTCCACCAGCGATCAGCGCGAACGGCGGACGGTAGCGACGAATGACGGCAAGCTGCTCTGCGCGCAACTCGGCAGGCACGAAGCCGAGGATGCCAACACCCCACGACCGCTCTCCCAGCAGTTGCGTTGTCTCGTCCAGCAGCGCCTCAACTTCGGGCGCGCGCATTAGCGCGAGCGCTAGAAATGGCAGCGCCCCCGCCTCCGCCACGGACAATGCGAATTCGGCGCGATCGCTGACACGCGTCATCGGACCCTGGACGATTGGGAAGCGCGTCTCGTGCGACGCTGCCAGCGACGAGGATTCACCCAGCGGATCGAGTCGCTGCGCCGCGCGACAATGCGCTGCGGCCTCGTCACGGATGGCGCTGAGAATTCCGCCGACGGTGAAAAAGCGATCGGCCAGGGTTGCAGCGAAGGCTGCGTCCTGGCCGATGAAGAGGACCTCGGCCTGAGGATCACGCCAGCCGGCTGCAGCGTTGACGCGCTGTGCCCAGGAAGCCGACCGAGACTGATCGCCGGCCAGAGTCAACTCGCGCTCGTGCTGCCGCAGAGCTTCGACGGCAGCGACACCCGGCCTCGCGTAGGCACGGACAGGCTGGCCGAGTTCGGCACCAAGCACGGCCGTCTCGCTCCCATCCATGCGTCGCAGGATGGTCCTGGCCTCATCCGACAGCGGCGATTCGCGAGCCAGCAACACTTGACTGTCAAGGACAACACCGGCCGCACCGGCGACAACACAGGCAGCGCTGGTATGGAGCCCAATACCACCCCAGGCCCACACCGGCACGTCAATCCGGGCAATCAGACGCTGGAGAAGTACGAAGGTGCTCTCCTCGCCGATCCAGCCGCCACCCTCATGGCCCTTGGCAAGGATCGCATCGGCACCCGCTGCGGCTCCAGCGCGGGCGATCTCTTCGTTCGTCGCCACGACAAGTACCGTTCGGTCAGCGGACCGCGCTGAAGCGACAAGCTCGCCAATTGCTTCAACGCCAGACCCCGCCAGACAGACTGTGGTAATGTTTTCTGGCAGAATTGACAGAATTGATCGGCTGAACTCAAGCGACTCGACGTGGAGCAGGACTCCGAGGCGTCCGCGCCCATATGTCGAAAGGGCGTCTATGGCAGTGCGGCTAGCTGGAAGGTCGTTCGCAAACTCAAGGTTGAGAACGCCGATTGCACCAGCCCGACTGGCGGCTATTGCGATCGCCGGATCAGGTGGCCCTGACGGCGAAACAACGAGCGTGTCAAGAACGAAGCGAGAATGCACAGGACTATTCCTCTTCTTTAATGGAATGTACGTATTCAACGTGCTCTCGACATAGGGTCCTTTTCATGACTCATGGAACGGCCAACCGCCCGCGTGCTGATCGGCGTGCGGTGCATCCGACCGGGAGGGCGGTCGGCGGCCATCGATGGATCGACGCATTCACGATAGCATCCATCTTCCCTGTGTCAACCAGATGCGAGTATTGTCTTCATGTCAACATCCCCCAAACTCGGAGTACGCCCCCGTACGGACACCCGACGCCCCGGACTCGCCCCCTATCGCCTGTACCTCGATGTTCTCCAGCGTTATCGTATGTGGCGCGACGATCCCGCTCGTCGTTCCAATCGTCGACACGCGCGTATGCGACGGGAGAAATCATATGAGCCGCCGAGTCGCCGTCATAGGGCTGGATTGCGCTGAACCATCGCTGGTTTTTGAGAGGTGGCGCGACGAGCTCCCCACCTTTCGAGCGTTGATGGAGCGCGGCGTCTGGGGTCGACTTCGCAGCGTCGATCCGCCAATCACCGTCCCCGCCTGGAGCTGCATGATGTCCAGCCACGACCCCGGCCAGCTCGGCATTTATGGTTTCCGCAACCGCACAGATTACACCTACGAGAACCATTTTGTCGCCGACTCGCGCGCGGTGAAGGCCGACAGACTATGGGATATCCTCGGGCGAGAAGGCAAAAATGTCATTGTCCTTGGCGTCCCGGGCACGTGGCCGCCACCAGTTGTGCGTGGTGACCTTGTCAGTTGCTTTCTCACGCCCGATCCACGAACCAACGCATTCACCTATCCGGCCGAACTCCGTGAAGAAATTGAGCGCTTGGTCGGGCCGTATCAGGTGGACGTCAAGAACTACCGACGGGATGATCGGGATCGAATCCTGTCGGAAATCTATGAGATGACCGAGCAACATTTTGAGACCGCTCGCCATCTGCTGGACACTCGTGACTGGGATTTCTTCATGATGGTTGAGATCGGCGTGGACCGCATCCATCACGCATTCTGGAGCTTTCAGGACCCTGCGCATCCGAAATATGAGCCGAATCACCGCTATCAGGATGTTATTCGCAGCTATTACCAGTATCTCGACGATCAGCTGAGCGAGCTGCTGGAGCGGTTCGATGACGACGATACAGTCTTCGTCGTCTCGGACCATGGCGCAGAAGCCATGCGCGGCGCAATCTGCATCAACGACTGGCTGATCCAGGAAGGCTATCTCACCCTGCATACACACCCTGACGGTATCGCGCCGTTCGACCTCGCCAACGTTGACTGGTCACAGACGCGCGTCTGGGGTGACGGCGGCTACTACGGTCGCATCTGGCTGAACGTCAGTGGCCGCGAGCCGGGCGGCATTGTCGATCCGGAGGATGCCGACGCGCTCGCCAGCGAGGTCATTGAGCGCCTCGAAGCGTTGCCGGCACCGGACGGTACTCCCATCGGAACCCGCGTCTACCGGCCAGCAGAGTTATGGCCCGAGCAGAACGGAGTCGCGCCGGATCTCATCGCCTACTTCGGAAATCTCGCATGGCGCAGCATTGGTAGTGTCGGCCACGACACCTATTACACATTTGAGAATGACACTGGCCCGGACGACGCCAATCACAGCCGCGACGGCATGTTCATCATGGCTGGGACTGACCTCCCGGCGGGTGAGCGCAGCGGTATGCGGCTCCTTGATGTGACCCCAACGATCCTCGATCTGTTCGGCCTGCCTGCAACCAGCGCGATGCGTGGCCAATCGGTCGTCTCATCTGGCTAACCAGACAGCACGGATGCAGGGCATTGCTTACCCGTTTGCGCCACTTGCCGCATCGAAATTGTTACAATATTGAAAGAATCGTGATCGGCCCTGTCGGTGTCTGTTTTGTGGAAGGCAGAAACCGGTCTGGAGCCTGATCGCGGCTTTCGACCGCGGTGGGCGGTGGGGATGGACAATCGAATAGGAGTGTAGGTGAACGCAGTTGCGCGGCGCACGAACGGCTTCGTGCGAGGTGGGTTGCTTCTCGTTACCTTTGTCCTGGCATTCTCAGGAATGACCATGCCGGTATCGGCCGCACCAGGTGTGGACCGGTCTCAACAATCCAGCAAGACAACTAACTGGCTTTCGGACCTGAAGTTAATCGATTCGGCGACTGGTGCCTGCCGCGTCACGGATGCCCAATTGATGATTCGGGGCGGCGGCGACCAGGACTGGTCCCATGTCACTGACCGCATCGTCTACGACTACGCTGACACCAACAAGATCTTCCAGCTTGCGACGATGAACCCGGATGGCAGCGGGAAGACATGCCTGACCTGCGCGGCGCGTAGTGGCGCGCCCGCCGTGAACCAGCACAAGTTCAATCCTTCCTGGTACCCCAACGGTCAGGGCATCGTCGTTCAGGTCGAGATGAAGAGCCACTGGCTGAGCTGGCTGAAGACCCAGCCGATCACGACCGAGCTGCTTCAGAATGGCCTCTGGAACGACCTGTATTACGTCAACGCTGACGGCACGAAGTGGCAGAAGCTGACGAACACCAGTGGCGCAGTCACAGACGGTGTTCTCGCGCCAGTTTTCTCGCCGGATGGCACCAAGCTAATGTGGTCGCGCCTCGTCGAAGAAGCATCGAACTCCGCGCCGTTCGGTAAGTGGCGCCTGATGCTCGGCGACTTCGCGCTGAATGCCGGCACTGCATCACTCACAAATGTTCGCGACATCACCCCCGCCGGCTCGAACTTCATTGAGTCGCACGGTTTCTCGCCCGACTCGTCGTCGGTGCTGGTGACGACCGACCTCATGAGCAAGGGCACCTGGGAGAAGCACATCTGGCTGTTGCACCTGGATACGGGCGATCTGCAGAACGTTTCGCCGAATAACCACTGGAATGAGCATGCATACTTCAGCCCGGATGGCTCGAAGCTGGCATACATGTCCAGCCTGCCGTTCTTGTGGTCGTTCATGCAGACCGAGGTAATCCTTGCCGACCCGGATGGCAGTAATCCGGTCCGCCTGACGCACTTCAACACCGCCGGCTACCCGGAATCGACTTCGGAAACAAGCGCTGCAACTCGCATCCGCTGGAATGCCGACGGCACGAAGATGGCCGTAACTCAGCAGATGAAGAAGTCCTACCCGGCTCGGAACATGTGGATCCTGACCTTCGCGGGGAACTGCGGAGTTAAGTAACACAATCCGGATCGATCATCTGCAACGCCCTGCCGGTTGTTCGGCAGGGCGTTGTCCTTCTGTGCACGATGCACGAAGCCGTTGCCAGCACCAGAATGCTTGGCGCTTCGGGGATTTACAGAGCGTTGCCAGCGTGCGATGATGATGCCATGTCATCTCCGTGAGGTCAGGCATTATTCTGCTCACCGCCTGATGAGCAACGAGGATCGGACGCGCGACGTACTGCGCAGTTCTGGGAATAGCTCGATCCAAGAAAAACTAGAGTGAAGCCCTCTGTTCGTCGTACCGATCAATGCACAATTCTGGAGGGAACAATCGTATGTCCACAGCCCCGGGTAATGCTGGACTGATTCCCCCGTACGGCGGTCGCCTGGTGAATCTGATGGTCACCGGCGAAGACGCTGAAGCACTTCGGCTCCACGCGCAAGCGCTTCCATCGATACAGATTTCCGACCGTTCGGCCTGCGACCTTGAGCTGCTGGCCATCGGCGCGTTCTCGCCGCTGGACCGTTTCATGGGTGCCGCCGACCACGACCGCGTCGTTCGCGAGATGCGCCTGGCGGACGGTACGCTCTTCCCGATGCCGATCATCCTGCCGGTTGAGCCATCTCTCGATGTGCATGTCGGCTCCGACATCGCGTTACGCAGCTCGAAGAACGAGCTGCTGGCAGTCATGACGATCGACGAGGTGTTCGACTGGGATGCTGAAGACGTCGCGAGCCAGGTCTTCAGGACGACCGATGGACGCCACCCGCTCGTCGCAGAGATGCGCCGCTGGGGCAAGACGGCAATCAGCGGACCACTGCGGGTTCTTCAGCTCCCAGCCCACTACGACTTCCGCGATCTGCGGCTCACCCCGCAGGAGACACGCGCGCGTCTCAGCGCGATCGGGCGTGAGAACGTCGTCGCCTTCCAGACGCGCAACCCGCTGCACCGCGTTCACGAGGAGCTGACCAAGCGCGCGGCGGCGTCAATCGATGGCGTGTTGCTGCTGCATCCGTCAGTCGGTATGACGAAGCCGGGTGATGTCGATCACTACACGCGCGTCCGCACCTACGCCGCGCTGGCCGAGAAGCACTACGATCAGGACAAGATCCTGCTGTCGCTCCTGCCACTGGCAATGCGCATGGGCGGGCCGCGAGAAGCCCTTTGGCACGCGATCATTCGGCGCAACTACGGCGCAAACCACTTCATTGTCGGACGCGACCACGCCAGCCCCGGCAACGACTCGACCGGCAGGCCGTTCTACGGTCCGTACGACGCTCAGGAGCTGGTTCAGCAGCACAGCGACGAGATCGGAATGACGGTGCTGCCGTTCAGCGAGCTCGTGTATCTCCCCGATGAAGCGCGCTACGAAGAGGTGTCCCGCATTCCGGAAGGGACGAAGACGGCCAAGATCTCTGGGACGCAGGTGCGCGAGGAGTTCCTGAATCTGGGGCGCAAGCTACCGGCGTGGTTCAGCCGCCCGGAAGTCGCCGACATTCTTGCTGAGACCTACCCGCCACGCCACCGTCAGGGCGTCTGCATCTGGTTCACCGGATTGAGCGGCGCGGGCAAGTCAACAACTGCCGACGTGCTGACGGTCCTGCTGCTGGAGCGCGGCCGTCAGGTCACCGTGCTGGATGGCGACGTCGTTCGGACGCATCTCTCACGGGGTCTCGGCTTCAGCAAGGAAGACCGCGAGACGAACATCCGCCGCATCGGGTTCGTCGCTGCCGAGATTGTCCGCCACGGCGGTGTGGTCATCTGCGCGGCGATCAGCCCGTATCGCGCAACTCGCAATGAGGTTCGCGCGATGGTGGGCGCAGATCACTTTGTTGAGGTGTTTGTTGACACGCCGCTGGATGTCTGCGAATCGCGCGATACCAAGGGGCTGTATGCCAAGGCGCGCCGTGGCGAGATCGCCGACTTCACCGGCATCGACGATCCCTACGAGCCGCCACTCGCGCCGGAGCTCAGCCTCGATACCGTCGGCCATACGCCGAACGATAACGCCGAGCGCATCATTGAGTATCTGGTCGGACAGGGATTTGTACGCTCGATGGAGCGTTGGACGAACCAGATCGAGCAGCCGGCTCCGGTCCAGCCCGTCTGATCAAATCACGGAGCCCCGACCGTCAGCGCTTGCGACGGCGGTCGGGGATCGGCATCTGTGTCAGCAGCCTGCCCTCGCCGCGATGACGGTCGTAATAGGTGAAGCCGCCGGGATACTCGCGAACATAGCCGTCGGCAAATTCAAGAATGCGATGGCAGACCCTATCGAGGAAGTAGCGATCGTGCGAGATCGTCAGGATCGTGCCGCTGAATTCGAGCAGCGCGTCCTCCAGCTCCTCGATTGAGCCGAGGTCGAGGTTGTTCGTTGGCTCATCAAGCACCAGGAAGTTCGCCCCGCCGAGGACCATCAACGCAATCTGCAATCGACTTCGCTCACCACCGCTCAGCTTTCCGATTGGGGTCAGGGCGTCTTCGCGTGTGAACAGCAAGCCGACCAGGAATCCGATCGCCTGCTGTTCGGTCATGGGGCGCTGCGAGCGCACGAGCTCCAACGGTGTTCGAGCTGGATCGAGCGTCTCCTGTTCCTGGGCGTAGTAGCCGGGCACAATCGACGGGCCGATCCGCACGCGGCCCTCCGTCGGAGCCTCACGATCCAGAATCAGCCTGAAGAACGTCGTCTTCCCGGAGCCATTCTCGCCGACGACACCGACGCGTTCGCCGTGCGTGAGCTCCAGATCGAACGGGCGGATCACCGGTCGATCGCCGTAGGACTTCGACAGCCCCTTGATGTCCAGCACGAGCGATGAGCCACGCTCAGAGTTGAACTCGACCTCCATCCGGCGGCGGTCGAGCACCGGCACTGGCGTCTCCGCCAGACGCTCGCGCTCGATCTCCAGTATCCGCCAACGATTTCCGGCACGTGCGGCGAACTTGGGATTCTGCCGCGCCCATTGCGTCAACTGCTCGGCGCTGGCCTTCAGCTTCTTGATCTCGCGCTGGCGAAGCTCGTACAGCTGAGCATTGCGCTCCAGGCGCGCACGCTTCTGATCGACGAAGGCGGTGTAGTTGCCGGGATACTCCACGACGCCACCGTCTTCGAGCTCAACGATGCTGGTCGCGATCCGGTCGATGAAATAACGATCATGGGATATGACAACTGTCCCGCCTTTGCGCTGGCCGAGGTAACTTTCTAGCCACGCCTTCGCATCTGCGTCGAGGTGGTTGTCGGGCTCATCCAGCAGCAGCAGCTCGGGCTCTTCGAGCAGACAGCAGGCAAGGCCAACGATCTGCTTCTCGCCGCCGCTGAGCGCGTCCGACGGCAAGTCCCAGCGGTCGGACGGCAGGCCGAGCGCGGTCAGTGTCTGCTCGACCCGCGCGTCGGCCGGCACGCCGGCGTGTGCGTCAGCGCGCTCCAGCAGCTCGGCATAGGCGGCAAGCACCGACTCGAGCTCATCGTCGTCGATCTGCTCGCCCATGCGCTGCTCGAGCTCACGGAGCCGGGCATCAACCTCGTCGGCGTGCCCGCTCGCAAGGGCGACGATCTCGCGGACGGAGTGCTGCGGATCGAGTGCCGGCGTCTGTGGCAGATAGGCGACGCGCAGGCCGCGCTGACGCGAGACTGAGCCGCTTTGCGGCTCGGCCTTGCCGGCCAGCAGGCGCAGCAGCGAGCTCTTCCCTGAACCGTTCTCGCCCACCAGAGCGATACGGTCGACGTCGCGCACGGCAAAAGTAAGATCGGCAAAGATCTCGTTGCCACCATAGACCACACCGACGCTGCTTGCCTGAACGAGAATTGGCACGCTCTCCCGCGCTTCCCGTTACAACCCACTCGCCCGATTACCGCACACCTGATGGATGTCGGCAGAGCGTATCACGCCAGGTCGATAACGCGAGAATCCCCCGGTCATCGTGTGTCGATGCCGGGGGATACGGGGGGATGTAGGGAGTGTGGGGGATGTGTGGGGGGTCGGAGTTAGCGAGCCTTGCGCAGAATGGCGAACCAGTCCCGTTTGCCGCTAGAGCGCTGCAGCTCAACCTTCTTCTGCTCGGCCAGCATCTCAACTACGAAGTTATTCATCATCAGTCTCCTTGTTCCTTGTTTCCTGCTTCAGCTACCGCGACCAGTGGATAGTCATCGAACCGACCCGGCATACCCGCCGAACGTCAACCGAGCCAGAAGGCGAAAACGAACTACCCCGACCAGATGTTGACCACTTCGACATGACTGCCGTGTTGTTCATGACCATCACCTCCTATCTGTATGAGAATATACACTGGTTCTAATCCGATGTCAACTGTTTTTCATCAGATGATAAGAATTGGTAATCGGTCAGCCAGAAACGGTTTAAATCGGTGAGCTGCGAGCGCCCAGTTCCGTAGAGAATCGTCACGCGCTACCATTACAGCGACGTCATTGACCTTCGTTCTGACCGTTGGAGGCACGGACCGCCGGTGCTGCTTGAGCTCACGATTCACAACCTGGCAGTCATTCGCGAGACGCGCCTGTCATTCGCGCCCGGGCTGAACGTGCTCACCGGCGAGACGGGTGCCGGGAAGTCGATGGTGATCGACGCCCTAGGCGCGGTGCTGGGAGCGCGGACGTCTGCCGAAGTGGTGCGTACCGGCGCGCCAGGCGCCTGGGTTGAAGCCGTCTTTGACATCGCCGCGATTCAGCGGCACGAGGAGCTGGTTGCCGAGCTGGCCGAAATCGGCATCATCCACGAGATTGACGAACCGCTCATCCTCAGCCGCGACATCAGCGCCGCAGGGCGATCAACGGCACGGATCTCCAACCGCACGGTCACCGTCGCGACGCTCGCACGAGTCGGCCAGCTGCTGGTCGATATCCACGGCCAGAGCGACCACCTGTCGCTCCTGCGGCCCCACGTTCAGCTGGAGCTACTTGATCGCTACGCTGGGACGATCGAGCAACGACAGTCACTCGCCGAATCGCTGGACGCCTGGCGGCAGTTGCGCGCCCGTATCCAGGACTTTGACGACGAGCAACGACAGCGCGCTCAGCGGATTGACCTGCTCCAATACCAGTCTGATGAGATCGAAGCCGCCGCCATCCTGCCGGACGAGGACGAGCTTCTGGCGCAGGAACGCGCGCGTCTGGCGAACGCAGAGCGACTAATGCAGATGTCGGCCGAAGCTGTCGCGGCCCTGAACGGCGATGCCACGTCGGCCGAGCCGACAGGTGCGCTCGACCTGCTCCGTATTGCCGGGCGCATTCTGGGAGATATCGCGAACCTCGATGCTGGCGTCGAGCCGACGCTGACGCGCTTGAATGAGGCGCTCTTCGTGCTTGAAGATGTCAGCGCCGATGTGCGCGACTATGCCGAACAGATCGAGATCGATCCGCAGCGCTTGGAGCTCGTCGAGGAACGCCTCGATCTCCTGCGCCGGCTGAAGCGGAAGTACGGCCCTACGCTCGAGGATGTCAATACTCACGCAGAGAGCATCGCCAGCGAGCTAGCCCAGTTGACTGCCGGCGAGGACGACATCGACGCGCTCCGCGAGGCCGAGGCGCGTCAACGAAATGCGCTGGGGACGGCGGCGGTTCAGCTTTCGGAGACACGCAAGGCAGCCGCGCTTAAGCTAGCCGCCAAGGTCGAAGAGGCAATTCACGAGCTCAACATGGGTCGGGCGAGCTTCGAGGTCCGCTTCGAGACGCAATCAGACCCGGACGGCGTTGCCGGCCCGGACGGTGAACCAGTGGCAATCGACTCGACTGGCATCGATCAGATCACGTTCTATCTGGCAACGAACCGCGGCGAAGATCCACGGCCACTGGCACGGATCGCCTCCGGCGGCGAAACCGCGCGGCTCATGCTGGCCCTGAAATCCATCCTCTCTGACGCCGACGAGACGCCGGTGCTGATCTTCGATGAGGTTGACGTCGGCGTCGGGGGACGCAGCGGACAGGTCGTCGGCGAGAAGCTGTGGGATCTCACTGGCCACCATCAGGCTATTGTCATTTCCCACCTGCCGCAGATCGCTGCATTTGCGGATCATCACATCACGCTGGTGAAGACCGAGGAAGACGATCGCACGGTGACGACAGCGCAAATTATTGATGGCATCGAGCGTGTAGATGAGATCGCGGCGATGCTCGATGGCACGCCGATCACGCCTGAATCGCGAGCCAGCGCGACATCGTTGCTGAAGCGCGCCGAGACCTGGAAGACAGGCCGCAGCGCCAGGCGAAAACAGGGCGACTGATATAATCCCGGCGCTTCCGTAGCCCCGTGGAGCGGAACCACAGAAAGGACTTCCAGCACATGCAACCGAACATGCGAATGCTGCAGCAAATGCAGAATCGGATCCAGAAGATTCAGGGCGAGCTTGGCGAGACGATTGTTGAAGGCTCGGCCGGTGGCGGCATGGTCACCGTTCAGGTGACCGGACTGAAGGCCGTTGTCGGCGTCAAGATCGCGCCGGAGGCGCTCGATCCTGCTGACGCCGAGATGCTGGAAGACACGATCCTCGCGGCTATCAATGACGCGATGGAAAAGGCTGAAGAGCTGGCAGCCGACAAAATGTCGGCCGTCACCGGCGGGATGCGTATCCCCGGCCTGATGTAACCCGCTCGAACTACACCTTCGCTGGCGAACCGGCGGTGTGCTGCGCTGCCGGTTTTGCGTTCGCCCTGGAGAACGCGAGCACCTCAGCCAGCACAAGCAGTATGAAGAGCAATGTGCCGCTCGCCGGCGTCAGCGTGCCGATGCCGTGCAGTACCAGGCAGGCCACAGCAAACATGGCTAACAGATAGCCCTGCCGACGCGCCCGCATCACGTCGTGCCGATGCGCGACATCGCGGCAGGCGCGCAGCCCGACCGCATACGACAGCAGCGTGCCAATTGTCGACAATGCTACCGTCAATGTCAGGATGAAGAACAGGAATTGACCGAGCGTCAGTGGGCTCTCTGGTTGCAGGAACCCGAGCGCGAACCCGAGCGTTGCCCAGCTGGCAATCGCCTCGACATCATAGAGCGGAATATTCGTCCAGAGTCGCAGCGGAACAAACGTCGCTACCGGAGTGAGGAACAGCAGGAGATAGGTCACAATCGCCTTGCTGGAGAGCATGCCGTGCTGGCCAACATCGACGACGAAGATCAATCGCCCCAGCGTTACCCACATCAACCCGATAACAACAGCGGCGATCAGGCCGCCAACAATGCGCTGCATGGTGTACGTACTCCTCGCCGGAAAGTGTAGCAGGCAGATGCGGCTGACGAGAACGGCCAGGCTATCGATCGTTATACTTGGCCGGTGGCCTCGGGCTGGTAGCTAGGAGCGTCGTCCACCTCATGCGATCAACAGAACCGCTCGACATCTATATCGGCGACGTGGTTCGCCTGCGAAAGCCACATCCGTGCGGCTCGTACGAGTGGACGGTGGTGCGCTTGGGGGCAGATATCGGCCTCCGCTGCCAGGGCTGCAACCGCCGCGTATTGCTGCCACGCCGCGAGCTGGAACGGCGACTCAAGACGTTCGTGTCGCGGGGTGAGGGATACGTCGCCCCATCGATCGATGCCGAAGCATCGACCGGGGCGCTCGATCAGTGACATCCAAACGAGATGCAGGGGTCGTGCAGGTCCTGCGGAATCAGGCGTTCCTGCGCCTCTGGATCGTGCAGGCGCTGTCCCAGACAGCGCAGAACATGATCAACTTCTCGCTCCTGATCCTCGTCCGGCAGATCGTCGAAACCCAGCAGCTCGCGCAGGCCAACACAGCGATCTCGCTGCTCGTGCTGGCGTTCTCATCGCCAGCTGTGCTGTTCTCGGCGGTCGCCGGTGTCGTCGTCGAGCGGACCGACAAGCGCACGGTGATGGTTGTATCGAACGGCCTGCGGGTCGTTGGTGTCCTCGGCTTCCTGGCGCTTAACCCTTCCTGGCCGCCGGTTCTGACGCTCGTTGCCCTCTACCTCATTACGTTTTTCCTGGGCACCGTCGGTCAGTTCTTCGGACCGGCGCAGGCTGCAGCCATCCCGATGATCGTGAGTCCGCGCGAGCTATTGAGCGCGAACGCGCTGTTTAACCTGACGTTCACTGGTTCGCAGATCCTCGGCTTCGCAGCGCTCGGCCCGATTGCGATCAAGATCCTGGGTGTGCAAAACACACTCATCGGCATCCTGGTCCTCTATATCCTGACGACGGCACTGGCGCTGCTCCTGCCGAAGACGCCCCCAGTCGCTCGTCCAGTTTCGGACGGCAGCACTGCCTGGCGCAGATTCGTGGACGAAGCACGCGAAGGGGCCGTCTTCGTGCTGCAGAGTCCGGTGCTGATCAAGGCGATCGTCTACCTGACGCTGGCAACGACGACCTATCTGATGATCGCGGCGCTTGGGCCGGAATTTATCGTCAGTGTGCTGAAGCTTCCCAGCGAGGACATCGCCTACATCGTTGCGCCGGCCGGGCTGGGTGTCGTTGCCGGTGCTCTGCTGGTGAACCGCGTCGCGCGTCTGATTCGGCCGATCCGGCTGGTCGACTACGGCATCATCTCGGCTGGCATCTGGCTGACGCTCTTTGCGCTCAGTGAGCCAATCGCTGGACTGTTCGGGCTTGCTAACAATAACGTGGCACTTGGCGTGACGATCTTCGCCGTCTTCTGCGCCGCGATGCTCGGCATCTCAAATGCGTTCATCCTTGTACCAAGTCAGACACTGCTCCAGGAAGGCAGCCCGCAAGAAGGTCTGGCGCGTGTTTACGCGACCTACTTTACGATCTCGAACATCGCCTCATTCGCGCCAGTGCTGTTTGCCGGTGCCTTCGCTGACCTGTTCGGCGTCTTGAAGGTAATCGTGTTCATCGCCGTTATCCTGATCCTGATCGGCCTGTACAACTTGCGACGCGCCGTAACGGTTGATCATGCTAATGCGGCGACGAACGCGACAGAGGCAGACGGCTGACCGGCGCTACGCTGTACGAATCCGCGACCTCAGCAGCAGATCCAGCAGGGCCATTCGGATGTAGACGCCATTGCGTGCCTGACGGAAGTAGGCCGCGCGAGGATCGGCATCAACGGTGGTGTCAATCTCATCCACGCGCGGGAGCGGGTGCATGATGATCGCGTCCTGCCTCAACCGCGCAAGGTGCTCCTCGCCCAGTCGGTAAGAGCCGCTGACTCGGCGATATGCATCCACACTGGGGAAGCGTTCCTTCTGCACGCGCGTCATATAGATGACATCGGCGCGCGGCAGCGCTTCTTCGAGGTCGTGCAGCTGCTCCCAAACGACGTTGTGCGCGTCCAGGTAGGCCAGCACGTCCTGCGACATTTCGATGCCCGGAGGCGCGACGAGCAGAATGCGACAGCGCTCGGTGCGCGTCAGCAGCATCGCGAGCGACCTCGGCGCGCGACCAAAGCGCAGGTCGCCAACCAGCGCAACAGTCAGGTCGTCGATGCGGTGAAGCTCATCGTAGATGGTATAGAGGTCCAGCAGCGCCTGCGTAGGGTGCTCGCGTGGCCCGTCGCCCGCGTTCAGAATCGGCACTGATGCCACAGACGCCGACGTCTCGGCTGCACCGGCCAGCGGATGGCGGATGGCGATCGCGTCGGCATAGGACTCGACAATCCGGATCGTGTCCTCAAGGGACTCGCCCTTGACGGCGGACGACGTGTGATCAGCGCTCTCGGACGAGATGACCTCGCCGCCGAGGCGCAACATTGCCGATTCGAAGCTCAGTCGCGTCCGCGTGCTCGGCTCGAAGAATAGTGTCGCTAGAATCTTGCCTTTGAGGCGCTCATCCCCACCGGCGTCTGCGATGCGGCGCATCTCCCGGGAGTGAGTCAGGAGTTGCTGAAGATCTCCTCGACTGAACTGATCCACTCGCAGGATATGCCGAGGTAGCATCGCGCCTCCATTATCGTGTTGTCTCAGACTGCCGCACCGCTGCCGATTATAGCCCCCGACGATCAGCGCAATGTGCTGGGCAGGATATTCAGCTCGGCACGATACTTCGCAACTGTCCGTCGGGCGATGCGCACACCACGACGATTCAGCAGCTCGACGATCCGCTTGTCGGTCAGCGATTGCTCTTCGTTCTCGATCATCTCCTTGATCATGTCCTTCACGCTCAGCGATGGCGTGAAGAAATCGCTGAAGGGAATGACCTGGCGCGTGGGCAGCATCACGTACTTGTTCGCCGTGGCTCGCGACACCGTGGATTCGTGAACGCCGACCTGGGCTGCAACGGTCGCGCGGGTCAGCGGTCGGAGCTTGCGCACGCCGCCGCGCAGAAAGTCCTCCTGCATGTCCGCCACGCAGCGCGAGATCCGCGCGAGCGTCTCATGCCGCTGCTTGACGTTGCCAAGAAAGAGCCGGGCGCGCGCGACATGATCGCGAACATGAGCGCGCGTGTCTGCGTCCATCTCATTCGACTTGCGGCTTGCCTGTGCGACGCGCGCCATCTGATCGTAGACGTCGTTGACCCGCAGTCGCGAATAACGCGACTCGACAACCTCAATGATCAGCTCGCCATCCTTGATGCTGATGACGACATCGGGAGCGACGTAGCCGTCGTCGACCGGAGTGCGCCATTGCTGGGCTTCCTGGCTTTGCAGTGGAAACGGGGTGAGATTGCTTCTGATATAGTCGCGCGCCTCTTCGACTACTTCAGCCGATACGCCAAGCTCGCGCGCAATAAGTCCGAACTTGTGGCTGCCGAGGTCATCGAGATGACGATCGACGATGTCGAAGACCGATTCGGGAATGTCCGCGCCGCTATCGGCCAGGTAGCGGAGCTGCAGCATCAGGCACTCGCGAAGGTCGCGCGCACCCACTCCGACCGGCGCAAGCGTCTGGATAGCGCCGAGCGCTTGTTCGATGTCCTGAGCGCTCGCGTCGAACAACCGACCGACATCGCGGAGATTCGCGTCAATGTAGCCGCGCTCATCGAGCGAATCCAGCAGGTACTCAGCGATGGGTATCAGGGAACCATCAATAAGCGTTGGCAAGTCAAGTGCGACACGATCGCGAGGGCTGAGGTTATCGCCTACCAGCGTCATCGGGTCGAAGTCATCGGAATCGTCGCGGGTGACCGACGCCTGATAGGCGACCTCAGGGAAGTCCTCCCAGGAGTCCTGCTTCGGCTGCTCGGCGTGATTGATCATGCAGGTCGCACAGAACGTCCCTTCGAGGATGCCACCGCAGCGAGGACAGATCTGTTCGTTCGATGCTTCTAGCGCAGGATTTTCGTCAAGCTCCTGATTGATAACTGCTTCCAGCTCCTGGCGCGACAGGCTCAGGATGTAATTTGCCTCGATAAGGCTGGGTGAGATCCATTGGCGTTGTTCGGTAATAAGGTCATATCCAGCGTGCATCCTTGACATGGCTAGTGACCCTCCCTCCTGCCATGCGAACGCTCTAAATGTTTCGGTTCGCACGTCGAGATCATCGTATCATACTCGTGGCCTGATTCTTGCTATATGCCGCGATAATGGCGGTCTCGACAGGCCGCGCTCCACCACCTGCCGAATAACCAGCGAATTTTCGTCTGCTATCATGGCGCTGCGGCTATCTTCCGATGGCCTGTCAGGTGTGCGTGGACCGCAGGAGCGAGCAGGAGAGCGTGTTCGGCAAGGTCATATCGCTCGGCAGCACCAACGGGATCCCGATCAGGGTGCATCCTTCGTTTGCGCTCGTTTTGCTGTGGGTGGTGTACGAGTGGGGTATTCGCGCTCGCGGGGGTGTAAGCGGTGCCCTCTTCGGCCTGGTCATCGTGCTGGTCGTGTTCTGCTGTGTGCTGCTGCACGAGCTCGCCCACGCGTTCGCAGCACTCCGCTACGGCATTCACGTCGAGGACATCACGCTGCTGCCGATCGGCGGTGTTGCGCGGTTTGAGTACACACCACTCACGCCGCGAGCCGAGACGGTCATTGCTTTGGCTGGTCCGGCGACCAATATCGCAATCGCCCTGGCGATCACACCCGGTATCATGATGATCGCCGCAATACGCGCTATTTCTGATCCGGTGAGCATCCTGATGATCTCAAGCGAGCTGTCCCTCCCCGGGTTCGTCGTCCAGCTCTGGCTGGCCAATATCCTGCTGGCACTCTTCAACCTACTGCCAGCGTTCCCAATGGACGGTGGCCGGGTGCTGCGCGCGTTCCTGGCAACCTTCCGCAGCCGACTGGAAGCAACCCGGATCGCAGCGATTATCGGCGGCGCCTTTGCCGTGCTCATGACGGTCGGCGGCATCGCCCTCGGAGACTACGTGATGCTGCTTGTCGCGGTCTTCATCGTCGTTGCCGCGTCAATGGAGTTCCGCATGGTCGCCACCGAGATGTCGCTTCGAGGTCTGCCGGTCGGCCAGTATGCACTCTGGGACGGCGGCGGCGTTCAGCCGAACGAAGCGCTGCTATCGGCAATCTCTGGCGGGCCACGCGACGTGGTCGTCGTGGAGGACGGCACCGTTGTCGGCATGCTCTGGCGGCGCGACATCATGGCCAACCAGACCAGCCGTCATCGCCTGCGCGTGGTGGACCTGATGGACCCGAATGTCCATGCGGTCGAGGCCGATGATTCACTCTATGACGTGCATCAATGGCTCATGCAAGCGGACAAATCGGCCGTGCCAGTCGTTGAAAACGGGCGCTATCGCGGGGTCTTCACGACCGATCGCCTCTGGCATGTCTACGATCATGTCCAGAGTCGCCAGTTCGCCTGGTACCGCTCCGGGGTACGTCTCCTGCGTAGGAGATTGCGCCTCGCCTGAGGCGTGGATTTGCGGGATGGTATACACTTTCTGCTAATGAGTCTCAGTACCATCCGCCAATCATTCGCACTTGCGGTACTGAACGAACAGGTGTACGATATCTTGAACACCACCCCAGCGCGAGCGCGAAAGGACGCGGCCGCATGAAAGTTTCGACCCGCGGAGAATATGGACTTCGAGCGATGGTCGCCATGGCGCGTACGTACGGCGAAGGGCCATCGGCTCTCGGGACGATCGCACACGATTCAGCCGTCCCGCAGTCCTATCTGGAGCAGCTCCTCGGCATGCTCCGGCGCGCCGGTCTGGTTGCGTCCACGCGTGGTGCGCATGGCGGCTATGAGCTGGCTCGCGAACCGGCCGCAATTCGGGTTGGCGATGTCTATCGCGTCCTGGAAGGTCCGATTGCGCCTTGGGATTGTGTCTCCGAAGTTGAGCCCGATGAGCAATGCCCACTCATTGACGGCTGCGCAACGCGGTCCGTCTGGCTGAAGGTGCGCGACAACATCATTGACGTGCTCGACTCAACCACCCTGGCTGACCTGATCAGTCCGCCCCAGGAGCAGCCCGCACAAGCTTCTCAGGCCGACTCCTCAAGCCACGCTCAGGCCTGACGACTCAACCCCGAAACAGGATACGCCGTGGATCCTCGCCCGCGAATCTATCTTGACCATGCCGCCACGACGCCGGTAGATCCGGACGTCGTAAGCCTCATGCTGCCCTTCCTGACCGAACGATTTGGCAACCCATCCAGCGTCTACGAAATCGGTCGCGATGCGCGCATTGCTCTTGATTGGGCTCGCGACACGGCTGGGACATTGCTTGGCTGCGCTCCGCAGGAGATCATCTTCACGAGTGGCGCAACTGAATCGAACAACCTGGCGATCAAGGGCGTTGCCTGGTGGCATCACTTCAACCACCCCGGGCGTAGACGCATCGTCGTCTCGGCCATCGAGCATCATGCCGTGCTGCACTCGGCCGAGGCCATGGAACGTCACGGGTTTGAGGTTGTGCTCGCAATGCCTGACGCCGACGGTATCGTCCAGCCGGAGACGATCCGTCCGCTGATAACGTCCGACACCTGCCTCGTCTCGGTGATGCTGGCAAACAACGAGATCGGCACGATTCAGCCGATTCGCGAGATCGCCGACATCGCGCATGCTGCCGGCGCAATCATGCACACCGACGCGGTCCAGGCCATTGGCGCATTGCCGGTTGTGCCAGATGAGCTGGGCGTTGACCTCATGTCGATTACGGCGCACAAGTTCTATGGGCCAAAGGGAATCGGCTTGCTCTATTGCCGGGCAGGAACGCCCATCGACTGGCTGCAGCACGGCGGCGGACAGGAGAATACGCGACGCGCCGGAACAGAGAACGTGGCCGGGATTGTTGGCTGTGTCGCCGCGATGCAGTTCGCTATAGATGAGATGGACGAGCGCACGGCGCATAGCCGACGGCTACGCGATCGCCTGATTGAAGCGATCCTTGAGCGGGCCCCGAACGCACAGCTCAATGGTCATCCGACGCTCAGACTGCCGAGCAATGCTAATCTTGCGTTCCCCGGTGTCGACGGACCCGCCCTGCTCCTCGCGCTGGACATGGCCGGTATTGCAGCCTCAAGCGGTTCGGCGTGCACCACTGGCTCGACTGAGCCGTCCCATGTCCTGACTGCGCTCGGCATCGAGCCCGAGCGAGCCAACGGCTCTATCCGTCTGACTGTCGGGAAAGATACAACCGACCACGACGTGGATGTTGCCGTCAGGGAGATCGTTACTGCTGTCGAGCGTATTCAGGGGCTAGCTGCCGTCAGGTCGTGATGCTCTTTAGCACGTCGTCGCCTTGCTCGACCGGGTCGAGCGGCGGCAACGCGTCCAGCGACGGCAAGCCGAAGAACTGCAGGAATGTTGCCGTCGTCCCGTACTCAACCGGATTTCCTGGCCCGAGGCGGCGACCGCGCGCTTCAACAAGCTCCCGCGCGACTAGCGTTGCGAGCACGCCACTCGAGTCCACGCCCCGGATGGCTTCAATCTCCGGTCGAATAATTGGCTGGCGATAGGCAACGATGGCGAGCGTCTCCAGCGCTGCGCTCGAAAGCTTTACCTGGCGCTCGATGCCGAGCAGACGCTCGACCGCCCGCCCATAGCGCGGAGCAGTAACGAGTCGTACCCTGTCCCCATCCCGCTGCAGCGTAATTCCGCGCGGATGTGCGCGCAGCTCTTCGTCCAGCGCGTCGATGGCCCGCCGTACGTCACGCTGGCTCCACTCCAGCGCGGCCGCGAGCGTCGGCACGTCTTCTGGCTCCCCGGACGCGAACAGCAGCGCTTCGATTGCCGGAACTGCCTCCTCGATCGGCACGATGTCGAGTGGCAATTGCTGGTCGGTCGTCGGACGGTCAGTCATCCGCGAATGCTCCTGATCCGACGTTCGTGACCTCGATGTCAGTGAAGAGTCCGTCCTGGCGCACGTCGATGTCACCTCGCCGCCAGAGCGCGAGGAGCGCGATAAAGCCGACGATTGTTGACTCACGATCGCGGGCACCAATCAGCTCGCGGAACGGCCGCGGCCGGCTTAGACGGCTCAACTGGGACGTGATGCGATCCAGCATCTCCCCGATCGTGACGATCCGACGCAGCGGCGCAACATGTGCTTCTGGCACAGCGCGAGACAGAGAACGAGCGAACGCGCGCTTCAGCGAGCTGACCGGCGGCGCGACGAACACGAGCCGTTTGGGTGTATCGGTGCGCGGCGGCCTGCTGAAAGAGCGCAGCCCCTGTTCGTGTGTCTCGCGAAGCGCCTGGGCAACCAGCTTCATCTGCTGGTACTCGCGCAACTGCTGAGCCAGATCGTCGGCGCTCGGCTCCTCTTCGGCAGCAGGCGGCCGTGGCAGCATTGCGCGAGACTTGAGCACCAGCAGTCGCGCAGCGATGCCGGCGAACTCGGCCAGTAGCGCAGCCGGCGGCCGTTCCATCGATTCGATGTAGGACAGAAATCCATCTGTTACTGCCACCAGTGAAAGGTCGGAGATGTCCAGCCGCTCCCGCTCAATCAATGACAGCAGGACATCCATCGGTCCTTCGAAGCTCGGCAGCCGCAACTGGTAGCCGTCAAGCATGACGGCAGATCGCTGATCGCTCACAGCAGCGCCTCGCTGTCGGCCATCTGGAGCGCTCGGAGGCCAGCGTCCTGCGCTGCCGCGTCGCCGTCGGCGTGCAGGCGAATCAGATCACAGACACGGGCGCTCGCACCGCTGAGCGCTGCAAGGTCCGCGCCGAGCGCCGCGTGGTGCAGATTGAGCCAGAGGCCATGCCGAAGCCAACCGGCATCCTGACGGGCGATCCGGTTCAGCAATCCGCTCGTCCGACCCTGGAACAGCACCGTGACGACGCGATGCACGAGTCCCACACGCTGGCGAGAGTCCGCCTTCCCCACGTCGTGGAGCAGCGCGGCTCGAAGAACATCCGTATCGTCGCACCCGGCAGCCAGGAGCGTATCGTGGACCGCCAGGTGATGACGGCGATCAAACGGCGTCAGACGGGCCAGCAGAGCCCACAGCTCGTCGTTGCCAACGAGGGAGCGCAGCCGGGCATCAAGTGCCGGATCAGGCTGATTGCGCAGCGCACGAATGCCCTGTCGCAGCCGATGAACGACAGGTCGCGCTCGCTGTCCCAGTTTGTCGGGCACTGCGGCAATCGCGAGACTCACAACGGCAGCGATCCAACGATGGCCGTTCGCAACAGGTCATACACCGGCGCGTACATGGCGCTGATGACCTCTGCCCCAGCGCGACCGCCGATGATAACGACGGCGAACAGGACGATAAACCCATAGCGCTCCATGGGCGCGGTGAACTGATACCAGAACGGCGGCAGGACGCCATTCAGGATCTTCAGGCCATCGAGCGGCGGAATGGGAATCATGTTGAATGCTGCCAGCAGCAGATTCACGAAGATCATCTGCGTGACGAGCACGTCGGCAAACCCGACAGGTTCGGCGTTCAGCAGACGCAGTGGCACCACAAACAGGATCGCCAGAACGACGTTGGACAGCGGGCCGGCAAGTGCCGTCAGCGCCATGCCGCGGTGCCCCCAGCGCAGGAGCCCGGGATTGACCGGCACCGGTCGTCCCCAGCCGAAAGCCGGCCAGCCAATTGCAATCATCATCAGGCCGATGAAACCGATCGGGTCGAAATGAGCGACGGGGTTGAGTGTGATACGACCGAGGCGGGCAGCGGTCGGGTCGCCAAGCTGATACGCCGACCAGGCGTGGCAGAACTCGTGGATCGTGACGGCAATGACGAAGGCGATAACCCGCGCCAGAATGACATCACTTGACAGGGTTGTGCCGAACATACCCTCGCTACTCTAGCTACTCCACGTTAACGCCACACACGTCAGTAAACACCAGACGAGATGACGAATGCCACGGCGCTGGCCGTGGCATTCGTGGATTAGCGTGAATTCTGAAATCAGGCGCTGGCGGTTGAGATGTTCGCCGTCGACTGATCCGCACCAGAACCCGGATACAGGTGGCAAGCCACGAAGTGGCCGTTGCCCTGGTCCGCGAAGATCGGGTCGATCTCGCGGCACACCGGCATCGCATACGGACACCGTGTATGGAAGTGACAACCCGATGGCGGGTTAATCGGGCTCGGCACGTCGCCGGTCAGAATAATGCGCTCACGACGCTTCTCAACGATCGGGTCCGGAATCGGCACAGCCGAGAGCAGAGCCTTCGTGTACGGGTGGAGCGGATCCTCGTAGAGCGCTTCACGGTCTGCGAGCTCGACGATCTTGCCGAGGTACATCACCGCGATGCGGTTCGAGATGTGCTTCACAACCGACAGGTCGTGGGCGATGAACAGGTAGGTCAGATTGAACTGCTCCTGGAGGTCTTCCATGAGGTTCACGATCTGCGCCTGAATCGACACGTCCAGCGCCGAGACCGGCTCGTCAGCAACGATGAAGTCCGGGCTGGCTGCCAGCGCGCGGGCAACACCAATTCGCTGTCGCTGACCGCCCGAGAACTCGTGCGGATAGCGGTTGGCGAAGTACGGGTTCAGACCGACTGTCTCGAGCAGCTCCTGCACCCGACGGTTGCGCTGATCGCGCGGAACGAGATTATGGATCTGCATCGGCTCGGAGATGATCGAACCGACCGTCATACGCGGGTTTAGCGAAGCGTATGGATCCTGGAAGATCATCTGCAGGTGACGGCGCATCTTGCGCATATCGCCACCATCGAGCTTGGTCAGGTCGCGGCCCTGATAGATCACCTCGCCAGACGTCGGCTTGTAGAGCTGCAGGATGGCACGACCGGTCGTGCTCTTGCCGCAGCCGGACTCACCAACGAGGCCGAGCGTCTCACCACGGCGGACGTTGAACGACACGCCGTCGACAGCCTGAACAGCGCCGACCTTGCGCTGGAAGATGATGCCCTGTGTCAGCGGGAAGTGCATCACGAGGTTCTTGACATCAAGAAGGACTTCGTGATCGTTGGCAGCCTGCTTGTCTGCCGGCACTACGGTCTCAGTTGCCATTATGCTCGCGGTCCTTCCTTGCTGACCTCTTCCCAGTACCAGCATGCGGACTGATGGCCCGCAGCAACGTTCATCAGCGGCGGATTCTGCTGCTCACACTTCTCGCGAGCATAATCACACCGCGGGAGGAACGGGCACATGTCGGGAAGATCAATCAGGTCCGGCGGAAGGCCACGGATTGGCTCCAGCCTTTCCTTACGAGTTGCATCAAGACGCGGAATCGAGTTCAGCAGGCCGACTGTATACGGATGTCGCGGATTCGCGAACAGCTCCTCAGTCTCTGCCGTCTCGACGATATGTCCGGCGTACATCACCTGGATGCGGTCCGACATACCGGCCACGACGCCGAGGTCGTGGGTAATCAGCATAAGCGCGGTATCGTGCTCTGCCTGCAGGTTCCGCATCAGGTCGAGAATCTGCGCCTGGATGGTCACGTCGAGCGCGGTCGTCGGCTCGTCCGCAATCAGCATCTTCGGGTTGCAGGAAAGCGCCATAGCGATCATCACACGCTGGCGCATACCACCAGAGAACTGGTGAGGATACTGGTCGACGCGCTGCTCGGCGTTCGGAATACCGACCATCTTGAGCAGCTCGATCGCCCGGTTGCGCGCCTGGCTCTTGCTCATTCCCATATGGAGCTCAAGCGACTCGCTGATCTGCCGGTTGATCGACAGCACCGGATTGAGCGACGTCATCGGGTCCTGGAAGATCATGGCGATCTTGTTGCCCCGAACGTGGCGCATCTCTTCGTCGCTCATGCCGAGGATGTCTTCACCCTCAAACGAGATTGAGCCATTCACGATTTTGCCCGGCGGGCTTGGGATCAAGCGCATCAGCGACATCGCCGTGATGCTCTTACCACTACCGGACTCACCTACGACGCCGAGCGTTTCGCCCGGCAAGATCTCGAACGAGACGTCATCCACTGCTCTGACGACGCCGTCTTGCGTGAAGAACTGAGTCTTCAGATTCTTCACCTGGAGTAACGGTTCCATCGTTGCTCCTTCGCCTCCCGCCCCACAGGGTTTACCGAGTCAGTACGACCGCGCCGTCGATACTCCGAATCAGGTCTCGCCACCCACGCTACGGGATCGTATTCGCGTGTGCCGATTCCCCTCGACGCGACCGAGCGTAGCGCCGGTAGCCTGCGATTCGGGTCTCAATCTGTGCTGGCCTCTGGCGCAGTATAGCACGCTCCAAAAAAACGCCGCAAACGTTCGGAATCGGCGATCGTTCTTCACGGAAATCGCCGAACGCATAAATGTTACGGGCGAACTGGCACCTTTGTCAGCAAGTCACCGTATCTCGGGTCCTCGCCCTTGACACAGGCGAAGAACACTTCCTGGATCCGCTGGGTGATTGGGCCACGTTCGCCATTGCCAACCGGGCGGCCATCAATGTTGCCGATCGCGGCAACCTGCGCGCCTGTGCCACACAGGAACGCCTCATCCGCGACATACAGCTCGGAACGATCGATCTCGCGTTCTTCGAGCGCAATGCCGAGATCGCGCGCGAACTTGGCAATGCTGCGGCGAGTGATGCCCTCCAGGATGTCGCCGTTCACCGGCGAGGTGATCAGCGTGCCATTGCGCACAATGAACAGGTTTGCGCCGCTAGCTTCTGAGATCTTGCCGCGCTCATTGAGCATGAGCGCATCGTCGAATCCGGCCTCGGCAGCCTGATCCTTGGCCAGGCTCGAGTTGATGTAGCCGCCGCTGATCTTGGCGCGGCTCGGGATGATGTTATCGGCGATGCGCGTCCAGGCCGAGACCATCAGGCGCAGCGGATGATCCATCGCGAAGTAGTCATCGAGCTGGATGACGTAGATCGCGATCTCATCGCGGATGCCCTTCAGATGCGGAGTCAGCTCAATACCCGCTTTATAGATGAAAGGACGGATGTACACATTCGAGTGCGGGTTGTTCTTCGCGACGAGGTCCTGAATCACGCCAGCGAGACCATCGGCATCCAGGTTCAGCTCGCAGCGCAGGATCCGGGCGCTATTCATCAGCCGCCGCGTATGATCCGGCAGGCGAAAGATGTTGATCGTCTCACCGCTGACATCCAGATATCCGCGGATGCCCCCAAATGCGCCGGTGCCGTATTGCAACGCGTGCGTCGCAATACTCACCTTGGCCTGGTCAGCTGGGACGATCTCGCCTTCAAAATAGGCATATGGCTGGAGGTCAATCTCCACGCCCGACTCCAATCTACCGTTATCGCCTGCCGCAATCGCGGGCTCGGTTCCGCGCCGCCCACGTACCGGTCACGCGGGACGAACACCACAACGCGCGCATTCTAGCACCGTCGCTGTCGGCAATTGCCGCGGCACCATCGAGATGCTGGTCTTCGCGACACTTCTTCAGATGGCGGAAGGTCGTTTCGGACTCAGAGATGTGCGAGCCAACCGAGTGTTTCTCGCCTGGATGACAGCAACCGATGCGGCTGTCTATGATCTCGGCTACGACATTTAATACAACGAATCCGACGACGAGCGGTACTGCGTCGACCAGATCCCGTCGATTCGGTCCACGCCGCGCTGGAGAGTGTTCCGCAGACATTGCCTGCACCAACGGCGGTTGGGTCGCGGTATGGTGGCAACCGCTGAAAGCCGACGCAAGGGTGCCCGAGCGTGCATTGACGCGGTCGAGGGCGAGTCCGTATAACTGCGCGGCTCATTCGGGAGACGAAGGACGAACGCGGTGGCGGAGCAGACTGACCTCCAATCAGACGAACACATACGCCTGGCGCCGTGGATCGGCTTCCAGAGCGTTCCGGGCATCGGTCCGGCCCGCCTCGCGCGCCTCATCTCTCTCTTCGGATCCATCGCCAACGCCTGGGACGCGTCGATTGCCGATCTGCGTGAAGCAGGGGTGTCAGCCGAGATGGCGCGCGCAATCCACAGCACCCGCGAGACATTCGACATACAGGCCGAGATTCGTCGCATGGAACGCGCTGGCGTCCACGCGATTACTGCTGATAGCAGCAACTACCCGCGATTGTTGCAGCACGTGCCCGGCGCCCCGACGGTGCTGTACGCGCGAGGCAGCCTGGTGCCCGAAGACGAAGCCGCGGTTGCGATCGTCGGTACGCGCCGGGCAACACGCTATGGATTGGACATGGCCGCGCGCCTCGCCGCTGATCTGGCGTCGGCCGGCATCACGATCGTGAGTGGGCTCGCCTACGGCGTCGACACCGCCGCTCATCGCGCAGCCGTCGAGGCTGGCGGACGCACCATTGCCGTTCTGGGTAGCGGACCCGACACGATCTATCCGGCGCAGAATCGCCGATTGGCTGAACGCGTGATAGAACAAGGCGCGCTGGTGAGCGAGTATCCGGTCGGCACCAAGCCGGACGCGCGAAACTTTCCGGCACGCAATCGGATCATCAGCGGGATGTCGCGTGGCGTCATCGTTGTCGAAGCGCCGACGGCAAGCGGCGCGATGCTGACGGCGTCGTTCGCAGCGGATCAGAGTCGCGATGTCTTCGCTGTTCCGGGCCAGGCGACGTCAAACGCGAGCGCCGGGTGCCACGCGCTCATTCGCGATGGAGCAACGCTCATCACCGACGCTTCACACGTTCTGGAGCAGCTGCATCTCGCAAACCACCAGGCGCACGTTCAGGTGCGGATGACGCTGCCGGAATCCGCCGGAGAGCGCATACTCTACGCGCTGATCGGCACCGATCCTGTGCATCTGGATGAGATATGTCTGGCCAGCGGGCGGCCGATCTACGAGGTAACCGGCACGCTGCTCGAGATGGAACTGAAGGGTCTTGTCCGCCAGACGGCCCCGCAGTACTACGTTCGGGCCTGAGGATTGCGAGGAGATCACAGGACGTGTTCGTAACGAGAACGTGGGTGGCTTCTTGAAGGATCATATGACGGGACAGTTCTTCGCGGTCATCCCGGCTGGCGGGAGCGGCACTCGTCTCTGGCCGGTGAGTCGTGCCAAGCGACCGAAATTTCTGCTACCCCTCCCGGGTCCGCGGACGATGATCCAGGACACGGTTGACCGTCTCAGCGGCCTCGCATGTCGCGAGAACATTCTGGTCGTTACCGGCGCAGCGCACGTAAGCGAGGTTCAGCGCCAGCTGCCGGAGCTGAGTGCCGATCAGATCATCGCCGAGCCGATGCCGCGCGGCAGTGGGCCTGCCATCGGGCTCGGTGCCGCGATTGCGCTCACGCGCGACCCGGAGGCGATTGTCGGATCGTTCGCTGCAGATCACATCGTCACCGAGCGCCGGCATTTTGAGCAGGCTGTCCGCGCCGCGATAGAAATTGCGCGTCGCGATTACCTGGTCACGATCGGTATTGAGCCAAGCTATGCTGAGACGGGTTACGGATACATCCACGCCGGCGCGCCGCTCGGCACATTCGAAGGTTTGCAGGCACGCGAGGTAGACCGTTTCAAGGAGAAGCCCGACGCGGAGGTCGCTGAGGAATACGTCGCGTCTGGCGAGTATTTGTGGAACGCCAGCATGTTCGTCTGGAAGGCGCGCGTGCTGCTTGACGAGATGCGGACCCATCTTCCCGAGCTGGCCAGCGCGCTGGAGCGCATTGCCGCCGATTGGGATACGCCGCGACAGCAGGAGACGCTGAACGCCATCTGGCCAACCGTCTCCGACGTAACGATCGATCATGGCATTCTTGAGCCGTCAACCCATGTCGCCGTCGTGCCCGCCACATTTGGCTGGACTGACCTGGGCGACTGGCACGGCCTCGGTACCATCAGCGCAGACGTGAGTGACCCGAGCGCGAACCTGGCAATCAACGCCGAGCTGCTGGCTCGCGATGCGCAGGGCAGCTTTGTCTTCGGCCAGGGGCGTCTCGTTGCCCTGCTTGGGCTGCAGAATGTCGTCGTGATCGACACCGATGATGCACTGCTGATCTGCGATCGATCGCGGACGCAGGAAGTGAAACAGCTTGTCGAAGAGCTGCGGGAACGCGGCTCGACAACATTGTTATAGTGAGATGATCGGCGGTATTCGAGAACTGCTGGCAGGTGTTTCAGCACGTACGTCGACCGCCTCCGCAACCACGTAATTGGATAGAAATGGCCACGAAACCAACGACCGGAACGAAACCGAAGAAGACGACAGCGAAGAAGACCACCACCAGGACGGTAAAGGGATCAACAACCCGATCCGCATCCAACGGCCGTCTCGTTATCGTTGAATCACCAGCCAAGGCGCGCACGATCGAGAAGTACCTGGGGCGAGGCTACTCTGTCCGCGCCTCGATGGGCCATGTCCGCGACCTGCCAAAGAGCACGCTCGGTATCAACGTTGATGACGACTTCCTGCCGAAGTACACCGTTCCTCGCGACAAGTCGAAGACGGTGAAGGAACTGAAGGCCGCCGTTCAGAAGGCGCGCGAGGTCATCCTGGCGACTGACCCCGACCGCGAGGGCGAGGCAATCGCCTGGCATCTGGCCGAAGCGACGCAGCCTGACCCGACGAAGGTGAAGCGCGTCGTCTTCAACGAGATCACGCCAGACGCGGTGCGCGCGGCGATGGATAATCCACGCCAGATCGACATGGACCTCGTCGACGCGCAGCAGGCGCGCCGTGTGCTCGACCGGCTGGTGGGCTACGGCATCTCGCCGCTGCTCTGGAAGAAGGTCAAGCGCGGGCTGTCGGCCGGGCGCGTTCAGTCTGTTGCGCTGCGGCTCGTCGCCGAGCGCGAACGCGAGATCGACGCGTTTGTGCCGCGCGAATACTGGTCGATCGATGCCGAGCTCAAGAAGCATGGCGCAGCGACCAACAAAGCCAACGTCTTCAAGGCCGGCCTGTCACGCATCTCCGGTAAGAAGGCCGAGCTGGCCGACAAGGAGTCGACCGACGCAGTCCTCGCCGGGCTGGAAGGCGCTGAATACGTCGTCGCAGACGTGCAGACGCGTGAGACGCAGCGCAGACCATCACCGCCATTCACGACGAGTACGCTGCAGCAGGAAGCATCGCGCAAGCTGCGCTATCCCGTGCGCCGAACGATGCAGATCGCCCAGGAGCTGTACGAAGGCGTCGACCTCGGCTCCGAGGGCACGCAGGGTCTCATCACCTACATGCGAACCGACTCAACGAACGTCGCCAGCGTCGCACAGCAGATGGCCCGTGATGCGATTGCGTCGAAGTTCGGGGCCGAGTTCCTGCCGGAGCGGCCGCCTGTCTACACGCGGCGCGCAAAGGGCGCCCAGGAAGCGCACGAGGCAATTCGCCCGACCGATCCGCGGCGCACGCCAGAGATGGTTAAAGGCCACCTGACCGGTCCGCAGTTCAAGGTCTATGACCTGATCTGGAAGCGATTCATCGCCAGCCAGATGCGCAACGCGATCTTCGACGCGACAGGCGTCGACATCGATGCCGGACGGCCGGGCGAGGAGAAGCCATACCGCTTCCGCGCTACCGGCTCTGTCATCAAGTTCGCCGGATTCATCCGCGCCTATCGCGAGGATCGCGACGACGACGAGGTTGACGAGATCGACCGCGCCGCGCTGCCGGTGCTCACGGCCAACGATCTGCTCGACCTGCTGAAGATCCTGCCCGAGCAGCACTTCACCCAGCCGCCACCCCGGTACACCGAGGCGACGCTGGTGAAGGCGCTCGAAGAGAATGGCATTGGACGACCGAGCACCTACGCGCCGACGATTGCGACGCTGCTCGCGCGAAACTACGTTACGAACGAAGAGAAGCGCCTCGCACCGACCGAGCTTGGCCTCGTTGTGAACGACATCCTCGTCGAGCACTTCCCGGCCATCGTTGATATCGGCTTCACATCCGGCATGGAAGAGGAGCTGGACGACATCGCGTCCGGCGAGCGGAACTGGGTGCCGGTGATCCGCGACTTCTACAGTCCGTTCAAGGACACGCTCCAGCACGCCGAACAGACGATGGAGCGCGTCAAGGTTCGCGACGAACCGACTGATGAGGTCTGCGAGAAGTGCGGACGTCCGATGGTGATCAAGCTGGGCCGCTATGGCCGATTCCTTGCCTGCAGTGGATTCCCGGAGTGTCGTAACTCCAAGCCGCTGCTGACCAAGATCGGCGTCCCCTGCCCGAAGTGCCAGGTCGGCGAAGTGATCGAGCGGCGCTCGACTCGGGGCCGCCTGTTCTATGGTTGCAGCAACTGGCGCAAGGACGATCCACAGTCGTGCGATTATGTCTCGTGGCTGAAGCCGACCGGCGAGAAATGCCCGCAATGCGGAGAGCCGCTTGTCTACACGAACCGCAAGGAAACCGACGTGAAATGCACGTCGTGCGGCTACAGCCGACGTGCAACACGCAGCTCAAACACCGCCGACGCGATCCCCGCCTGATCGCCTGCCGCCGGGTGCCTTTCTAGCGCCCGGCGGCCCCATCTGGCCAGCCCCACCGCGATTGGTGCCGTCAGGTAGAATTGCCGGTTGGCGCGGCCTGTCCACCGTTTTCAGTCACCCGCGCTGTCATGCAGAAACGGCAGTGATTCTGAGCTTGAATCCCCAATCAAACCTTCCAACTCGCTGGCATGCAACAACGATTCTCGGCGTCCTGCGCGACGGCAGCGTCGCGATCGGAGGCGACGGTCAGGTTACTTTTGGTGACATGGTCGTCAAACACGGCGCGCGGAAGATCCGCTTGCTCCACGACGGCGCAGTCATCGCCGGGTTCGCCGGTGCTGTCGCCGACGCGATGACGCTCTTCGAAAAGTTTGAGTCTCAATTGCGCGACTGGAAGGGCGACCTTCGGCGCGCTGCGGTCGAGCTTGCCAAGGAGTGGCGTACCGATCGCTACTTGCGACGGCTCGAAGCCCAGCTCATCGTTGCCGACGCTGAGACCATCCTGATCCTCTCCGGCGAGGGGGACGTCCTGCAGCCCGATGATGGCATCGCCTCAATCGGCAGCGGCGCGCCCTATGCGATGGCGGCTGCCCGCGCGCTCCGCGAGCACACCTCGCTCTCCGCCCTCGATATCGTCCAGGAGTCGATGAAGATCGCGGCAGACCTGTGCATCTTCACCAACTCGCACATCGTCGTCGAATCAATCGACGCGACGGACGACGGCGAAGACGATGACGAGAACGCGGAGGAGCAGGCATGACCGAGTTGACGCCAAAGGCAATTGTCGCCGAGCTCGACCGCTACGTCATCGGACAGACTGCTGCCAAGCGCGCCGTCGCGGTTGCGCTGCGCACGCGCTGGCGACGGCGGCAGCTCGACGAGGACATGCGCGACGAGGTTCAGCCGCGCAACATCCTGATGGTCGGGCCGACCGGCGTCGGCAAGACAGAGATCGCCCGCCGGGTCAGCAAGATCGTGAAGGCACCGTTCGTCAAGGTCGAGGCGACCAAGTTCACCGAAACCGGCTATGTCGGTCGCGACGTCGAGTCGATGATTCGCGATCTGGTCGAGACGAGCGTCGCCATGCTCCACAAGGAGCGCATGGACGCAGTCAACGCGGAAGCGTCGAAAGCGGCCGTGCAGCGGCTGATCGACCTGCTCGTCGAACAAATGGATTCATCTATCGAAGCGGACGCCACCGATATGTCCGAGGACGCCCAGCCATTGACTCCTGCGGCCAAGCGCCGCCGAACCCGACGCCGCAACAAGCTGATCGAGCAACTGGGCACAAACGCCATCGAAGACCAGACAGTTGTCATCGACGTGGCCCAGGACGACGACCCGATGATGATGCCGTTCGAGATCATCACCGGCGTCGCGCCGGACGAGCTGCCAGACACGCTGCGCGAAATCATGCGCGCGTCCGGTCCACCACGCGTGCGGCGTACAGTGTCGGTTGCCGAGGCGCGGCGTATTCTGACGCACGAAGAAGCCGAGCGGCTCGTGGACATCGACAGCGTCATCGATGAGGCGCTCAAGCGTGTCGAGGAATCTGGCGTCGTTTTCATCGACGAGATCGACAAGACGATCAACGACGGCGACTACGGGCCGGATGTCTCGGGCGAAGGTGTTCAACGCGACCTGCTGCCGATTATCGAAGGCTCGGTCGTCGCGACGCGCTACGGGCCGGTGCGCACCGACCACATCCTGTTCGTTGCGGCTGGATCGTTTTCGTCGCACCGACCAAGTGACCTGATCCCGGAATTGCAGGGCCGCTTCCCGATTCGTGTCGAGCTCGACAGCCTCGAAGAAGACGACCTGTACGAGATCCTCACTGCGCCGGACAACGCGCTGGCACGTCAGGCAACGGCATTGCTTGCGACCGAAGGCGTGCAGATTGAGTTCACGGAGGACGCACTGCATGAGATTGCACGCGTTGCCGCAGAGGTGAATGCGCGGACAGAGGACATTGGCGCGCGTCGATTGCAGACGATCGTCGAGCGGGTGCTTGAAGATGTCTCGTTCGAAGCACCGGAGAATGGCGAGAGCCGCGTCGTTATCGACGTGGCGTACGTGACCGAGCGCGTCGGAGACATCGCGACGGACGACGATCTGAGCAACGCAATTCTGTGACACGCGAGTAAGACCAGGGAAGCGGGGAAGATGGGATCAGCGACCGTTCCGGGTGTCGGCGCAACGCCGATGACGGAGGAGAACATCGTCCTGACCGTCATCGTGCCGGTGTACAACGAAGTCCGCACGATCGCTGAAATCCTCCAACGCGTCCGAGATGTGCCGATCACCAAGCAGATCATCGTCGTCGATGACATGTCGACGGACGGCACACGCGAGAAGCTTGAGGCCGAGCGGCAGCATCCTGATACGCTGGTCGTATTCCATGACGTGAATCGTGGCAAGGGTGGAGCAGTTCGTACTGGGCTGGAGCATGCCTCCGGCGACATCGTCCTGATCCAGGACGCTGATCTCGAGTATGACCCGCGTGACTACCCGGTCCTACTACGACCGATTCTCGAAGGACGCGCCAGCGCCGTCTACGGCTCGCGGTTCCTCGGCGAACACAAGGCCATGTATTTCTGGCACGCGCTTGGCAATAAGTTCCTCACACTCGTGACGAACGTGCTGTTTGACACGACACTGACGGACATGGAAACGTGTTACAAAGTCTTCACGATTGATATCGCCAAGTCGCTGAACATCCAGCAAATGCGCTGGGGGATTGACCCGGAAATCACCGCCAAGATCTTGCGCGATGGCCACCGGATCTACGAAGTTCCCATCTCATACAACGGCCGTGAGTTCTGGGAAGGCAAGAAGATCTCCTGGAAGGATGCGTTCGTCGTCCTGCGAACGCTCCTGCGCTATCGCTTCTTTCGCTAGACCCCAGCAGCCCGTCAGGAGGACCGAAATGGCACGACTCGCACTGGCAGTTGACCTTGGTGGCACCAATCTGCGCGCCGCCGTCGTAAACCGCGACGGTGACATTCAGGCAGAAACGCAACAGCGCACGCAGTCAAGCGACGGGCCGGACGCAGTCATCGAGCGTATCGCTGCTGCAGTGAATGACATTGCTGAAAGCAATCAGGTGCCGAACGACGTGCCGGTTGGACTCGCCTCGCCGGGTCCGCTGGATCCGCGTACGGGCGTTGTCTACTTCTCCCCAAATCTGCCGGGCTGGACGAACATCCCTCTGGCTGCGAAGTTGCGTGAACGCACAAAGCGCGAAGTTGTTTTGAGCAACGACGCCAACGCAGCGGCGCTCGGCGAAGTCTTTTTCGGCGCGGGCAAAGGCACCCGCAATCTCCTGTACCTCGGATTGGGGACAGGCGTCGGCGGCGGCATCTACTCCGAAGGACTACTGATTGACGGCGTGCGCGGGATGGGTGGCGAGCTCGGGCATGTCACTGTTGACCTCAACGGTCCTCGCTGCACCTGCGGCTCAGTCGGCTGCATCGAAGCCTATACCTCCGCCTGGGCGCTGACTCGTGACGCACTGGCGCTCGTCGATAGCGGCCGGGGCGATGCGATTCTGAGGGCGGCCGGCGACCGGAACAATGTCGGTCCGCGCGCGCTGGGGCAAGCGGCGAGCGACGGAGATGCTGCCACGCTGGCACTGCTGGAGCGCGCCGGCCATGCTCTCGGCGCAGGGATGGCGAGCTTCGTCAACATCTTCAACCCGGAAGTCATCGCCATTGGTGGCGGCGTATCGCTCATTGGCGACCCGCTGCTAGAGCCGGCTCGTCGGGCGCTCGCCACATTTGCGATGCCGATCATGCTCGAGAACGTCAAGGTCGTGCCGTCGCAACTGGGCGTCAAGACAGGGATCTACGGCGCCGCAGCCCTCGTTTTCTACGACGGACCTCGCTAGCTCCCCAACCAAATGCAGACCACTTCCTGCTGATCCAACTGTCCGATCGCTTGACAGTGGTTTTCGCATGCGTGTATAGTCCGCGCCGAACGAATCGCACTACAAACGCAGATCGCTTCGGCCCGCGCGGAAACAATCGCGTGCTGATTATTCGCAGCCAGTAGCGCATGGTGTGCATGCCGTCATGTTGGCAATGCATGCGATGTCTCGAACCCTCTCATGTGAGCGGCTCCAGTTCCTGGGGCGGCGTCTGTGACGGTTGATTCACGGTTGGCTGCGTGACGGTCGTTGGACTTTCGCCCGATCGTTCCCGCGACGAGCACGGATCGTCCGGTCGGCGACCGCTCAGAGGAAGGCGTTCCCGGAGATGTTCGCATTCATCGTCAAGCGCGTGATGTGGTTTATTCCGACGATTCTCGCTATCGCCCTGGTGACGTTCATCCTGATGAACCTGACACCAGGCAGTCCGTTCCAACCAGCGGGTGCGAACAACCTGCGCGAAGACATCATCAA